>JAZSME010000071.1:0-33090 GCA_045535715.1 Ruminococcus sp. | reverse complement strand
TTCGTTCTTTTTTATCCAATCCGCAGGATTGGTATATCATCACGCATCAGCGTGCATCTTTTCCCTGCGGATTGATGATATACAACACTTCGTGTTGATGATATGCAATTCCTTCGGAATTGATGATATACAAGGCTTCGCCTTGATTTGGATTCAGAAAAACGATATAATCTGTTCGAGAAATAAGAATTTGACGAGGTGAATATCATGGAGATTTGGGACGGATACTTTATTGATGGGACTCTTGCAAATCAGGATTTAGTCAGAGGTAAGCAAATCCCAAAGGGGTTGTACCATCTGGCAACCGATGTGTTGGTACGACACGTTGACGGTGATTACCTTCTGATGCAGAGAGATTTTTGCAAACCGAACTATGGAGGCTATTATGAAGCAACTGCAGGTGGTTCTGCACTAAAAGGCGAAGATATGATGGCGTGCGTAAAAAGAGAGCTCCTCGAAGAAACAGGTATAGTATCAGATTCTTTTGAGTTTATTGGTCAGCACTCCACAAGGGATACAATATTTATTAGTTTTCTTTGCGTTACTGATTGTGATAAGACAGAAATCACTTTACAAAAAGGTGAAACTATTTCTTATAAGTGGGTGTCAGAAAAAGACTTCATTGAATTTGTAAATTCAAATGATATGATTGATGTCCAAAAACAACGCTTCAATGATTATTTTATGAGAATGGGATATGTCAGATGAATTCCAATTTGTCGATACCAAATCAGCCGTTTAACGATAACCCTATAATTTAACGATTGGTTTGGGGTAAATGCCGGAGAATCAGTACAATCGCCGGTAAAAACACAATATCACAAAGTAAAAAAGCGTTGCAGGATGGGCGGAATTTCCCCAAAATGCAACGCTTGTTTTTATTCTTGGCTTATTTACTTATCTTTTCGCTAAAATTTAACGATAAAACGACGAAACCTCTACCCCACGATTGTATCAAAGCTAAAACCGGGGTCCCCGAAATCTGAGATTTTGGGGAGAGGAGGAGCAAAAAAACGAGTTGAGCGAAATTTTCGCAAAAAATGTCGCAAACGAGTGAAAGTTTGCGACGACGTGGTTGCGGAGGAAGGATTATGCTTTTTCTGTTTCTCGGATTCTTTGGAAAGCTCGCCCCTCTTGCGGTTCCCGAAAAAATCTTCGGGTGCTTTCGCACTACTCCTTGATTTTTTCGACCGCTGCGCCACACCGCCCCCCCTGCATCCGCCCCCGGCGGCGGTCGGGCGCTTTCCCCATCGAGCTACGCTCGTCGGACTCATAATCTAAAGCCGCAGATTAAAACCCCATAGCAAAAGAAAACTCCCACACCTTTTGGTGTGGGAGTCTTTCTTTGGTTGCGGAGGAAGGATTTGAACCAACGACCTTCGGGTTATGAGCCCGACGAGCTAACCAACTGCTCCACTCCGCGATATATAGGTTGCTGAACTGTCAGCGCATATTATACTACCATTTATTTGGGCATTTGTCAAGCCTTTTCTTTCTGTTTTTTCCAAAGTCGGGAGAATGCAAAGCACAATGCACCTTTAAGCCTTTATTTACTTTCAAAATCTCATACCATATTATATTGCAATTTTACGCTTTTATGCTATAATGAAATATTATACTGAATTTTTTAATGAGGAGTTTTGATTATGTGTGAGAAAAAGCCTTTTTATATCACAACACCCATTTACTATCCTTCCGGAAATCCCCACATCGGCCACTGCTACACCACAGTTGCCTGCGATTCCATCGCCCGCTACAAGAGAATGCAGGGCTATGACGTAATGTTCCTCACCGGTACTGACGAGCATGGTCAGAAGATTGAAGAAAAAGCCAAAGACAGAGGCATCACTCCCAAAGAGTATGTTGATGAGATCGTTGAGATTTTCAAGAAGCTCTGGGACTATATGAACATCGACTATGACAGATATATCCGCACCACCGACGACTACCACGTTGAGTCCGTTCAGAAGATTTTCAAGGCTCTCTACGACAAGGGCTACATCTACAAGGGCGAATACTCGGGCAAATACTGCACTCCCTGCGAAAGCTTCTGGACCGAGAGTCAGCTTATTGACGGCAAATGTCCCGAATGCGGAAGAGAGGTTATCGAGGCTAAGGAGGAGTCCTACTTCTTCAGAATGTCCGACTTTGCAGAGAGAATCGAGAAGCTTCTCACAGAGACCGATTTCCTTCAGCCCAAAACCCGCGCAGTTGAGCTTGTAAATAACTTCATAAGGCCCGGTCTTGAGGACCTCTGCGTATCTCGTACAAGCTTTACCTGGGGCGTTCCCGTAACCTTTGACGAGAAACACGTTGTTTACGTTTGGATCGATGCTCTCTCCAACTACATCACCGCTCTGGGCTATGAAAACAACGCTTACTCCGACTACGATAAATACTGGCCTGCAGACACCCACATGGTTGCAAAGGACATTATGAGATTCCACGCTATCATCTGGCCTGCAATGCTTATGGCCCTTGACCTGCCTCTTCCCAAGCACCTTGCTGTTCACGGTTGGATCACCTTCAACGGTCAGAAGATGAGCAAGTCTCTCGGCAACGTTGTTGACCCCTTTGTTCTCGGCGAGCGTTACGGCGCTGACGCTATCCGCTATCACATCCTCAGGGAGATGGCTCTGGGCGCAGACAGCTCCTTCTCCAATGAAATTATGATAAACCGCATCAACTCCGACCTTGCAAACGGCCTTGGAAACCTTGTCTCCCGTACTGTTGCAATGATTGACAAGTACTTCGGGGGCACTCTCCCCACCGAGAGAGAGGAAGGCGAATTCGACGAGGACCTCATCAAAACGGGTCTGGAGCTTCGTCAGAATGTTGACGCTTATATCGAAAAAACTCAGATAAACAATGCTCTCGCAGAGATTTTCAAATTAGTCTCCAGAGCAAACAAATACATCGACGAGACAACTCCCTGGGTACTCGGCAAGGACGAGACTAAGAAGGCCCGCCTTGCAACTGTTCTCTACAATCTTCTTGAATCTATCCGAATCGCTTCCACCCTCCTCTCTGCCTTTATGCCCACCACAATGCCCAAGGTATTCGAGCAGATAGGTGCCACAGAGGTTGCTACCTACGAAAACGCTTCCAAGTGGAATGTTCTTCCTCTTGACACAAAGGTACAGCGTGGCGAGGTGCTCTTCCCCAGAATCGACGTAGATAAGGAAATCGAGGAGCTCAACGCAATTATCGAGGAGAACGTAAAGAAGGCTCAGGCTCAGGAACAGAAGGAGCTTGTTGACTACTCAGGCATTGCAAAAATCGGCATTGAGGACTTCTCAAAGGTTGACCTGAGAGTTGCAGAAATCACCGCCTGCGAGCCCGTTAAGAAGGCAAAGAAGCTCTTAAAGCTCACCCTCAACGACGGCTCAGGGGAAGCTCGCACAGTTGCTTCAGGAATTGCTCTCTACTATAAGCCCGAGGAGCTTCTTGGAAAGAAGATTATTCTCGTGCAGAATTTAAAGCCCGCTACCCTCTGCGGTGTTGAGAGCCACGGAATGATCCTTGCTGCTGACACCGACGATACTGTTAAGGTTATCTTCGTTGACGGTATGGAAAACGGCGCAAAGATTCACTAAGCCATGAGCGAGTTTAATAATATCTTTGATTCCCACGCACACTACGATGACGAGAAATTCTCTGAGGACAGAGAGGAAGTCATCAAAGCTATTGAAGAAAACGGAGTCTGCGGTGTTGTGAACGCTTCAGTAGACATCCCCACCTCACAGAGGGTTCTCTCCTTTACAGAGAAGTATCCCATCTTCTACGGCGCTGTGGGAATTCATCCCGAGAATATTGAAAACCTCCCCGATAACTACCTCGATACTCTTGCAAAGCTCTACACAGAGCAAAAGAAGATAGTTGCCATAGGCGAGATAGGTCTTGACTACTACTGGGATATCCCAAAAGACCCTCAGCAGAGGATTTTCGCTGAGCAGCTCTCTCTTGCAGGCGACCTCAACGCTCCTGTTGTTATCCACGACAGAGAAGCTCACGGCGACACCCTCAGATTTCTCAAAAAGTACAGACCCAAGAGTGCTCTCCTTCATTGCTACTCGGGCTCTGCGGAGTTTTTAAAGGAGATACTGAGACTTGACTGCTACATTTCTCTGGGCGGTACGGTTACTTTCAAGAACGCAAGACACTCCGTTGAGGTGGCAGAGGTTGTTCCTCTTGATAAGCTTTTGCTTGAAACCGATGCTCCTTACCTTTCTCCCGTACCCTTCAGGGGTAAGAGAAATCAAAGCGACTATATCATCTATGCCGCACAGAAAATCGCAGAACTTCGAGGTATGAAAACTCAGGAGATACTTGACATCACAACCGAAAACTCAAAAAGATTTTACAGAATATAAAAAGACCCGAAGCGGATGATATGTACCGCTTCGGGTTTTATTTTTACATTTCCTTTATGTACTCTACTATCTCATCAAATTTCATGGAGTGGCTGGCTTTCACAAGCACGGTGTCGCCGATGGTGAGCATCTCGTGCATCTCAAGCTTTGCTTCTTCAACGGAGGAGAACCACTCAGCGTCGATATGAGGTCTTGCTTCCTTGTAGATTTCAAGGGAAAGCTCACCTATTGCAATAACAAGGTCAAGCTTTTTCTCCACAGCAAATCTGCCGATTTCTCGGTGAAGCTCCTTCTCATTTTCGCCTAGCTCCTTCATATCGCCCACTATGGCAACTCTTCTGCCCTCAAAGCCTGCGAGGGTATCCATAGACGCCTTCATGGAGACGGGGTTTGCATTGTAGCAGTCATCTATAATAGTGAGTTTCTCCGTTTTTATAACATTCTGACGGCTACCTGCGGGCCTATAATTCTCAATACCCTTTGCTATTTCCTCATCGGTAAGTCCGAACTTCTTGCCGATAGCCGCTGCTGAGAGAGCATTTGTCACCATGTGCTTGCCGAGAGCATAGACGGTGGCTCTGAAGGACCCGCCCTCGTAGCAGACCGTAAACTCCGTCTTGTCAGAGTTGTTGCTCACAATATCCTTTGCGAAGAAATCACAGCCCTCTGAGAGACCGAAGAAGAGAGGCTTCTCTCCTCTGACTTCCTCTATTTCACGAAGGAGAGGGTCATCCCCTGATAGAATAACCTCACCGCCCTCACGCATATAGGAAAACATCTCGGTCTTGGCTCTTCTCACGCCCTCAAGGTTTTTGAGATTCTCAAGGTGACAGCTTCCGATATTTGTAAGCACACAGACATCGGGCTGAGACATTGATGAAAGCAGGCTCATCTCGCCAAAGTCGGAAATTCCCATCTCCACTACGGCGATTTCGTGGTCATCCTCAAGGGTAAAGAGAGTAAAGGGCACTCCCAACTCATTATTGAAGTTTCCCTGAGTTTTCATAACATTATATTTCACAGAAAGTACGGATGCTATCATTTCCTTGGTGGTTGTCTTTCCCACAGAGCCTGAGATTCCGATAAAGGGAATGGTAAATTTCTCTCGGTAGGACTTTGCAATTTCCTGCAGAGCTTTCTTTGTGGAGGGCACCAGAATGTAGGGAGTGTCTCCTTCGGGAGCCTTTTCGCAGAGAGCGCAGAGAGCGCCAATCTCCATACACTGAGGGATAAAGCTGTGTCCGTCCACCCTCTCCCCTGCAATAGCCGCAAAGAGAGAGTCTTTCTTTACTTTTCTCGAGTCGGTGGTAATCTGTGAAAGCTCCCGTGAAAGAAGTGAAAGGTCACCGAAATACTGTCCCGAGGTTGCTTTGAGCGCCTCTTTGAGAGTAAAACTTTTCATACATTTCTCCTGTTATTCGCCGATAATTTTTATGAGGGCGTGCTTGTTTCTTTTGCCGTCCATTTCATAGTAGAATATCTGCTCCCAGGTGCCGAAATCAAGTCTGCCGTTTGTAATGGCGCAGACTACCTCTCTGCCCATAATTGTTCTCTTGAGGTGAGCGTCAGCATTGTCCTCGAAGCCGTTGTGATCATACTGGGAGTAGGGCTTCTCGGGAGCAAGCTTCTCGAGCCATCTTTCATAGTCTCTGTGAAGTCCCGATTCGTCATCGTTGATGAAAACAGAAGCGGTGATGTTCATGGCATTCACAAGGACAAGTCCCTCTTTCACACCGCTTTCATCAATGGCACTCTGCACATCTCTTGTTATGTTCACAAGTCCTCTTCTCTTTGGAATATTGAACCAGAGTTCTTTTCTGAAGCTTTTCATATTCTACCTCTTAAAACATATAGCCTGCGTGGCCCCAGTTTTCTGTTTCCTCATATTTTACGTAGATTCTGCTCTGGGGAATGGAGAGCTCCTCCTCCAAAATGGTGCAAAGCTCCTCGGTGAGCTTTTCGTAGGCACTTCTACTTGCTGTGTGGAGGATGCTTACATCCACGAAGGCTGAGTCCTCATCATCTGAGCCTCCGAACCACATTCTCTGATTCTCCTCAAAAGAGAGCATAAGATATGCCTCGGGCTTGCCGATAAGGGACAAAGCCTTGCCGAAGCGAGCTTTCAGTACTTCCTCTTTCTCTCTTGTAATCTCTGTTGTAACTTTAGTATTTATAAATGGCATTTTTTTGAACCTCCGTTTTATTGTTCTTTTTAATTTCATCTTTATTAAAGGTTTTCTAAAACCTCTGCCTGCAAGTAAGATTACCTCTCACCATCCACCCCTGATTATATCACTCTATTATATAAAGTTCAAGAAAAACGAGGGATAGTCACCATAAAATGAAGAGCTTCAGGGCTTTTTATGATAAAAATGGATAAATCAACAATTTTTTCAAAATAGGTCTTTATATTTGGGAAAGATTATTGTATAATAAGTGTGTATGTGAAACACATTCTTAAAAAATTTATATTTTGGAGGAAATGAATTATGCCCCTTGTTAATGCAAAAGAAATGCTTACAAAAGCAAAGGCAGGTCACTACGCAGTAGGCCAGTTCAACATCAACAACCTTGAGTGGACAAAGGCTATTCTGCTCACAGCTCAGGAGTGCAACTCCCCCGTTATCCTCGGTGTTTCTGAGGGCGCAGGCAAGTATATGTGCGGTTACAAGACCGTAGTTGGTATGGTTAACGGTATGCTCGACGAGCTCGGTATCACCGTTCCCGTAGCACTTCACCTTGACCACGGCTCCTACGAAGGCGCTAAGGCTTGCATCGCTGCAGGCTTCTCTTCCGTAATGTTCGACGGTTCTCACTATCCCATCGACGAGAACATCGCAAAGACCAAGGAGCTTGTTGCTACTTGCGAAGAGCTCGGTCTCTCCCTCGAGGCAGAGGTTGGCTCCATCGGCGGTGAGGAAGACGGCGTTGTTGGTGCAGGTGAGTGTGCAGATCCTCAGGAGTGCAAGATGATCGCTGACCTCGGCGTGACAATGCTTGCAGCAGGTATCGGTAACATCCACGGCAAGTACCCCGAGAACTGGGCAGGTCTCTCTTTCGAGACTCTCGATGCTATTCAGCAGCTCACAGGCGATATGCCCTTAGTTCTTCACGGCGGCACAGGTATCCCCGAGGATATGATCAAGAAGGCAATCGACCTTGGCGTTTCCAAGATCAACGTTAACACAGAGTGCCAGCTCGTTTTCGCAGCTGCTACAAGAGAGTACGTTGAAGCAGGCAAGGATCTTCAGGGCAAGGGCTTCGACCCCAGAAAGCTTCTCGCACCCGGCTTTGAGGCTATCAAGGCAACAGTAAAAGAGAAGATGGAGCTCTTCGGTTCCGTTAATAAGGCTTAATTTTAAGTCCCGGATAAATACTAAAGGCCGTCAGGTTTTCCTGACGGCTTTTTGCTTTGTGCCTTTTGTTTTGTGCCTTTTGTTTTCTGCCTTTTGTTTTCTGCTTTTTATTTATTCAAACAGCTCGGGGTGAAGCCTTGAGTAGTGGAAAATATACTGCTGAGCAATCCCTGCGTACTTACCGAAGCTCTGAGGATTTACATCGGGGAAAAGCACCTTCATGGCTCTCTTCATCCACACATCCAGAGGGAAAGCCTCTGTTCTGTGAAGTCCGTAGAGTAGCACACAGTCAGCCACCTTCTCCCCCACTCCCACAATAGTCATAAGCTCACGCTTTGCCTCCTCAAAGGGAAGCTCTCGGCACCTCTGAAGCTGGACCTCACCTGAGCACACCTTCCTTGCGGCATCAAGGATATATCTGTGGCGAAAGCCTGCACGGATAACGGAAAGCTCCTCTTCGCTGAGAGTTGAGAGCTTCTCTGCCGTCGGAAAAGAATATCCTCCCTGCTCGTTTTTTTCGCCGAAATTTTCACAGAGCCTCTCCACGATGCCCTCAATGCGTTTTATGTTGTTGTTTTGGGAAATAATAAAGGAGATGAGCGCCTCGAAAGGCTCCTGAGCGAGGATCCTGATTCCGGGAGCAAACGTTGCTGCCTCGGAGAGCACAGGATGAGCAAGGGAAAGCTCCTCTCTTATTTTCATATAGTCAGTCTCAAGGTCAAAGTACCGAACCCAAAGAGAGGTAAATTCCTCCTCGGTTGTCCCTTCCAAAGAGAACACATCCCCCTCGATTCTTACAGTAACGGTTTTGCCGAAAGCAGTACCCTTAAAGCTTTTGTCCTCCTGCTCACGCCAACGAAAGCTCTGTCCGCAGGAGAGAGTATCCCGAAGGGAGAAGCCCTTTATGCCTTTAACCTTCACCACACCGTTTTCAAAAGTATATTCCATATATTCCACTCTTTCAGATTGAATTCTAAACCCATAAAATAATCATAGCATATTTGAGAAGATTATGCTATTATATATTTGTAAATTCCAAAAACTTGGAGGTTTTTTCTATGAAAGAAACCATTTGCACCATACCCATTAACGATATATGGGGGCTTAAGGACGGCTGTCCCTTCTGCCGTATGTACGATATGCTGGAGGACCAGTACTCTGCCTTTATCACAGGCTCTGCCATGATGGACCCCGAGACAAGAGTCCAGACCAACCTCAAGGGCTTCTGCGAAAGACATTTCAGAAAAATCACCGAGGTGGGCAAAAGGCTCCCCAACGCCCTGATTTTGCAGACGCACCTTCAGGAAATTCTCGACAAATACCTGCCCGAAAAGGTAAACTCCAAGCCCGACAAGAAAAAGCTTCAGGCGCTTACAGAGATGCAACAGAGCTGCTACATCTGCGACAGAATTCAGTTTGATGTGGAGCATTTTCTCCGCACCGTTTTCTCTGAATGGATCAAAAGCGAGGAGTTCAGAAAGCTCTACAAGGAGCAGGATTTCATCTGCCTTGAGCACTATCGTCAGGTATCAAGCTACGCCACAAAGGAGATGCCCTCAAAGTATCTCGCTGATTTTCACGCAGACACCGCCACCCTTTGCAAAAAACAGCTGGAGCTTCTGATTTCCGACACCTCCCACTTCTGCAAGATGTTTGACTATCAGAGCCGTGGGCTCGACTGGGGCAATAGTCGTGATGCAATAGAACGAGACCTTGAGTTCCTTGTCAGAGTGAAAGCCCCCAAGGAAGAAAACAAAGAGTAAAAGAAACGTCCGACAGAAAATGTCGGGCGTTTTTTATGAACCTTTATCATATTCAGATCGTCTATATAGTGAAAGCTTTCAGAAAGGAGACTCAAATGAACCCTGATTTTCCCCAACTCGTAAACAAGCACGGCAAAGACCTTGGGCGACTTTGCAGTTCCCTTTGCTCCTCCCCTTATGACGCAGAGGATCTGTATCAGGCAACATGGGAGAAAGCCATAAAGAACTATAAAAAACACGATCCTCACAAGCCCTTCGAAAAATGGCTCTGGAGCATTTGCATAAACACTCACAAGGATATGCTCAGAAAGCCGTCGAGAAAAAGGCAGGCTATATTTGAAAGCACAGAGGAGCTTGAGCGCACTCTTCAGAGCATCCCCGAAAAGCAGGAGGACACCGACGCTTACCTGAGCCTTCACAACGCCATAAGCAAACTGGATGAGCAGAAACGTCAGGTAATCGCCCTCTTCTACTTCAAGGACTACAAGCTAAAGGATCTGGCAGAAATTCTGCAAATTCCCGAGGGCACCGTTAAATCCCGACTAAATTCTGCCCGAGAACAAATCAGAAAGGAGCTTAACCATGAATAAATTCTCCGACACACAAATAGACAAACTTCTCAGAGACTATCACTCCCACAAAAAAGAGGATTACCGCTACAAGTCACACCGCACCTTCCCCACACTCTCCCTTAT
Source organism: Ruminococcus sp. (assembly GCA_045535715.1). Lineage (GTDB taxonomy): Bacteria > Bacillota > Clostridia > Oscillospirales > Acutalibacteraceae > Ruminococcoides. The sequence continues at coordinate 22,903 of JAZSME010000071.1, read as the reverse complement.
AGCCGCTTGTCTTGCTGTTATTCTTATTGTTGGAATTTGCTTTATGCCAAGCAAAACCTCACCCGAGGGAATCTCCTCAGGCTTTATGATAGTTGCCAATGCCCAAACCCTTGATGAGGACGGCATCGCCTCCGCTGATGAGCTGAGCTCTGATTCTTACGTCGAAATCAAAAGCACCACCAAACCCATAGTTGAATATAACTTCGACTATATTCTCTATGAGGATGCCAATGACTTCAACATGATACAGAAGCATCCATTCCAAAGCGTCTATATGAATCTTCACATAGATGTGGTGGGAGAGGATATCGACACCATCACCTACAAAATGCACAGTGGCGGACTCAATGTAACCTACTGTCCCCCCGACACCGACGATATCCGTTACAAACACATATTCGCAAGCCTTGGAGATGCAAAAACAGAATTCACCATGGACTACGAGGAAAGAGACAGATACCAGTTCTCCTTCACTCCCATATATCTTAAAAACGTAGAGTGGGCAAGCAAAAGTTATAGCTACCTCGATTACGAAGAGTACAGACGCACCCGCTTTGATAACCCTGAAAATATTGTTGTAGCTGAGGACAGCGACGAGCTATACAGACAGTACGGCTGGGTAAGCTCTCTTGCAAGCGGCTACAAGGGCGTTCCCTATCCGCCTATGACAGAGCAGGAGCTTGATACCCTCAGAAGCTATATAAAAGCTGATGATATGGTGGGCTTCTTCAACTACCAGAACAAGATATTCGAAAGGCTCATAAACGGCACTCTCATTGATATCATCGTCACCAAAACCGACGGTAGTACCGAGACAAAAACCGTAGAGCTTATCTATACTCCTGATGTAGTTACTACCGCCGAGGACTATATCAAATCACCGACAAGGACCTTCTCCACAGGCACCATCAGCGCAAAGATAAAGTAATTCAATACCGCATAGGCAAAGCAAAACCGCCGACTTAAATAGTCGGCGGTTATTTTTTCCGAAGCCTTCCCCTTTGAGGGGAAGGCTCATACAAGATCTGTATAGTCGCAGAATTGCTTATATACTTTTATTTCATTTGAGGCTTCGTCAAAGATTCCAAGCCCCCAGAAGTTTTTCTCTCTTGAGACAACTCTCAGGATTTCTTTGTCTGAAAGCTTCGGCTTCTCTTTGATTCTCTCTGCACCCAGAGCGCCTCCGTTTGCAAAGCGCTTTGCCTGAAGAAGGGAGACATTCACTTCTTTGTATCTCACAAAAAGGCTCTCCGTTGAGAGGAGTGCTTTCTCTCCCTCACCCTTTTCAAAAAGCTCTCTGAGCTCATCGAGAGTATAGGCATCCTCGAGGGAAAATCCGCAGGCGGAGTCTCTCACTAAAGAGGTCATACAGCCTCCAGAGCACAGCTTCTTCGCAATATCGTCTATAAGTGTGCGGATATAGGTACCCTTGGAGCAGGAAACCTTAAGTTTTCCCTCCTGAGTATCCTCTGAAAACTCAAGAAGCTCAAGGGAATAGACAGTAATCTTTCGGGGCTTTCTCTCAACCTCGATGCCCTGACGAGCCAGGTCGTAGAGACGTTTTCCGTCTATCTGCACCGCTGAGAACATGGGAGGAATCTGCTCTGTCTCCCCCAAAAATTCGGGGATAACTCTGAGAAGGTCTTCCTTTTTGACCGAGGTTTTCTCCTCGCTCTGCAACTTTCCCCAGATATCGAGGGTATCTGTCAGAAGTCCCAGCTTAAAGGTGGCCACATAGGATTTATCGTGGTTGGGGAGAATGTCCTGAGCCTTTGCGGCTTTACCGAGAAGCAAAGGAAGTACTCCCGTTGCATTGGGGTCAAGTGTACCGCAATGCCCGATTTTCCTGATTCCCGTAATTTTCCTCATTACGGCAACCACATCAAAGGAGGTAAACTCCCTCTGTTTATTTACAACAATTACACCATTCATAACACATTCTCAGCCGCTTTAATAAGCTTCTCTTTTACGCTCTCAAGGTCTCCCTCTATGGTGCAGCCTGCCGCTGCAGGATGTCCGCCTCCTGAGAAATTTTTGCAAAATTCTGCGGCATTAACGTTTCCGTTACTGCGGGCAGAAATCTTGAAGGTACCGTCCTTCTTTTCTCTCAGGGTAAGTCCCAGAAGCACACCCTCGATTCTGCGGGGAATGGATGCAAGTCCGTCCACGTCATCGTCGGTAAGGCCGAGGCTTTCAAGCATCTTGGTTGTAACGTAAATAAGCGCAAGCTTTCCGTCATAATGATATTCAAGGGTATTGTAAACCATACACTCGAGCTTAAGCTGTGCAGGAGTCTTGAGCTCAAACATACGGAAATTGATATCTGCAAAATCCGCACCCAGCTCCACAAGCTCTGCGGCAATACGCAGGCTCTTTGCGGTTGTGTTTGTGTAGCGGAAGCATCCCGTATCGGTAGAAACACCTGTATAAATACAGTTTGCTATCTGAGGGGTAATCTCTGCTTTGAGCTCCTTTATAAGCTCAAAGATGATCTCAGCCGCCGCTGCGGAGGAGGGGTCTATAAAGCTCTCCTTAGCTACGATATTATTAGTGCCGTGGTGGTCAAGGCACAGGTCGATAACGCCCTCGTACTCCTCTCGGTTTTCTCCGAGAAGGGAAGGAGAAGCCACATCCACACTCACAACGTACTCTCTCTCAAAGCTCTGTGCTTTCACGCCCTCTTTGAGAAAGTCATACTTAGCACCCACACTTCCGCTGGTAATAACTCTTGCGTTCTTACCCAAAGACTGAAGAGAAAGGCAAAGTGCATAGGCAGAGCCTAAGGTGTCCCCGTCAGGATAATGGTGAGTGAGAATTTCAATGTTGTCCTTTGCAAGAAGGAGCTCTGCTACTGCTTTAAGGTCAGTCATCTGAGTCCTCCGATGTGTCCTCCTGAGGTCTCTTCTTCTCAAGGTCATGGAGAATCCTTGAGATAGACGCACTATACTCGATGGAATCTGTTGCCTTGAAAATAAGGGAGGGTACGTGGCGGATGGTGAGTCTCCTGCCCAGTTCCGAGCGGATAAATCCTGCGGCGGACTTAAGCCCCTTTACCGCCTCCTGTGCTCTCTCCATACCCTCAAGGGCACTTATATATACTGTGCAGTAAGAGAGGTCGTTTGTGACCTCTACTCTGATTATGGACACAAAAGCCCCCTGCACACGAGGGTCCTTGAGCTCACGGAATATAGCCGTGAGCTCTCTTTTGATGTCCTCAGTGGTTCTCGATAATTTGTGATTTGCCAATTTTATCAGTCCTCACGATATTCTTCGATAATGTATGCCTCAAAGATATCTCCCTCTTTAAGGTCGGAGAATCTCTCAAGTCCGATACCGCACTCGTAGCCTTCTGCTACCTCCTTAACGGCATCCTTGAATCTCTGGAGAGATGCAATGCTGTCCTCAGCAATGATGATACCGTCACGTACAACACGGACAAGGGCATTTCTTGTAATCTTACCGTTCTTAACGTAGGAGCCTGCGATGGTGCCGATGGACTTGATCTTGATAACATTACGGCACTCAGCGTAGCCCAGCTGTACCTCACGCTTCTTGGGAGCGAGCATACCCTTCATAGCGGACTCGATCTCCTCAATGCAGTCGTAGATAACTGTGTACATTCTCATATCAACGCCGTCACGCTCTGCGTTTGTTGAAGCTACTGAGTCGGGACGTACGTTAAAGCCTACGATAATGGCATTGGAAGCGTTTGCAAGCATTACGTCAGACTCGTTGATAGCACCAACGCCTGAGTGGATAACTGCAACACGCACCTCTTCGTTTGAGAGCTTCTCGAGGGACTGTCTGACAGCCTCAACAGAGCCCTGAACGTCGGCCTTAACAATAATCTTGAGCTCCTTGATGTCACCCAGCTTCATCTGGTCGAAGAGGTTATCAAGGCTTACCTTTGTTCTGGAATTGAAGAGTTCTTCCTTCTTCTGAGCTTTTCTCTGCTCAACAAGCTCACGAGCAAGACGCTCGTCAGAAACTGCGTTGAAGGTATCGCCACCGGTGGGAACCTCTGCAAGACCTGTAATCTCAACGGGAACGGAGGGACCTGCCTCCTTGACCTTCTCGCCTCTCTCGTTGGTCATTGCACGAACACGGCCTACTGCAGTACCTGCAACAACGATGTCGCCGGTACGGAGTGTACCGTTCTGAACGAGGATGGTAGCAATGGGGCCTCTGCCCTTGTCAAGACGAGCCTCAACAACTGTACCCTTTGCGGCACGGTCGGGGTTAGCTTTAAGCTCCTTCATATCAGCAACGAGAATAACCATCTCCAGAAGGTCATCAATACCCATACCTGTCTTTGCGGAGATGGGCATTCAGGGTGTGTCACCGCCCCATGCTTCGGGGATGATCTCGTGCTCTGTGAGCTGCTGCATAACTCTGTCGGGGTTTGCTTCCAGCTTATCCATCTTGTTTATGGCAACGATTACGGAAACACCTGCAGCCTTTGCGTGGTTGATAGCCTCAATTGTCTGGGGCATAATACCGTCATCTGCAGCAACAACAAGGATAGCAATATCTGTTACCTGAGCACCACGCAGTCTCATGGTAGTGAAAGCCTCGTGACCGGGGGTGTCAAGGAAGGTGATGTCTCTGCCCTGAGCATTAACTCTGTAAGCACCGATGTGCTGAGTGATACCGCCTGCCTCGGAAGCAGTAACCTCTGCGTTACGGATATAGTCCAGAAGTGAGGTCTTACCGTGGTCAACGTGTCCCATTACAACTACAACGGGAGCACGATCCTTGAGGTTCTCCTCGTTATCCTCGGAGTCGTCAATAATTCTCTCCTCGATTGTTACAACAACTTCCTTCTCAACCTTTGCGTGGAACTCCATAGCAATAAGAGATGCTGTGTCGAAATCAACGTTATCGTTGGCGGTAACCATCATGCCCATAAGGAATGCCTTCTTGATTACCTCGGCAACGGTTGCCTTAAGTCTTGAAGCAAGCTCGGAAACTGTGATTTCGTCGGGAATCTTTACTGTGATGGGCTTTTGCTTTCTCTCCATGGCAATACGATTCATTCTCTCCTGCTCGCTTTCACGCTTTGCAGAGCGGTGCTTGCCCTTCTGCTGTGAGCGCTGGTTTATTTTCTGCTTTGCCTTGGACATATTGCTGTCGGAGCGAACCTTGTCGTATGCCATTCGGTCATACTTCTCGTTGTAACGCTCTACGTTTACGTAGCTTGCGCGGGTGTCAACGATTTTTCCTTCGCTTCTCTTGCTCTTGATAGCTGTGTTGTCAATCTCAGGAGCCTTATTTGCATTCTCCTGAGGCTTCTTTGTCTCTTTCTGAGGCTGCTTTGATGCATCAGGCTTTTCGCTCTTCTGAGCTTTCTCCTGCTTTGCTCTCGCTTCTTCTGCCTTTTTCTCCTTGGGAGCTTCTTCAGGCTGAGCCTTGTTCTCCTCCAAAGCCTTATCACGCACAGCAAAGTATGCGTTAAAGTTCTCCACAGAGTTCTCCTGAGTAAAGTAATCAAAAACCAGATTGAGCTCCTCTTCCTCCAGAGCTGTCATGGATTTTTTAACTGTTCCGCAGTACTTTTCAACTATGTCGGAAACTTTTTTGCTCTGGACTCCTAAGTCCTTTGCAACTTCATGTACTTTATATTTTATCATAAAGAAATTCCTCCTTCTTCACACTCGCTCAAGGCGAGCTCTGAAAGCTTTTTTGCAAAGCCCTCATCGTTTATTGCCACCACACCGCAAACTTTTCCGAGACTAATGCTCATCTCTTCTTTGCTTCTTCTGAGATTCAGAAGCTTTACGCCTCTTTCCTCTGCGGCAGCCTTTACTTTTTTTAATGTATTCGCCGATAAATCCTCGGCCGCAAGAACTAAATAAGCCTTGCTTTCGGATATTGCTTCTCTCACAGGGTCACAGCCCAGAGCCATCTTGCCTGCTCTGCGGCAAAGCCCCAGAAGAGAAAGGAGTCTGTCATTCACTTTTTCTTAACTCCTCCTCCATCTGATCATAAACCGAAGAAGGTATCTGAGAGGAAAATGCACGTTCAAAGCGTCTTGCCTTTCTGGCGCTTTCGAAGCACTGAAGGCTCTTGCAGATGTAAGCACCTCTGCCGGATTTCTTGGAGGTAAGGTCCAGAGAAATCTCGCCCTTCTCCAAAATCTCCCCGCTTTCGCTTATCTTGTCGGGAGCTTTCACAACTCTGACAAGCTCTGACTTCGGCTTCATCTCGCCGCAGCCTGTGCACTTTCTCATAGGTATTTTTTTCTGTTTCATAATAACTCCTCCGAAGGATTTATTTTGACGAACAATGTCTCTTAGTCCTCGGTGTCCTCGCCGAAGAAACCGCTTTCGGGACGGATGTCAATTTTCCAGCCGGTGAGCTTTGCAGCAAGACGTGCGTTCTGACCCTTGTTACCGATTGCAAGGGAAAGCTGACCGTCGGGAACTGTAACTCTGCAGCTCTTGGAGCCGTCCTCTGCAAGCTCTACGGAAAGAACATTTGCAGGAGAAAGAGATGCTGCGATGAACTTCTCTACGTCCTCATCATAAACAATAATGTCGATCTTCTCGCCGCCCAGCTCCTCAACAATGGAGTTTACTCTGGCGCCTCTTGTACCGATGCAAGCACCTACTGCATCTACCTCGGGGTCGTTAGAGATAACTGCCATCTTTGTTCTGGAGCCTGCCTCACGGGAGATGGACTTGATTTCTACGATTCCGTCGAAAATCTCGGGAACCTCTGTTTCAAAGAGTTTTCTTACAAACTCGGGATGTGTACGGGAAATGATGGCCTTGGGGCCTCTGTCGCCCACCTTTACGTCCACGACGTAAACCTTAACGTGGTCGCCCTCGTGGAGCTCCTCGTCACCTACCTGCTCTGCCTTGGGGAGGACTGCCTCTGCCTTGCCGAACTTTAAGGTTGCGTTGCCTGTCTTGGGGTCGATTCTCTCAACTGTTGCGGTGAGCAGCTCCTTGTACTTTGACTGGAACTCTCTGAGAGCCTGACCCTTCTCGCCGTCACGGATACCGCCGTGAATAACGTTCTTGGATGCGCTTACTGCGATTCTGCCAAACTTTCTGGGGTCGAGGTTGATGCCGATTTCCTTGCCTACTGCTGCACGCTTGGAGATGAGCTTTGCGTCCTCCAGTGCAATTTCAACTGCCTCGTTCTCAACTTCCTCAACAACAGTTTTGATGAGCTTTACTGTGAATGTATGCTTCTCAGCATCCATTGTGATGTCTACATTCTCGTTGCCGTAAAGATTCTTACAAGCAACTACGATTGCTCTCTTGATCTGATCGATCATATACTCTACGGGAATACCCTTTTCCTTTTCAAGCATTGCGAGAGCCTCAAATAACTCCTTGTTTACCATTTTCTGACCAGTCCTTTCTGAATATATATGTTTAATATTTTTTATATCAATCCGCCAGGGATTACATCTCGAAATCGTCGAGCTTTATCCAAGCGGTGTCTTTCCTTTGAATTGTAACCTGATTTTCACCTGAGTGATCCTCGATAGTTACTGTGTCCTTTGTGAATGCCTTGAGCACTCCGCCGAACTCTTTTCCCAGAATCTCCATGGGACGAATAAGTCTCACAAGAATGTCTGCACCGAGGAATCTCTCGAAATGCTCCTCCTTTGTAAGTTCACGCTCAAGACCCGGAGAGCTCACCTCGAGAATGTAAGCCTCGCGAATGGGGTCAAGCTTATCCAGCGGTTCATCAACTGCTCTTGACATTCTTTCGCAGTCGTCAACGCTCACGCCCTCTTCGCTGTCAATGAAAATTCTCAGATACCACTGAGCGCCCTCCTTGAGATATCTCACATCCCAGATGGAAAGTCCCAGCTCTGCGGCGATGGGTTCTGCCATAGCTCTGACCAATTCACAGACAGAGCCGCCCTTTGTCTCTTTCAACGAAAATCCCTCCTAATAAAAGCACGAGGAGCAGGTGCTTGACCTACTCCTTACTTAATCCAATATTCAACTGTAATACAGTATAGCAGAAACGCCGTAAAAATCAAGGCTTTTTGAGAAAAATCGGGATTTTCAACAACTGAGGCGGTCTTTTTCCACCTCTTCTTAATATACCTGATGGAAAAGCTACAAAATATTCCCCTCTCAGCCCTTCACGGCACCTGCCGCCACACCCTTCACAATATACTTCTGAAGGGCGAAGTAGAACACCAGAATGGGTATTATGCTCAGCGTCAGCACCGCCATCATAGCACCCATATCAACGGAGCCGTAGCCCCCTTTGAGATACTGCACCGCTATGGGAATGGTGGTGTACTTCTTTCTGTCCAGAACAAGATACGGAAGCAGATAGTCGTTCCATATCCACATAGTCTCCAGTATGGTGACGGAGATCATGGTAGGTCTCAGTATGGGGATAACAACGGAGAAGAAGGTCTTAATCGGAGAACAGCCGTCAATTGCCGCCGCCTCCTCTATCTCCAGAGGAATGCCCTTTATAAAGCCCGAGAACATAAACACCGCAAGGCCTGCGCCGAAGCCCAGATACACCACCGCTATGCCTACGGGATTTGTAAGGCGCAGGGTATCGGCGGTTTTCGAGAGGGTGAACATCACCATCTGAAAGGGCACCACCATAGAAAACACAAAGAGGAAGTAAAGACCCTTTGTCAGCTTATTCTGCACCCTTGTAATAAACCAGGCACACATGGAGGTGCAGAGAATTATGAGAAACACCGACAGCACCGTTATCACCAGAGAACACAAAAAGGCATTGAGAAAGTCGGTTTTCTCCACACCCTTCTCGAAATTCTGAAGTTCATTAAAGGACTTCTCATCGGGAAGCCTGAAGGGGTATCTGGAAATGTACGCCTTCTTCTTGAGAGAATTATAGAACACCACCACAAGAGGCAAAACATAAACTATTGAAATCACACTCAGGATAACTGTAAGCACCATATTGCTGCTCTTTTGTTTCTTCACTGCTGTACCTCCCTTGAGCGGGTAAGCCGAAGCTGGAAAAGCACAATAACTGCCACAAGCAGAAAGAACATTACCGCCTTTGCCTGACCCACTCCCTCAAAGCCTGCCCTGCCGTAAAAGGTGTTGAAAATATTGAGAGCAAGCATCTCGGATTTTTTCGAGGGCATACCCCCTGTAAGGGACAGGTTCTGATCAAACAGCTTGAAGGAATTTGTAAGGGTCAGGAAGGTGCAGATAGTTATTGAGGGCATTATCATGGGTATCTTCACCCTAAAAAGGGTACTGAGCGGTGATGAGCCGTCGATTTTCGCCGCCTCCAATACCTCCTCGGGGATATTCTGAAGCCCCGCAATATAGATTATCATCATATAGCCTATCTGTTGCCAGTTGAGAAGTATCAGAAGTCCGAAAAATCCGTAGGTTGCGCTGAAGGTAAGGGTCACTCCGAAGTAAGAGAGCACACCGTTTAATATCAGCTGCCATATCCAGCCCAGCACGATTCCGCCGATAAGATTCGGCATAAAGAAAACTGTTCTGAAAAGGTTTGTTCCCCTGATTCCTCTTGTGAGTATAAGCGCCACAGTAAGAGAAAACACGTTGATGGTAATAACGGCAAAGACCGTAAACAATGCGGTATACCACAGAGAATGCAGGAAGCTTACGTCCTCAAAGGCAGCGGTATAATTCTTAAGCCCTGCAAAACGGGTATCCTTCACAGTAGTGAATTGACAGAAGGACAGATAAAGCCCCATTAAAAACGGCACCAGAAACCCGATTATGAATGCCGCCAAGGTGGGCAGCAAAAACAGAGGAAAATATCTCCTCAGCGATTTTGTCATTTACATTCCTCCCCGATGCAAAGCTTTTTTAAGTCAGATTTTTACGGCTAAGCTCTCAGCCACACTCTCTATTATGAGTTGTTTTTCACTGCATTATACTCTCTTTTCCAGCCCTCGATAAAAGCTTCTCTTAAGGCGTCCCAGCTCCCTGTTCCCTGAGCGTACTCAAGAAGTGCGGAGCCCACACCGTTTTTAAAGTTTTCCGAGGGGATGGTAGAGAAATTCCACGAAACCGGGGTTTTTCCCGCTTCGATATAGTCATCTGCCAAATCCACAAGGGGATTGTGTGCCTTGTATTCCTCGGTAAAGGTGGTAAAGGGAGTTGTGAAATTCATTTCCTTTGCAAGGCTCTCTCTGCCCTTGTCGCTGGTTATCACCCACTCAAGGAAATCTGCCGTCGCCTTGATGTCCTCCTGTGAGGCGTTCTTATTGATGCACCAGTAGTTTTCGGAGCCTGTGCAAAGTCCCTGATTCTCTTCTCCCTCCACACCTATATAGATGGGAATCATAAAGAGGTCCTTGTCCTCAAGAAAGCCCTCCTCAACAATATCCTTGTACGCCCAGGTTCCGTTCTGATAGAACACAGCCTCCCCCAAAGCAAACTCGCTTGTGGCATCCTCGGCAGTCTTTGAGGAAATCATCTGACGAGGGCAGGTGGCGTTGTCTATATACATATCCCAGACCTGCTTGTAATTATCGAGATAAGTGCCCTCCACCTCGGCGGCTTCGGTGATACCTCTGTCTCTGTACTCATAGTAAAGGGGCACGTTCAGAAGGTGGGTCTTGAATCTCCAGTCAGAGCTTGCGTCCATTCCCGAAGAGGTAAAGGCACCCTGCACCCCCAGCTCCTCCTTTTTCGCTCCTATATCCTCCGCCACAGCTCTCAGGGTTTCAAAGTTGGTGATTTCGTAGGGTGAGGAAATCACAGCACCTTCGGTTTTGCAGTACTCTTCAAGGATGGTTTTGTTGCAGATAATTCCGTAGGTCTCGATAACATAGGCAACACCCAGCACCTCGCCTCCCTCTCCGAAAAGAGCAAAGTCGTCGCTTTTGAGATTCTTGTAAACCGCGGTGTCTTTAAGGTCATAGCAGTAGTCTCTCCATGTACTGAGTCCAACGGGACCGTTGACCTGAAAGAGCGTCGGCGCCTCTGACTTTGCCATTTCCGATTTGAGAGTGGTTTCGTACTCATCAGAGGCGGCAGTAACTACGGTGACCTCCACTCCCGTCTCCTTTTCGTAAGCCTTTGCAAGCTCCTCCCACTCCTCAGCCTGCTCAGGCTTGAAGTTCAGGTAGTAGACTCTTCCCTCTCCTGATTTTCTCGGCGTGCAGGCAACGAAGACGGCGCAAATAAGCGTAAGCACCAGAACTGCGGCTCCAAGGCGGATAATTCTTTTCATTTGATATCTCCTTTTTCTTAAACTTCTGCCGATGTGTCCGTCATCGGCGATGCACTTAATAATATAAATCCTAGGTCTTGATTATTTTGTCACTATGAAAAGGGAAATATCAGGAGAATTTTCAAAAAAGCCGTGGTTTTCTTCAGATAGTAGCGAAAAGTCGGGAAAGAAAATCCCCCGACGAAAAACCGTCGGGGGAAGCTTTATGTATGTTATCCGTATTATCTTATGGTGTCTATTTCTTTTCCCTGAGCGAGAAGCTCTGCGTTCTTCACAATTGCCTCGATATCGCTCTTGTAAACATATCCTACAAACTCGCCGCCTACCTTGGGCAGAGCCTTCTGGTCAGAGCTCTCATAGAACTCCACAGTATCCTGAGTTCTGCCGTTTTTGTAGCGGTAGGTAACGCTCAGCATCAGGTCTCCTGCTTTTTCGTTTGAGTAGCTGCCCTCAAGCTCCAAAGAGGTGATATCCTGGAAGAAGGAGTAGAACTGGCCCTCCATAAGCTCCTTGCCGTCATAGGAAGCGATTATCTCCATTGCGGTTGTGGCGTTGCCCGCAGCGTCTGTTGTGGTGACTTCCTTGGTACCCATGGTGAAGGTGTAGGACTTGTCCCCTGCCTTCACAACAACTGAGTCAAGCATACTGTACTTGGGGGTGAAAACATACTCGGAGCTTAAGTCCTCCATGGTAACAGTTGCCCAGGGCACGCTCTTCGCGGCAATTCTGTAAATGATCTTGCCACCCTTCTCCATAAGGTTTACAAAACCTTCGCTGTCCTGCTCGGATGCAAGAAGAGTAATCTTTCTTTCTGTCTCTTCCTCTGAAACCTTGTTGCCGTTTGCATCATACTTTGTGGAAACAAAGTAATAGGTGGTGCTTACGGTAGCGTAAGGAGTCTTGAGAGAATAGGTCTCGAGGTCCGAAGCCGTGGGGTTGAGACAGAGAACGGAATCTGCGGCAAGTGCCTTGATAGAGCCCTCTATCTTGCTGCCTGTCACAGCGTTTACGGGTCTCATATCCTGAGATGTCATAACGTAGATGGAGTCAATACACTCATCTGTGTTCGCTGTTATGGTAACCTCTTCCTTAAGATGTGTTCCGCCGAGAGTGATTACATCGTAGCTGTCGTCGGAGATGGTCTTGAGGTCATCATTTATGGCTGTGCTGATGAGGTCATTTACATCTGAGAGAAGTGCCTCCATATCTGCATAAGCGGCGCTGTAAACTGTATCTGACTCACCGAACTGAATGTAGCAATACTCTGAGCCGGGAGCGTTATCGCCCATACGTACTACTGAACGGGTGCCGTCCAGATAGTAAACGGTTGCCTCTGCACGAGGACTCGAAAAACCGTAGTCAGCGGCGTTCTCGCCGTTTATGTCAGCAACCTTTGTGAAGTTTACGTAACAAGCTGCACCTGCTACCAGAGAAGGCTGTGTGGGTGCAAGAGGGAAGTCCTCGTAGCCCTCCAGAGTAAATATTGTATCTGAGGTCTTTCCGTCTTCGCTTACGGGAGTGTAAAGAAGCAGAGTGTAGCTGCCACTCTGAGATTTCACTTCGATTTTGCTGATCTCTGCGGGGGGCTTCTGAATGAGAGTGCCGTAGGAATTGTGAGAAAGCTCTCCGTTTTCATCAGTCACAACCTCGGCACAGTTGAGTCCGTCCTCGTTTACAAACACCTCAAGGGGTGTTCCGGGATCCATGGTGAAAACCTCCGGACTCTCTGCAGAGGCATTTTCGGTTTTGGGAAGGAATACTATCAGCAGAATTACTCCCACCACAAGAAGAAGAGAGCCACCTGCGATAATCAGATTTCTTATCATTTTTTTAGTCATCAGCGATTTCTCCTTTTTGCCCAGACTACTACTCCCACAGCCACAAGGCCTACGGGAATCACGAACATAAAGATTGCTCTGAACACATTCTTATCTGCCTGAGTAACAGTCATCAGAGAGCCCTCGAACTCCTGAGATTCAACAACAACTCCCTGAATATTTCCTCCGCAGAGGTCTCCCAGTACCCCGAGGAAAAACTCAGAGTTGCTGAAGTTCGGAAGCTCTGTGTAGCTGTTTGAAAGTGCGGGAGCGGAACCCCACACAAAGACATTGGAAGCACTTCCCGAAAGATTTTCCTTGGTGCTCACTGCGGCGGCGGTGTATCCGCCCTGTCTTGCGTCCATATATGCATTGCCGTTTTCATCCAGTCCGAAGAGAGACACCACAGCGTCGTCTGAGGTGGTAAGCACAGACTTTGCCATCTGTGTGTCAAGAAGCTCTATGGGACGGCACTCTGCCACTCTCACCTGCTTTGAGGTGTCCTTGAGAGAGAAAACCGTCTCGTCCTCAACAAAGTTTGCAAGGTGATCAAAGTAGCTTCCTATAACAAGGCTCTCTGAAAGCTCCATAATGGTGCCGTCCAAAACCTTCATACCCCACTGCTGTAAGAGAAGGTTTATGTTTGTCATCTCTGAGGGAAGGTATCCGTTAAAGGGAATATAGAGGAAATTCTTGCCGTAATCTTCTCCGTTTTCGAGCCATGTGAGGATCTTATTGGCGCTTTCCTCGGTGATGTCAACGGTGGGAGCCATCATAATAATAAGGTCAAAATCCTCAAGGCTCACATCGGTATTGATATTGACGATTTCAACGTCGAAGGCGTTGGAGGTAAGCATACTGCGGAATCTGTCATAGGCGCTGTCTGAGAAAAGCTCGCCATTTCCAACGGTGAGAGCCGCCTTGATGACTTTGTCGGAGGTCACTCGCTGAATTGCAGAGATAACCGCAGTCTCAATACTCTGAGCCATAATGTAGGTTTCCCCCGTTGAGCTGTCTGTCATCTGAGTGAAAACCTCGTCAAAGGCTACTGCGCGGTATTTGCCCGTGCTCTCTGACTCAACAATAATAATGTCCTCAAGACTTACCCAGTCCACCTCAGGATACTTATCCTGAAGGTTTTTCTGAGACTCAACACGGACATCTATGTACTCAAGGCTGATTCTCTTGTTTCCGGACATATCCTTGAGGAGCTGATTTGCCTGATATCCGAAGGCGGAGTCCACCGCAACAAAGGAATCCTCGGTGGAGAGCACCTTTACGGTGATGTCCTCGTCAAGGAACTTTAAGTACTCTCTGGTGGTATCGCTGAGCGAGTAAAGATTGTCTGAGGTCATATCCACCTGAAGCGAGGGCAGCTTTTTCTCAAGGAAAACCGACAGAACGTTTACTGCAATGATAAGCAATATCACCACAAGAAGCACCGCCGTGCTTAATATCTTTCTCATTTTTGTGCTGTCACCGGAAAAGGTAGAAGGATTTTTTTCTTTCACTTTCATTACCTCCTTTAAGCCCAGCGTTTTCTGTCAAGAACTCTCATTGACAGGAACATAAACAGAACTCCCAGACTGAGGAAGAATACTGCATCGGAAAGAGAGAAAACTCCGCTTACAAAGTTGATGTAGTGGTCTGTCACAGAAAGTTTATCGAGAATTCTGAGAGTGTACTCCTTATTGAAAATTGAGGAAAGTGCACTCTGAAGAGAATAAATAAGAACATCGTAGATGTAGATGAAAAGACCTGCGCCCATACCTACAACCATGGCGGTCATCTGGGACTCGGTGAGGGTGGAAACGAAAAGGTTCAGGGAAATCATTGCAACACCCAGAAGTACGTTACCCATAAATCCGGTGAAGAGAAGTCCCCATTCAATAGCCGCACCCTTCACGATAATTGAGATTGCCACCGCATAAACAATATAGGAAAGTGTGCAGATAAAGTAAAGTGCGAATGCGCTCAAAAACTTTCCGAACACAACGGAGGCAAGGTTTACGGGAGAGGTGAGGATGAGTCTGTCGGTGTGCTGACGCTTTTCCTCGGTAAAGGATCTCATTGTGATGGGAGGAATTATAAAAAGCGCAAAATACATCATAGGTGCAATTGCATCCGCAATAGCGTAGCTGTAACCTGTATCAAGGAAGAAAACAGAGGTAAAGAGAGAGGAAAGGAAAACATAGATTGCAATGACTATGTAACCCAGAGGGGATGTAAAATAAGAGGCAAACTCTCTTTTGAATATGGCAATCATCAGTTTTTACCTCCTTTTTTCATATCCTCGGAAGGCTCTGTAAGCTGAAGGAAGGTCTCCTCAAGAGTTCTTCTTTTCTGCTTGATTTCAACTATGGGAGCATCAATTTTCGCCATAGCTCTGAAAATAGCAGGTCTGATATCTCTGCCCTCTTTTGTGTCAACAAGGAATCGGCAGATGTCGCCCTGAGGCTGACCGTCACGGCGCACCTTCAGAACTCCCTCAAGAGAGCTTAGGGTCTGAAGCACCGAAGAAGCAGAGCCCGAAACGCTGAGACTCAGAGTCATATTCTCGTTTAATGCGGAGATTTCGTCGGTTTTTGAATCTGCAACCAGCTCGCCTGCACTGAGCACAACGATTCTGTCGCAGATTTCGCTGACCTCGGAGAGCACATGGGAAGAAAAGATAACGGTGTGCTTCTTTCCGAGACTTCTGATGAGATTTCTCATCTCGATGATCTGTCTGGGGTCAAGTCCGACTGTGGGCTCGTCGAGGATGATAACAGGGGGATTTCCCACCAGCGCCTGAGCAAGTCCCACTCTCTGCTTGTAGCCCTTACTGAGATTGCGGATAACTCTGTCCTTGATGTGGTCTATCTTAACCTGCTGCATTATGTCGAGAAGATGCTCGTCTCTTGAGAGCTTCACCTTCTTGAGCTCATAGATAAATCTGAGATACTTCTCCACCGTCATATCCTGATAGAGAGGGGGCAGCTCGGGAAGATATCCAATGGAGCTTCTTGCCTCCTTGGGATTTTCCAGTATGTCAAAGCCCTCGATTCTGACAGTACCCGATGTTGCGGAAAGATATCCGGTAATAATGTTCATCGTTGTGGTCTTTCCTGCTCCGTTGGGGCCGAGAAAGCCCAGAATCTCGCCCTTCTGGGCGGTGAAGCTGATACCCTTTACGGCAGAAACCTTGCCGTAGTTCTTAGTCAGATTCAAAACCTCAACCATATATATTCACTCCTTGTTCACGAGATATTTAAAGACATATTCATACATTATATATTATACTACAAAAATCCTGCTTTGCATCCTTTTTTTGTGAAAATTCAGCTTCTTTTCACAAAAACTCAAAAGTAGGATACAAAGCAGGACAAAATTTGTCTTTAGATTCAGTTTTTAAGGAATGAAGGGAGTTATCGAACCCTCGGGACAGGCATCCACGCACTTCATACAACCTGTGCATTTCTGTGCGTCAACGTAGGCGAGGAAGTTCTTGACTTCAACAGCTCCTGCCTCGCAGACCTTCTCACACTTCTTGCATCCGATGCAGGCGCCCTTGCAGATTTTTCTTGCCTCTGCGCCCTTCTGCTTGTTCATACAGCGCACCACAGCCTGCTCCTTGAGAGACACAAAGGAGATAAGAGACTTGGGACAAGCATTCACGCAAAGGGAACAGCCCTTGCAAAGGGATGAGTCCACCTTGGCAACTCCGTTGCAAACGGAAATAGCGCCGTAGGGACAGACTCTTTCGCAGTCTCCCAGTCCCAGACAGCCGTACTTACATTTGCTGCTGCCGGAGTGCAGCTGCATAGCCGCCTTGCAGGAGGAAATGCCCTGATAGAGCATCTTGTCCTCGGTGTTGTCACAGCTTCCCTTGCAATGAACAAGAGCTGTCTTTTTCTCAACCGAGGTTGCCGCCACACCCAGAATTCTTGCAAGCTCTGAGGCGGTAGCTTCGCCGCCGGGAGAGCACTTGCCGGGAGTGGTCTCGCCGCTTGCCAGCGCCTTTGCGTAGCCCTCACAGCCTGAATATCCGCAGGCACCGCAGTTGGCACCGGGAAGAGCCTCGGTGAGAGCCTCCACCTTTTCGTCCTTGGGTACTGCCATAATGCAGGAGGCTATTGCCAGCACGATTCCGATTATAAGTCCGATACCTGCCACAATAAGTGCGGCATTAAGTATTAACATAAAATCCATATTGAACCTCCCCTCCCTCAGGCAAACATATTCTCAACGATGCCTGAGAATCCCAGAAAGCTCAGCGCCACCAAAGACGCAGAAACCAGAGTTATGGGAAGTCCTCTCAGCGATGCAGGCACATCAGAGGATTCTATTCTCTGTCTGACGCCTGCAAACATTACCATTGCCACAAGGAAGCCGATGCCTGCGCCCAGAGCATTCACAAGGGCGTGCAGGTAGCCGTAGCTTCCTGTGGACTTTCCGATAACAAGAATTGCAACACCTAAAACAGCACAGTTTGTAGTAATGAGGGGAAGGTAGATTCCCAGAGAATTGTAGAGGGCGGGAATATACTTCTTCAGCACGATTTCCACAAGCTGAACAAGACCTGCAATAATCAGGATGAACACGATGGTCTCAAGGTACGCAAGACCTGAGGGCACCAGTATTTTCATATAGATGGGATAGGTTACCGCAGTTGCAAGCACCATAACGAAAGTAACTGCAACACTCATTCCCACCGCAGTATTTACCTTCTTGGAAACGCCGAGGAAGGGACAGATACCGAGGAATTTACAGAGAACATAGTTTTCTGTGAGGATAGCCGCAATAAATACTGCCAGAAGTTCCTTTAACATACTGCGTCACCCTCCTTTGTCTCAGTCTCTGAGATTACCTCCTCAGTCTGCTTTTCGTTCTGAAGTCTCAGAGAGCAGTTAGAAGCCATGGGACAGCCTGCGCAACCGATTTCCTTATTCTGACTCTTGTTTCCCTGAAGCTTCTGAGCAAGGGCAATAAGCATACCGAATACAAAGAAGCCGCCGGGGGGAAGCATAAAGATGAGGATGTTGAGGCTTCCGGGAAGGTCCATTCCGAACCATGTTCCGCTGCCGAGAATCTCTCTGATGGAGCCCATCAGAAGCAGAGCTGCCGTAAATCCGACACCCATTCCCAAACCGTCAAAAATCGAGGGAATTACAGGGTTTTTGCTTGCATACATCTCAGCTCTGCCGAGGATGATGCAGTTAACAACAATAAGGGGAAGGTAGATTCCAAGGCTCTCGTCAATAGCGGGAGCGTAGGCCTTTACTATCATCTGAACGATGGTAACAAAGGCAGCGATAATTGTAATGTAGGCAGGGATTCTGACCTTGTCGGGAATCACCTTGCGAAGTGCGGAGATTACCGCATTCGAGCCTACTAAAACTGCAGTTGCCGCAACACCCATACCGATGGCATTGGATGCGCTTGTGGAAACAGCAAGAGTGGGGCAGGTTCCGAGGATAAGGCAAAGTACGGGGTTTTCTTTGATGATACCCTTGGAAAATTCTTTGAAACAGTTGTACTTTTTCTCCATCAATGTCCCGCCTCCTTTATAACGGTGTAGATATCCACAGCCTTGTTAACAGCTCCGGATACAGCCTGAGATGTGATTGTAGCGCCGGTGAGAGCGTCAACGTTCTGCTTCTGCTGTGCGGTGTCCTTGGCGCTGAAGCCTCCTGTGGGAGGAAGTCCCTTGAACTGGCTTCTGAAGGTCTCGTCCTTTGCGTTCATACCAAGCCCTGGAGTTTCGTTTATGGAGAGGATCTCAACACCTGTGATCTCTCCCACAAAGTTCATACCGACCATGACCTCGATATCACCGCCGTAACCCTTTTCGGTTACGGAAATTGCGTAGCCTATAATGTTTCCGTCCTTGTCAAAGGCAATGTAAGCCTCGCCCATCTCAGAAGGCACGACCTCTTCTTTCGAAAAATTCACGCCCGAGGGACAAACGGTTTCCATAGCCTTCTGTTCCTTGAGAACAGCATTCTTGTCTATGGCACCCTTTGTGAGCTCATTGGTAAAGCCCAAAAGAAGGGCAATTATCACACAGATGACAAACAGAGAAACGGTGGGGATCAGAATCTCTTTGAAGTTTAGTTTCTTCATGCTGCTTTCTCCCCCTTTGCCTTCTTCTGTTTTCCGAAATATCGGGGAGCTGTTGCGTTTTCTATGAGGGGTGTCAGGATATTCATAAGAATAATAGCAAAGGATACACCCTCGGGGAGATACGAGAACTCTCTGATAAGCAGGGTAAGCACACCGCAACCGATACCGTAGATTATCTTACCCTTGAAGGTGATGGGAGATGTGGTGTAGTCAGTTGCCATAAATATCGCGCCCAGAAGGAGTCCGCCCGACAGCACATCAACTACGGGATTTCTGCCGAGGAGAAGAGACATCACTGCGGCAGAGCCCATAAACGCTACGGGAATGGTGGGGCTGATGACTCCTCTGATAACGAGGTAAAGTCCGCCGAGAAGAAGTGCTATTGCACAGGTCTCGCCGAGAGATCCGCCGTGATTACCGAGAAGCAGATCCATATATGAGTATGTACCCTTTTCCGCCACAAGAGGCGTTGCAGAGGATACCCCGTCCACAGCCTTCGACATAAAAGCTGTGTCGTCCCAGGAGGTCATCTGCTGGGGGAAGGATGTAAGCAGGATTATTCTTGCTGCCAGAGCAGGGTTCACAAAGTTCATTCCGATTCCGCCGAACATCTGCTTTACCACCACAATAGCGGCCACACAGCCGAAGGCGGCAATAAGGGGATTTATGTTGGGAGGAAGATTCAGAGCAAGTATAAGACCCGTTACCGCAGCGGAAAGGTCACCTATGGTCTGATCTCTCTTCATAACGAAGCGACAGACATATTCTGTCACCACAGAGATCAGAATGCACACAGCAATCAGCATCAGAGGCTTCCATCCGAAGTACACCGCCGATGCCACCGCCGCAGGAAGGAGCGAAATCAACACATCCAGCATAATGCTTTTGGTGGAGGTGTTTGACCTCAGATGAGGAGACGAGGATACAAAAAGCTTTTTCATATCACTTTCCTCCTTTCTTCATTGCCTCTTCACGAAGCTTTCCTTTACCCATACGGATGGTCTGCACAAGATGTCTCTTGGCAGGACAGCTGAAGGTACAGCAGCCGCATTCCATACAGGATGTTATATGACATTCTTTCATCAGCTCAAGGTCACCCTTCTCCACAGCTGTGCATATCTTTGTGGGAAGCAGACCCATGGGGCAGGCTTTCACACATCGTCCGCAACGGATACAGGCTGTCGCCTCGCTGAGCTTTGCGTCCTTTTCATTAAAGGCAAGGATGGCGTTATTCTGCTTCAGCAGAGGAAGGCTGTCATCAGTAAGAGCTATTCCCATCATGGGACCGCCCATAAGAATCTTTGAGGGTTCTTCCTTGTAGCCGCCGCAAAACTCCATAATTTCACTGATGCGGGTTCCCAAGGGAACAATAACGTTGCAGGGAGAATTCACTGCGCTGCCGTCAATGGTCACCCTCTTCGAAACCAGAGGCATACCTGTCTTGAGGTATGTTCCGATAAAGGCAACGGATGCCACGTTCATAACCACGCAGCCCACGTCCGAGGGGAGCTTTCCCTCGGGGACCTCTCTGCCGGTAAGGGCTTTGATGAGCACCTTCTCCGCACCCTGAGGATAGGATGCGCGAAGAGGCAGAACTCTCACTATATCATCGGGGTCAGCCTTTTCGTTGTCAGCGATTTCCTTCATCACCTTGATAGCATCAGGCTTGTTGTCCTCGATTCCGATAATGACTCTTTTTACGCCGAGAATCTCGCTGACTGCGTAAATACCCGACATAATTGCCCATGAATTTTCGAGTACCTCTCTGTGGTCAGAGGTGATATAAGGCTCGCACTCCGCACAGTTGATGAGGAGAGTGTCTATCTCCTTATCCTCGGGTACATTAAGCTTGACGTGAGCAGGAAAGCCTGCGCCGCCGAGTCCCACGAGACCGCTCTTTCTCACAGCATCGAGAAACTCCTGACGGCTCTTCACCTCAACAGGACCAAGTCCGGGGTCGGGAGTATTCTCTGAGTCGGATTCAATCAAAACTGCGTCCACTTCCGCACCGGAGGGAAGAGACACCTTTGTTATTTTCTTTACGGTACCGCTGACACTTGAGTGAATAGGAGCGCACACAAAAGCGTCGCTGTCACCGACCACGGTGCCCACATAAACCTTGTCGCCCTCTGAAACCGTCACCTTGCAGGGAGCACCAATGTGCTGCTGCATGGGGATGAGCACATCTGAGGGAGCGGGCATAATAACGCTCTCCGATTGAGCTGTGTTCTTTCGGTGAGGCACCTTGACTCCGCCCCTGACACGATAGGGGCGTTTGGGGAAATTCCCCTCTCTTTTTTCCATACATAAACCTCCTTAGAATCAAGAAGCTTTCTCTGTACATTACACACTTGTGATGTATATATACATACATTTATTCAATAATAACTATATCACAAAGAGCAGCAGGTTTTCAATACTTTGAAAACTAATTAAAAATTTAACAAACTAAGGTGAAATCTATGGATTACTTGAAAGCGTTCATTACCGGAGGGCTCCTTTGCGCTCTGGTACAGATGCTCATTGACAAAACAAAGCTCACCCCTGCCAGAATACTTACGGGATGCGTGGTAACGGGAGCTCTGCTGTCGGCTCTGGGAATTTACGAAAAGCTCATTGACTTCGGCAAGGCAGGAGCTCTCGTCCCTCTGCCCTCCTTCGGCCACCTTATGGTGCAGGGTGTTAAGGAAGCCGTTAATAGAGACGGCGCCTTGGGAATCCTTACGGGAGGACTCTCCTCATCCTCAGCAGGAATCACCGCAGTCATAGTGCTGGCACTTCTGTTTTCTGTCTTTTTCAAGCCAAAAATGAAATAAGTCGCCACACAGATATTTATCCCTTCAAAATATGCTTTTTACCTCAAATTATCTCTTGAAAACCCGAAGAATACATTGTATAATAAAGTTTAGAGTTTTATTATGAGGGCAATTTTGTCCGCTTTAAGAGGTAAGCTATGATTGCAACAGGTTTCGACAACAACAAATATCTTGAGATGCAAAGCGAAAAGATCCGCGAGCGCATCGAGAAGTTCGGAGGCAAGCTGTATCTGGAATTCGGAGGCAAGCTCTACGATGATTTCCACGCATCAAGAGTTCTCCCGGGCTTTGCTCCCGACAGCAAGCTCCAGATGCTCATCCAGCTTAAGGACAAGGCGGAGATCGTCATTGTAATCAATGCCGCCGACATCGAAAAGAACAAGGTCAGAGGGGATCTTGGCATCACCTATGATCTGGACACATTAAGACTCATTGACGTTTTCCGTGGTGTAGGTCTCTATGTGGGAAGTGTAGTTCTTACCTGCTACGCAAACCAGCCTGCCGCCACAAAATTCCAGCAGAGACTGGAGGAGCTGGGAGTGAAGGTTTACCGTCACTATCCCATCCCCGGTTATCCCGGAAACCTTGACCTCATCGTCAGCGACGACGGCTACGGCAAAAATGAATACATCGAAACCCAAAAAGAGCTTGTAATCGTTACCGCCCCCGGTCCCGGTTCGGGCAAAATGGCAACCTGCCTTTCACAGCTCTATCACGAGCACAAGAGAGGAATGAAGTCGGGTTACGCAAAGTTCGAGACCTTCCCCGTCTGGAACCTTCCCTTGAAGCACCCCGTAAATGTTGCCTACGAAGCAGCCACAGCCGACCTCAACGATGTCAATATGATTGACCCCTATCACGTTGAAGCCTACGGTGAAACCACCGTAAACTATAACAGAGACGTTGAAATTTTCCCTGTTCTCAGCGCAATTTTTGAGCAGATTCTGGGAGAATGTCCCTACAAAACCCCTACCGATATGGGTGTAA
>JAZSME010000064.1:0-2084 GCA_045535715.1 Ruminococcus sp. | reverse complement strand
TATTGGTTAATTGATTATTGGTGTGGAAAAGATGTAAAAGGATTGATTCAGATGCCATTTTCAAGACATTGGATTATGCATATTGAGGCATGTTTGAAGATAAGAGATAAACAGTTATCTATTAAGTAAATTCCAATTTGTAAAACTAATAAAAGCTATGAGAGAATTTTTACTCTCATAGCTTTTTCTTTTATTCTGAGAGGTGCATTCTGCCCTGGTGGTAAAAAGCCTTCTCCTTGAGGAGAAGGGGGACCGCTTGCGGTGGATGAGGTGTAGGGCACGAAGTGCACGTTATATACATTACTATAATTGCAAGGTTTGCCACCTCATCCGTCTTGAGCAGCACAGCTACTCAATCCACCTTCCCCTCCGAGGGGAAGGCTCTATGTCTCATCTGTAAACATTCTGCCCTCGTGGTCGGTGGTGTAGTCGCCCTCTAAAATGATTTCGGAGATAGGCACAAACTCATAGCCCTGCGCTCTTACTGCATCAATAATCTGTGGGAGAGCCTCGGGGGTGTCCTTGGCTCCGTTGTGCATAAGTATAATACTGCCGTTTCCGATTTTCGAGGTTATCCTCTCCACCATCTGCTGTGGTGTGGGGTCTTTCCAGTCGAGAGAATCCACATCCCACTGGATGCAGTACATCCCTTCGGATTTAACTGTCCCCACCACCTGATTATTATAGTCGCCGTAGGGCGGTCTGAAAAGGGTGGGACACTTGCCTGTGAGGGCTTCGATCTTCTCATTGCAGTACCTTATTTCCTCTGACATTTTCTCTTCGCTGAGCTGTGTCATATAGGGGTGGGTGCTTGAGTGATTTTCCACGTCGTGACCTTTTTCTGCAATAGCTTTTACCGAGTCGGGATATTTCTCCACCCATTCCCCTACGAGGAAGAATGTGGCGCGCACACCCTTATCCTCAAGTATCTGAAGAAGGGTCTCCGTCTGCTCATTTCCCCAGGCGGCATCAAAGGAGATTGCCACCTTTTTCTCCTCTGTTTCAACGCAGTAGATGGGGATGTCTCTCTGCTCTGTGGCTGTTGTCACCGCTTTTTCTGCGGTGGTAAGCACGATCCCCAGGGTGGCAATTCCCACCACGAAACAGCAAAGAAAGAGAAGCAGGTGCTTGCCCTTAAAAGTCCATATCTTCATAGTAACACCTCGGTAATCTATATGACCGAGTATAGGAAAAAATCACCGCAGAAAGCATAAACTCTGCGGTGATTTTATTTATGAAGCTTTACCTTATTTCTGAATTCTCCACTTGATGCCCTGAGGTGTGTCCTCGATAATAACATTTCGGGCCTTCAGTTCATCACGGATTCTGTCGGCGGTAGCCCAGTCTTTCTCGGCTCTTGCTCTTTGGCGCTCTGCGATAAGGGCTTCGATCTCTTCTGCTTCCTCTGAGGAGGTCTCGTTTGCTGTCTCAGCTCTCAGCTTTTCAGCGGCAGGAATAAGACCTAAAGAGAGCACTCTGTCGAAGTCTGCGATAAGTGCAAGCTTTGTGCTGTCGTTTGTTTTAGCTTTGAGAACATCGTAGAGGCAGGTAAGACCCAGAGAAGTGTTGAGGTCGTTGTCCATAGCCTCCATAAACTTATTCTTGTATTCCTCGAATACGTCGCTTTCAACCTCGCCGTCCTCTTTAAGAGCGGCGATTCTTGAGATAAGCTTCTCGTAAGCTACAACTGTATTGTCAAGGCTCTCATAGGTAAAGGTCAGGGGCTTGCGGTAGTGAGACTGGAGACAGAACATTCTGTAAGCCAGGGGATTGTAGCCCTTGCTCTCAAGAAGTGAAACTGTGAGGAACTCACCCTTACTCTTGCTCATCTTGCCTGATGCGTCAAGGAGATGGAGTACGTGGAACCAGTGGGGACACCACTGATGACCGAGATAAGCCTCGCTCTGTGCGATTTCATTGGTGTGATGGGGGAAGGCATTGTCCACGCCCCCGCAGTGCAGGTCAAGGTACTCGCCTGTGTGCTTGATGCTGATGGCGGAGCACACAATGTGCCAGCCGGGGTAGCCAAGCCCCCAGGGGCTCTCCCACTTGAGCTCCTGAGAATCATACTTTGACTTCGTAAA
>JAZSME010000124.1:0-4758 GCA_045535715.1 Ruminococcus sp. | reverse complement strand
AGATGCTCGCTGAGATCGCAATTGCAGATCCCGCAGCTTTCACACAGCTCGTTGAGAAGGTTGTAAAATAAAAAGCTTAAGCTGCGTCCGAATATTAGTCCGGGCGCACTTTTTGCTATCTTAAAGGATTTTATTATGACTACAATAAGCAGCAAAGATAATAATAATATCAAATATCTTTCTAAACTTCAGACGTCATCAAAGTTCAGAAGGGAAGAAGGAAAATTCGTTTCAGAGGGACTGAGAGTTTGTCTCGAAGCATTAAACGGCAATGCAGATATTTTGTCTGTTTTTGTCACAAATGAAATGCTTAATAAACACAATTCTGAGCTTGAGCCTTTGATCGAAAACGCTAAAGAGATATATGTCATTACTGAAAAACTTATGACTTTTGTTTCCGATACAAAAACGCCTCAGGGAGTTATTTGTATTCTCAAAGCTCTTGACAATAGTATTGTTTTTGATACAATTAATAATAAGTGTATTTTTTTAGAGAATATACAAGATCCTAGTAATCTGGGAACCATTCTTAGAACTGCAGATGCACTTGGAGTAAGTTCTGTTATCATGACAAGGGATTGTTGTGATATATATAGTCCCAAGGTGTGTAGAGGTGCAATGGGAGCACTTTTCAGAGTACCTTTTAGTTTCACCGATGATGCAGTTTCATTCGTCCGTAAATTTTCCAAAAACGGCACATCCTACGCTGCAGTTGTCAGAGATGCAAAAAGCATATCTGATTGTTCTTTCAGCGGTAATACGCTCATTGCAATTGGTAACGAAGGTAACGGCCTTACCCCTGAATTGATTGAAGCTTGTGATCACAAGGTAACTATTCCGATGTGTGGCAATGCAGAATCTCTCAATGCTGCCATTGCATCGGGCATTTTGATGTGGGAAATGATGAAATGACAAGCAACACAAAGTATTATGTATGGTTGTCTCTTGCGTTGGGATTCGGTTCACCTAAAATAAAGAGACTTCACAGTATATACAAGGATATTTCTCAGTTTTATAATGGCGCAGAATTTGAAATGCGTTTTTGCGGTATTTTCACAGAAAATGAAATCAATAAGCTTCTAACAACCAGACTGGAAGTTGCTGAAAGCATTATTGAACACTGCAAAGTGCGCGGCTATGACATTCTTGATATTTCAGAAAGTCGTTATCCGGATTGTCTCAGAGAAATAGAGGATCCTCCTGCGGTACTTTACATAAACGGAAATTTGCCTGATTTTGATAATGATTTGTCTGTTTCTGTAATCGGCACTCGAAAGGCAACCGTATATGGCATACGGACAGCTTATGAGCTTAGCGCCAACCTTTCAAAGCGAGGCTTTATAATCGTAAGCGGCGGAGCGCTTGGAATAGACTGCTCAGCTCACAGAGGAGCGCTTCAGTCAGACGCTAAAA
Source organism: Ruminococcus sp. (assembly GCA_045535715.1). Taxonomy (GTDB): domain Bacteria; phylum Bacillota; class Clostridia; order Oscillospirales; family Acutalibacteraceae; genus Ruminococcoides. The sequence goes on along the minus strand of JAZSME010000124.1, from coordinate 3,345 downwards.
CAGTATGTGTTCTCGGTTGCGGTCTTGATTGTGACTATCTCAGAGAAAATAAGGCAATGAGGACAGAAATATCAAAAAAAGGTGCTGTTATCTCTGAATATCCGCCGACTGAGTCAGCTTCTCCCAAGAATTTTCCTCAGAGAAACAGGATAATATCAGCACTGTCAAGAGGAATCGTGGTTGTTGAAGCTCCCATTAAAAGCGGCACTATGATCACAGTAAACTGTGCTTTGTCGCAGAATAAAGACATTTTCGCAGTAATGGGTAATATCGACTCTCCTTATTCCCAAGGCTCCAATCTTCTGATTAAGGATGGAGCCATTCCCGTAACCGGATATAAGGATATCTCAGAATACTATCTTGGAGTATCTGATGATTCTCCTGATTTCAGAGCAACAGAAAATGAAGTGCAGGAAATTCCCGGCAAAAATCGAAATCGCACTGATACAACAAAGACAGAGAATAAACTTGTACCTGTTCACAGACACGACGCAGATCTTTCTGAGGATGAAAAGGAGGTGTATTACTCTCTGTCAGCTGAGAGTAAACACATTGATATGATAATAGGAGAGAGTACACTCCCTGCGCATCGTATACTAAGAATTATTTCTTCACTTGAGATTAAAGGTCTTATCGTTAATACCGACGGTAGGAACTATGCTATAAAATAATTATTGGAGGTAATACCGTTGTCAAACCTTGTAATTGTTGAGTCGCCTGCAAAGGCTAAAACAATCAAAAAGTATTTAGGTAAGGATTTCGAAGTTGTTGCTTCAATGGGACATGTCAGAGATCTTCCTCAGGCAAGACTCAGCGTTGATGTAAACAATAACTTCACCCCCAGATACGAAATAATAAAAGGAAAGGAAAAGCTTGTCGACGAACTCATTGCTCAGGCAAAGAAGAGTGACAAAGTCTATCTTGCAACTGACCCTGATCGTGAAGGCGAAGCAATTTCCTGGCATCTTGCATACATCCTTAATCTCGATATAGATGAGACAAACCGTGTTGAATTCAACGAAATTACAAAGCACGGCGTTGAAACCGGTATGAGCAATCCCAGAGCCATCAATCTGGACCTTGTAAATGCTCAGCAGGTAAGACGAATTCTCGACAGACTTGTTGGATACAAACTCAGTCCTTTTGTTTCTCAGAAGATCCGCAGAGGTCTTTCTGCAGGACGTGTACAATCTGTCGCAGTCAGAATAATCGTTGATCGCGAAAACGAGATAAGAAGCTTTAAGCCCGAGGAATACTGGAGCCTTGATGCAAAGTTTATTCCCAAGGGACAGAGAAAATCTTTTGTTGCATCCTTCTATGGCAATACTGAAGGGAAAATAGACATCCACTCAAAGGAAGAGGCAGACGCCATTCTTAAGGATCTCGAGAATGCGGAATATGTTGTTTCCAAAGTTAAAAACGGAACAAGAAAGAAGTCTCCGGCTCCTCCTTTCATTACTTCAACACTTCAGCAGGAAGCCTCCAGAAAGCTCGGATATCAATCAAGAAGAACTATGAAAATAGCTCAGGAGCTTTATGAAGGTGTTGAGATCGATAATATCGGACCTACCGGTCTTATAACATATATGAGAACAGACTCTCTGAGAATTTCTGCAGATGCCGCAAAGGAAGCAGCAGAGTATATCAAAGCCAATTTCTCAGCAGATTATCTTCCTTCCAAGCCCAGATTCTTTAAGTCAAGAAGCAACGCTCAGGATGGTCACGAAGCAATAAGACCCACCTCAGTAATGCTCACTCCCGATAAAGTAAAAGCTAACCTCACAACTGATCAGTATAAGCTCTATAAACTTATCTGGGAACGTTTTACTGCTTCTCAGATGGCAGACTGTATTCAGAAGACCACTCAGGTTGACATTGAAGCAAAGGGATACATTTTCAAAGCAACAGGCTATAAGGTTGAATTCGATGGATTCACACAGCTTTATGTTGAGTCAAAGGACGTAGAAGAAGTGAAAGAAAGTGCGCTTCCCGCTCTTGAAAAAGATATGCCCTTAAAGCTTAAGGAACTTCTGGGAAATCAGCATTTCACACAGCCTCCTTCACGCTTTACCGAAGCTTCTCTCATTAAGGCTCTTGAAGAAAACGGAATCGGCAGACCTTCCACTTATGCTGCTACTATCTCCACCATTGTCAGCAGAGAATATGTCAAGAGAGTTGGTAAGCTTCTTCACCCAACTGAGCTTGGCGAAGCGCTTTCACAGCTTATGAAAGAACGTTTTCCAAAGATTGTAAACGTTAAGTTTACTGCTCAGATGGAGCAGGAGCTTGATACCGTTGAAAGCGGTGACGAAGAGTGGAGAAATCTTCTTTCACAGTTCTACACCGACCTTGAAAAGACCCTTAAAAAAGCAAAAGCCGATATGGATGGTGTCAAGATTCACCTCAAAGAGGATGAAACAGACATAATTTGTGAAAAATGCGGAAGACAAATGGTTGTCAAGGTAGGCAGATACGGCAAGTTTATTGCTTGTCCCGGCTATCCTGAATGCAAAAATATCAAAAAATATGTTGAGAATGTTGGCGTAAAGTGTCCTGAATGTAACAGTGAAGTTATTATCAGAAAGACTAAGAAGGGCAAAATTTTCTACGGCTGTTCTTCCTATCCCACATGTAACTTTATGTCATGGAATGAGCCCACAGAAGAAAAATGTCCTCAGTGTGGCAGTATTCTCTTCAAGAAAAAAGGAAAGAAATCCACTCTCTATTGCGCAAAAGAGGGTTGTGGTTACGAGAAGAAATAATGTCATTAAATTTTATAAATGTAATTGGTGGCGGCCTTGCAGGATGTGAGGCTGCATACCAGATTGCAAAGAGAGGAATAAAGGTACGGCTTTATGAAATGAAGCCTGAGAAAAAGACTCCTGCCCACCACTGCGATGATCTTGCGGAGCTTGTTTGTTCAAACTCTTTGAAAGCTCAGAGAACTTCATCTGCTGCAGGACTACTTAAAGAGGAAATGAGACACCTTGATTCTCTTCTGCTTAAATGTGCAGATAAGTCATCGGTTCCTGCAGGAGGAGCTTTGGCTGTGGATAGGCACATTTTCGCAAAAATGGTAACCGAGGAAATTCTTAATAACGAAAACATCACCCTTGTGTCCAAAGAAATCGAAGCGATTCCCGAAGATGGAATAACCGTTATTGCAACAGGTCCTCTTACAAGCGATGCCCTTTGCGAGGATATTGTCAAAAAAATCGGAAATTCACTTTCATTTTTTGATGCTGCTGCTCCGATAATAACAGCTGAAAGTATTGATCCTGAAACCTCTTTCGCTGCCTCAAGATATGGCAAAGGTGATGGAGATGACTACATCAACTGTCCCAT
>JAZSME010000022.1:0-1608 GCA_045535715.1 Ruminococcus sp. | reverse complement strand
AAGATTCTTGACAAGCTCGATGATAATTCCTGCGACAGGGCCCATAGAGAATGCGCCGATAAGAGCAGGCATATCTGATAAGTCAAACTCGTAGAACACAGGTGCTATAAAGGGAAGAGGAAACTCAAGCTGCATAAGTGTTACCGCGCAGGCTGAGAGCAGAGCACAGGCTACTATATTTGCAGTGGTGAAAAAGGGCTTGTGCTGTCTTCCTGCTAAATCTGTTTTGTTCTCTTTCATACCATACCTCCTGAAATAAAAAAACTCTCCTCAAAAGACTTTGGGGAGAGTGATAAAATACGTAGGATAGGGATATCCCGTTTATCTTTTATCATCCGGACTGTACCGTCGGCACAGGAATTTCACCTGTTCAACACCTAAGGATAGATGCTTGCGGGCTATACCGCCGGTGGGGAGTTTCACCCCGCCTCAAAGATTTCTTTATATTATATTATTACCTGATGCAGATTTTGTCAATATTCCGAAGAAGAAATTTTATCTGCAGGGCTTATTAAGCTCAAGTTTTACTATATCGTGATGAGGAAGTCTCTCCTCTTCGGGAGGAAGCTCCATATAGTCGCCGAAGGGAATCTTCAGGTACTCATCATAGCCTTTCATGATAAGGAACTTCTTTCCCTCGAACTCTGCTTCAAGCACCCCGTCATAAATTCTTCTGGGGTATTTCTTCTTCATAAAGTAGAAGCCTGCGCAGAACTCTGCAACATACTCCGACTCATCGAAGCTGTATCTTGTCATCCTCTTTTCAGCAAATTTCCAGATTTTATATCTGAGCTTTTTACCTCTGAAGATTCCAAGGAGTAACTTACTGCCGAAACTCAGGAGACCGCCGTGATTTTCAGGTACCATCTGAGCTCGGAAAAGAGAATAGATCATAACCCAGAAGTACTGAATATATCTTGCAAACTTGCCGTCCGCAAGTCCGTCAATGGGGAAAATATCGAGAGGAATTCCGTGAGGGGTATCCATATTCTCCTGATAGATCTTCACCATTGTGTGGTCTGTGTCATTGATTGTTGCGAAGATGTTTCCCGAGTAATGAGACTCATCATCATTTACAAGGACAAATCTTTCGCTTTTGTTTTCTTTTTTATAGAGTTCGATAAATCTCTCGTAGTCCGGACGTGGCATCAGCACATCTGTGTCATCATCCCAGGGGATGAAGCCTTTGTGTCTGACTGCGCCTATGAGGGTGCCGCCGCAAAGATAGTATGTAAGGTCATGCTTGCGACAGAACTCGTCGAAATACACGAGAGCCTCAAGTTCACAAAGCTGAAGCTCGCGAAGCTTATCAGGAGTCAGTTTCAGTAACTCTGCCATATGATCACCGCTTAAATCTCCTCGGCCTTTTTGTTTCTGTTATTCTTGATCATTGCCTCTTTTACCTCATCAATTCTTCTCTGAGGCTCGTCACCCAGACTCTTTTTCCAAGAGGGCATCTTGAGAAGTCCCAAGAGAGTTCCCACGCCGTATGCAATGTGAAGAACGGGGAAGAGGAAGGGAAGGAATACAAAGTGAGGCTGAATCTTCTTTGTGGCGAAACAACCGACGGTGTTTACTATATCAAGTCGGATCGTAGCCATGTCGTTC
>JAZSME010000081.1:0-8929 GCA_045535715.1 Ruminococcus sp. | reverse complement strand
CAAACCTTACGAGGTGAAATTCTGACATAATTTAAATATGCCTTTGCTTCCATGTTCTTCGTCTCCTTCCGCTTATCTTGATGTCTTGGAACCGGCGTGACCCTTGAAGGTTCTGGTGGGAGCAAACTCGCCGAGCTTGTGACCAACCATATCTTCTGTTACATAAACCGGAACATGCTTACGGCCGTCATGGACCGCAAATGTATGACCAACAAAATCGGGGAAAATTGTTGAGCTTCTGCTCCAAGTCTTGAGAATTCTCTTTTCACCCGATGCGTTCATTTCCTGAACCCTTTTGAGCAGCACAGGCTGTACAAAAGGACCCTTTTTCATGCTTCTACTCATAATTATAAGCTCCTTTCTCCTGCCTTACTTGCTGTTTCTACGCTTTACGATGTACTTATCGGAAGCGTTGTGTGTCTTTCTGGTCTTGTAACCCAGAGCAGGTTTACCCCAGGGAGTAACAGGACCGGGACGGCCAACGGGGGACTTACCCTCACCACCGCCGTGGGGGTGATCGCAGGGGTTCATTACGGAACCACGAACTGTGGGTCTCCAACCCATGTTTCTCTTTCTACCTGCGGAACCGATCTTAACGTTCTCGTGATCGGTGTTACCTACCTGACCGATTGTAGCCATGCAAGCTGCGGGTACCTTTCTGAGCTCGCCGGAGGGAAGTCTCAGAAGAGCCATGCCGTCTTCTTTAGCCATAAGCTGAGCCATGTTACCGGCAGCTCTTGCAAACTGTGCGCCGCGACCGGGATAGAGCTCAACGTTGTGGATGAATGTACCTGTGGGGATTGCAGAAAGGGGAAGTGCGTTACCTACCTTGATATCTGCATCCTTACCGGAAACTACTGTGTCGCCTACCTTGAGACCTTCGGGAGCGATGATGTATGCCTTCTCTCCGTCTGTGTACTCAACTAGAGCGATGAATGCTGAACGGTTAGGATCATACTCGAGAGTCATTACCTTACCGGGTACGTCAAACTTCTGACGCTTGAAATCGATGATACGATACTTTCTGCGGTTGCCGCCGCCTCTGTGACGAACGGTGATTCTGCCGTAACTGTTGCGACCTGAGTTCTTCTTCAGGGGAGCAAGCAGGCTCTTTTCGGGCTCAACCTTGGAAAGAATAGAATAATCTGTAACCGACATGTTACGACGTGCGTTTGTAGTCGGCTTAAATAGTTTAATTGCCATTTCTTTCACACTCCTCATGATGGCTTTGCGGGAAGATGGCCCTTCCCATACATTCTGCCTGTATTATATATAGTATAGAGTATATTTTCTTACAGGCTTACATCATGCCTTCAAAAAATTCAATATTTTTGCTGTCCTCTGTGAGAGTAACAATTGCTTTTTTCCAGCTTCTGGTGTAGCCTTCGGATCTACCCTGTCTGCGGAACTTGCCGCGAACGTTAACAGTGTTGACCTTCTTAACCTTTACCTTGAAGATTTCCTCAACTGCACGAGCGATTTCAATCTTACCTGCTGTCTTAGCAACTTCAAAAGTGTACTTCTTTTCTGCTGTACCGATCATGGACTTTTCAGTGATGATAGGTCTGATTACGATGTCATGAGAGATCATGCGTACACCTCCTCAATCTTAGCCACAGCGTCCTTAACGATAACAAGCTTATCAGCGCCGAGGATATCATACACGTTGATTGTGTTTACCTGAGCTGTCTTAACACCCTCGATGTTGGATGCAGACTTGATAGCGAAGTTATTAACCTCGGGAAGAACGATGAGAGCCTTCTTATCTGCGCCCACAGCCTTAAGCATCTGGGCAACAGTCTTTGTCTTGTACTCAGTCATGTTGAGTGCGTCGAGGATGATGATCTCCTCTGCTGCACACTTAGCGGAAAGAGCAGACTTCATAGCAAGTCTTCTAACCTTCTTGTTGACTGTGAAGCGATAGTTTCTGGGCTTGGGTGCAAAAGCAACACCGCCGTGAGTCCACTGGGGAGCTCTTGTTGAACCCTGACGAGCACGACCTGTACCCTTCTGTCTCCAAGGCTTCTTACCGCCGCCGGAAACTTCGGATCTTGTGAGAGCGGACTGTGTGCCCTGTCTCTGGTTTGCAAGGTAGTTAACTACCATGTCATGCATAACTGCTGCGTTGGGCTCGATACCGAATATTGCATCAGAAAGGTCGATTGTGCCAACCTTCTTGCCTGCCATATCTAATACTGCTACATTAGGCATTGTAATTCCTCCTCCCTTTAAGCTTTGAAGTCTTTGATAACAACGTAACCGCCGTTAGCACCGGGAATAGCGCCCTTGATAGCGATGAGGTTGTTCTCAACGTCAACCTTAACTACTGTGAGGTTCTTAACAGTAACCTTCTCAGCTCCGAGGTGACCTGCCATCTTCTTGCCCTTCCATACTCTGGAGGGAGAGGAGCAAGCGCCCATTGAGCCGCCGTGACGAGCTACGGGACCGGAACCGTGGGTCTCCTTGAGACGACCGAAGTTCCATCTCTTGATAACGCCGGCGTAACCCTTACCCTTGCTGGTACCTGTTACGTCAACCTTCTCGCCTGCCTCAAACTTGTCAGCCTTAACGATATCGCCTACATTGTAAGCGTCGATGTCGTCGAAGCGGAACTCTTTGAGTACCTTCTTGGGAGCAACGTTTGCCTTAGCAAAGTGACCCTTCATGGGCTTGGTAACCTTGTGAGCCTTCATGTCACCGAAACCAAGCTGGATGGCATTGTAACCATCAGATTCTACTGTCTTCTTCATTGAAACAACGCAGGGGCCTGCTTCAACAACAGTTACGGGAACTACATTTCCCTTCTCGTCGAAGATCTGTGTCATACCGATCTTCTTGCCGATTAATGCTTTCTGCATTTTCTATTTCCTCCTTATTTAGGTTATTGGTCGGCGGCGATGTAGTCATCCACCGACATGACCCTGTCTGCTTGTAGGTTGATAACCGAACCTCAGGTTCAATTAGAACTTGATCTCGATCTCAACGCCGGCAGGGAGCTCCAGATTTGTAAGAGCGTCAACAGTTTTGTTTGAGGGTCTCAGGATGTCGATAAGACGCTTGTGAGTTCTCATCTCGAACTGCTCGCGGCTATCCTTGTACTTGTGGACCGCACGGAGAATTGTAACAACCTGCTTCTCAGTAGGAAGGGGAACAGGACCGGAAACTCTGGCACCTGTACGCTTAGCTGTCTGCACGATTCTCTCTGCTGACTGATCAACCAGCTGGTGATCGTAACCCTTAAGTCTGATTCTGATTTTTTCCTTGACTGCCATAAAAAACGCCTCCTTAAATATTTATGAGTTGGCGGGCTAGCTTGCCTACCAGGTCTTCGGTCTTCTTTACACACAGCCGGGTGTTTCCACCCCCTGCATTAAAAAAGCCGATTAACTTTGTTAACCGGGAAGTCCTGAAAAGCAAAATTGCACAGCTCGGGCATAGCAACCCCTTTGTCCGTTGTGTGCATTGAAAATATTCTTTCGCCCGGTTTGAAATCGGACATACTCCACGGAAAAACCGGCTTAAAGCCGCAACCTCCCGCTTCATCGCATATCATTTATTGCAGTCACGCAGGGCTAATTATAATATATATATAAGGCAAAATCAAGGGTTTTCGGCAATTTTCCCGCACTTTTGCCTTGTAGAAAATAGGAGAATTTTTATATTAAATTTTGTTTAGTTTGCACAATACAAAATTTTGTGTTTTCATCACTCACACCACTATATATTGTGGTTTTTAGAAATCTCTTTACAAAAAGCATCAGAGAACACCCGGATGAGTGTCCTCTGATTTAGTGTGCTAAAGTGTAATTTTTAATAAATTTTTCTCAGATTTCCGATTTTGGGATGTTTTTTCTCATATTTCACCCAAAATCGCCCGTTTTCGGAGTTTAATTTACCTTATCCCCAGGAGTCCCAGCTGATGGGTGTGCTTATCATTGCGAATACATCAAGCCCCGCAAGCCACTTCTGAATGGCTGTGGCGTCCTTGATGTTTACTTTTCTGTCGGTAACCACGTTAGCTGCCTCCTGCTGAATTTCGGAAAACTCCACCATACCTGCAAGGTACTTCTGAATGAGAGTTGCGTCCTTTATATCCACAACAGAGCTTTCGTCCACGTCACCGTAGAGCGCTATGTAATCTTCGGGGATCACCTTGTCTGCGTCTGCAAATGCATAGGTATCGAGAATCCAAAGATCATAACCCGCAAAGACACCCTCTTCGTCCCAAGCTGTGGTAATGCAATAGTTAAGGTAGCCTCTGTCGGTTATAATTCTGCCGTCAATATCCTCGCCGTAGTGCTCTTCGCCCCAGGTGTCAACAACATCAAAGGCAAGAGTTTCCTTCTCCCCTGATTCGTACTCAATGTCCACTACCGTGCCCACACCCGTTCTTGAGATTTTCTGAATCTCAATATTGGCAACAGCTTTTGGCTCGGTGAAGGTAAGTCCCTCGATCACAGCCTCCTTGCCGAAACAGGTGACCATATAGTCATCCCAAAGGTCAAGATTAAACGTAAATCCTCCTGCCTTATAGGTGTATTCACTCAGATAATGATCATACTCAATCTTTGTCTCGTCAATTGTGGCAACCTCCTTGCTGCCGTCAGTAAGGGTAAGAGTTACCTCCATTCCGTGCCAGAGAGGATAGTAGCCTTCCTCATACTCCACTTTATCAGGAAGCTTTGTGACCTCAATGTTCTCAACCGGAATGGGAATGATCTCAACGGGTATCTTTATCTCGTGACCCATATATCTTGCGGTAATGTAGTTCTCCTTCCCTACTCCCCAGGGCTCCTCATACTGAGTGTCGAAGAGTTCTACGCAGCAGCCGAAGTCATCATAGTAGAACATTGCCTCATCGGTGGTGGAGGTGCCGTCTGTGAAGTGAACTGTTACGGTGTCCTCAATATCAAAATCATAGCTGTAAAGATAGTAGCCCAGCTCTACATTGAAGTAACTATCTATGTAATTTTCATAGAAAACAAACTCGGCATCCAGTTCAAAGCTCTCAACAGGGTTATCTAACAGCTCATACTCGATTTCAACGTAAGCCTCGTCGCATTCTACATATAAGGTTGCCTTTGAGTCCTTCTCAATGACGTTGCCGTCATCATCGGTAAGGAAGCCCCAGTTTGCATCATATCCTGCTACGGGGTAATCAAAAAGAGCACTCCAGGAATAAAGAGAGCCATCGGAAAGCTCAAACAAAACCTTGAGTTCCGAAAGGTTTACAGTCTCAACTTCCGCACCGCGGACACATACTCTGTCCTCGTAGGACTCCATAAAGGTGCCTGAAGATACCCTTGTCTTTTCTGCAGACACCATCAAAGGAAAGGACGATAACAGCATAAGAACAACAAGAATAACAGATAAAAACTTAATATTGGTTTTCATAAAAAACCCTCCTTGAAAACGCAGAGAGCGCTCCCCTCAAAAGCGAGGGGAACGCTTTATTGATTCACTTCATCGCCCGAAAGGCAACGCTCTCCTTACAGAGTAAGTGAGTTTATTTTTCTATTTTGATCTCATCGCCGATGTTGTAGCCGGTGTCAATGTCCGCAACATACTTCTGGATAGCTGTTGCGTCTCTGACATTCACATCGCCGTTGCCGTCAGCATCAGCAAAGAGGAGCTCGTAGTCAGAAAGAGAAATGAGACCTGCGGAGAACTTCTGGATAACTGTTGCGTCTCTGACGTTTACTGTGCCGTCATCATTTGCATCACCCAGAAGGCCTGCGTAAATTTCTAAGTACTTGTCTTCCTCAGCATAGCGGTAATCGCCCAGGAACCAAAGATAGTAACCGCCATCCTCAGCAGGCTCAACAGAATAGTATGCTATGCCGTTCTGTGTATCAACATAGCCCCATGAATATATAAAGTTAAAGTCGTCGTCGTAAGCGTCACCTGAGACAAGAATATTCTCAAATTCAAAGGTCTCTGCCTCAAGGTTATACTCGATATCAATGACGGTGTTTTCGCCTGCAAAGTTGATGCTGCTGATTTTGTAGTCTGTGATCTCTCTTCCATCAATAAACTCAAAGCCGAGATAATCATAGGTGGCACCCAGACACTCGAGAGTATAGTACTCGCCCAGGTCAACGTCGTAGTTATAGTAAATATCGACCTCATAGTCCCCTACAAATACTGTGTAGAACATAGACTCGGTGGTATAATCCGCCCTGTAACAGAGGGTGTCTTCGTTTACGGTTTCTTTAATAACGGAGCCGTCCTTCATAATGAGGGCGATCTCTGCACCCTCCCACTTGGGATAATAGTAGCCCTCGTAAATGGTTACATCGGGATCCTTTATAACGTTGATGCAGTCAACGGGACTCTCTGTAACGGATACGGGAACCTCAACCGTATGGCCGAGATACTCTACGTAGTAAACGTTGTCATCGCCGGGGCTCCAGGGATTATCATACTGATCGTGGAACCAGTCAGCATAATAGCCCTCGGGAGTTTCGTCCCATGCTCTCTGGGTGTAGCTTCCGCCATCCTTATAGTATATGGTGAGCATATCTTCCGGATTATACCAGATACCATAGATATAGTCGCCGTTTACGTTCACTTCACCGCCGCAGCCTTCATAGAACACATCCTGCTCGGGAGTAAACTCGATTCTCTCAACGGGATTCTCTGACACCTTGGGAGTAAACTCAAGCACTGCATCGTCACAGTAAAGATAGACACAGTACTCATCCTTTTCGTTACGGCTGACAGCCACGTCAACATAAGAGTCTCCCACCGGAGGATCACTATACCAATCCCAGCTTACAACAGTGCCGTCGCTTAAGGTAAACTCCGCCTCAAGACCCATGAGATCAACGGTCTCATCCTCGGCACCTTCAACAACGGTGTTGTTATAAGGCAACTGGGTAATAGTACCCGAAACAGCAGCCTCAGTCTTCTCCACGCAGGTATCGATCCATGCGTATTCATCATATTCGAGGCCATAAACGCCAACCTCAAGATAGTAGGACTCACCCTCGTAGAGATAGTTCTTGAGATAGAAATTATAGTCAACATCATCGTCATTATATCCTATTTCATTCCCATACGCATCAGAAAGGAATGCGTATGTATCATAGTCACCTGTGGTGTAGAACACGTACCAGTCCGACTCTTCGGGAATGAACTCAAGAAAAACGCCTTCTTCACCCACAAAGCCCTCATAGTGCCTAAGACAAGGGCCGTCCTCATGAACGGCAGAAACAGAGAGCACTGACATAAGCATCAGAAGCACCAAAAATACCGCCGTAAATCTTACGTTCTTTTTCATAGATTATTCCTCCTTTAATATATACATAACTTTTCTTTCACGAGAAAAGTCAACCGCCTGTGATATCTGAGGGTTAAGTCTGCAGACACTTCTCTTTATCTGTCACGCCCTCCGTAGACTCCGCTCCTCCTTCAAAATCTACTGCCTCCTTTAATTCACCTATGCCGATTCCTGAAGTTTTGAATCTGCATTTTTCGGTGAATTCAAGCTCGGCTTTGATATCTGAGGGTTAAGTCTGCGGGCGCTTCTCAATAACTTCGCCCTGCTTTTTATATATGGAGTTTGCTTCAACGTATCCCCTTACAAAGGAGAGAGGATAAACGTTGGTACCTCTGCCGATGACAGAGCCGGGATTCAGGACTGTGTTACAGCCAATATCGCCGAAGTCGCCAATCATTGCGCCGAACTTCTTCACACCTGTGGGCACCTTTTCACCGCGGAAATTAACCGTTACAAGGGATTTGTCCGCCTTGAGGTTGGAAGCAATAACACCTGCTCCTGTGTGAGCCTTGTAGCCGTAGATGCTGTCGCCCACATAGTTGTAGTGGGGAGTCTGCACCGAGTCAAAGAGAATGCAGTTCTTGAGCTCTGTGGAGTTGCCTACCACCGCGCCCTTTCCCACAATGGCGTTGCCCCTTATGAAGGCACAGTGTCTTACCTCTGCCTCCTCGTCGATGATGAGAGGACCGTTAAGGTATGCTGTGGGGGCAATCTTTGCACTCTTTGCCACCCAGACATTTTCCCCTCTTTTCTCAAAGAGCTCGGGAGAAAGGGTCTCGCCCAGTTTAATTATGTAATCGGAAATGAGAGGCAGAAGCTCCCAAGGGTATTCCTTTGACTCGAAAAGCTCTCTTGCAATTGTCTTTGAAAAGTCAAAGAGACTTACGGATTTAAGCTCGTTCATAATAACACTCCTTTTGTGTTTTCGCATTTTATTTAAATTTCAGGAAACGTCACAGTATCTTTTATGTCCTTTGAAAACTTCCGCAGATTCATCTGACTCTCGGGAGGCTCTCAAGCTTTCTGTCCACCTCAAAATGCTTCATAATTTTAAAGACGAGAAATGCCGAGAGAAATCCCAGCAACATACCGCCTATGACATCTGTGGGAAAATGGACGAAGAGATATATTCGGGAAAAACCCACCAGAGCTGCCACCGCCAAAGCAGGGATTCCGATTTTCTTCTGGAAGAAGAAAATTCCGAATGCCGCCGCAAAGGAGGAGCCTGTGTGCCCCGAAGGGAAGCTGAAGGTGGAGGGAAAATCTATTGCAAGAGGCACCGAAGGATCAAGGGTGCAGGGACGCTCTCTCATAATGACATTCTTGAGGAAAAGCTCCCCTACAAGAAACGCTATAAAAAGCGAAAAGAAAAGGGACAGCGCCGAAGCTCGGGTTTTCCTGAAAAAAGCCATCAACAGAGCCACGAGAAGCCAAAGAATCCCAGCGTCAAACACGACGCTGAGAAACGCACAGAAGGCGTCGAGAAAATCGCAGCGAAGATTACTTTGCATCCAATAGAGCACAGAAAAATCAAGATTTGTGATCCACTCTGTCAAAAAGCCTCTCCCTCCTATAAACGGAATAATTTTTATATATATTTTATATATATAAAGTATACCACAGAGAAGTCCCATTTGCAAGTCGGAT
>JAZSME010000052.1:0-9820 GCA_045535715.1 Ruminococcus sp. | reverse complement strand
GAATATATAGATTTGACTGTTAAGAATCTCTCCCTCAGTCAGCTTCGCTGACAGCTCCCTCATCAGAGGGAGCCGTAGGCACTTCCGCATCTGTTAAATAAACTTGAATTTATCTGAGTGTTTGCAACGAGGTTAAGCCTCCCTCTGATGAGGGAGGTGGCCCGAAGGGGCGGAGGGAGAGAAAAACTACCCCTCAGTCAGCTTCGCTGACAGCTCCCCTGACAAGGGGAGCCGTAGGCACTTCCGCATCTGTTAAACAAACTTGAATTTGCAAGCGTGACGCTTGACCCGATTCCGCCTATTTATAAATATATTTTACAATAACGTTTCTTTAACGGCGGGGGTAATTAGTGTGTTTTATTCCGCCGCATATGAGTGTTAACTCTAAAACATACTTTTTCAAAGGCGGAGTTGCCCTGCGGGTGGCTAACCCGCAAATTCCAATTTGCAGAACAGCGCTGCCACACTGATTTTCGTCCTTCTTTCACCCGAAAACGTCACTTTTGTCTGCGGACAAAAGTGATTTTTTCTCTGACCCTCAGGCTTATAATCATAGTTTAAGCGCCGAACTTCATATCATCAGGGGCGGTTTGACTTGACGTTCCTGCAAAAGAGCGGTATAATCAACAAGAGGTGAGCGTATGAATATAGGCTTTAAAAGTAACCGAGAGCTTCAGTTTAGCGAAGCCGTGAACTCACACAAACTTCTTGATCTGCCGAAAGGCATAATGAACAACACAGGTCTCAGCTACACCTGCAAAACATTAGACGAAGGATACCTCTTAAAACCCGATTTTAAGCTGCTGAGCCCTCTATGTCGCAATTCCTTCGTTCCCGAAATTGAGCTGACTCATTCCTATAAAAACGGTAAGACCACTCTGCATCTTCAGGGTCGGCCTGACCCCTTTGTGCGGATTTTTATGGGCATTTGGCTTAGCCTTGCCGCTTTGATGCAGATCATTTGTATCGGACTCATTTTCTTTTCGGAGTATAATGAGATCGCTCCTCTTTTCATCCCCACCCTTATGTTTTTCTTCGGATACTTTCTCACTAAAATTGCCACTGCAATCACCTTTAAAATAGTTGTGAAATCCATTGAAAACGAGCTTGATCCAAATGCTTGCAATAACAAATAATAATTACATATTCAGGTGATATTCATGAAAAATCTTAAGTACATCACTCTGCGTGAAAGACCTGAAATCAAAGAAGACGCCGCCTGCTGGTTCAATCAAAAATGGGGTGTTCCTCGTGAGGCATACCTTGAGTGCATGGAGGCTTACCTCAGCGGAGAAACCGAGTACGGCTGGTACTTGTGCCTTGACGAAGACAGAATCGTGGGCGGAATGGGCGTTATCGAAAATGATTTCCATGACAGACCTGACCTTACTCCCAATGTCTGTGCCGTTTATACCGAAGAGGATTACCGCGGCAGGGGTATCGCAGGCAAGCTCCTCGATTTCGTTGTGGAGGATATGAGATCAAAGGGAATTTCCCCCGTTTATCTCGTTACTGACCACGAGGGCTTCTACGAAAAGTACGGCTGGGAATTCCTCACCATGGTTCAGGGCGACGGCGAACCCGATATGACACGAATGTACATCCATAACTGATTTTCAAGGCGGATCGGTATCCCCTGCTTGCAAGGCAGGGGATTTTTATGTATAATAAAGTGTAGTTTATTTTGGAGGTATGGCGTGAAAAAATATATAAACGACCTTAAGACTCTCAAGCTAAAAAACTTTTTACTGCTTTTTGTGGCAGGCTGTATAAACGCTTTCGGAGTCAACTGTTTTCTCGCTCCCGTAAAGCTCTATGACAGCGGTATCTCGGGCACATCCATTCTTCTTTCCCAGATAACTCCCGAGTATCTTACTCTCTCAGTATTCCTCGTTATACTCAACGTCCCCCTCTTTCTTTTCGGACTCAAACGTCAGGGAGCCGCCTTTACGGTGTATTCCATCTTCACCGTACTTATTTACTCTCTGGGCTCCTTCGTGATAAATAACCTGCTTCCCATCGACGTAAGCATCGCCTCTCCCCTTGCAGGTCAGGATCTGCTTCTCTGTGCCCTCTTCGGCGGAATCATCTCGGGTGTAGGCTCGGGACTTACTCTTCGCTACGGCGGAGCAATTGACGGAATCGAGGTTATGGCGGTGATTTTCGCAAAGAAGCTCTCTGTTACCGTCGGCACCTTTGTAATGATCTACAACGTCATTCTCTATGTTATCTGCGGTTTTATTATGGGCAGCTGGATACTTCCTCTTTACTCCATTGTTACCTATGCCGCAGGGCTCAAGACGGTGGACTTCATTGTTGAGGGCTTTGACCGCTCGAAAGAGGTTATGATCATCACCGACAAGCCTGAAGAAATCAGCACTGCTCTGATGGAAGCCTTTGAAAGCGGCACCACAAAAATTGCCGCAACAGGCGGTTACTCAAAGCAGGACAAAACCATTATCTACTTCGTTGTGAATCGCTTCCAGATTGCCAGAATGAGAAGCATCATCGTGGAGATAGACCCCAAAGCCTATGTGACCATCAGCGAGGTTGCTGATGTCTTCAAAGGCAAATAATTATCCCTGAAAGGACTCCCATATTATGAAAAAAATACTTACTTTTATTCTCTTATGTGTGATGATTCTTTCTCTCACAGCCTGCACAAAGGGAAGCTCCGATAATACCGAGAACAACTCCCCCTCTTCTTCGGAAACGACTACCGCAGAAGCTGAGGACATAAACGCAAAGCTTGACGGTGTAATCGAAAGCACCAAATTCAGGGGCATCCTGAGCATCTCAAAAAACGGTGAAGTTATCTATCAGTCTGCCACAGGCACCGACGAAGGAAATGCTGACCTTACCATTGACTCACCCATGTACATAGGCTCTGTTTCAAAGCAGTTCTGTGCCGCCGCTGTTATGCTCCTTTCTCAGGAAGGCAAACTCAGCGTTGATGACACCCTGGATAAGTACTATCCCGAGTATTCTTCAGGTAAGGACATCCCAATAAAGATCCTTCTTCCCATGCGCTCAGGTATTCCCGAGATGTTCGATGCACAATGTTTTTCAGCCGATATGACAGAAGAAGAGAACCACATAATTATCAAGAACTGGCTCTTCTCTCAGCCTCTTCTCTTTGCCCCCGACAGCACCGCTGTTTACACCAACGCCAACTACTTCCTGCTGGGAGATATCGTTGAGCAGGTGTCAGGCGAAAAATACGAGGACTTCATCAGAAAGAATTTCTTTGAGCCTCTCGGCATGACAAACACCTGCTTTGTCAAAGAGGTCAAGGATTCCCCTGAGCTCTCAGAAAAGCTCACCTATGACAGCTTCACCTTCGGCGAGGTTGAGGGCATTATCGCAAGAGGTGCAGGAGACATCGTTACCACCGCAGGAGATATGCACAAGTGGATGAGTGGTCTCTCCTCAGGCAAGGTGATTTCCGAGGAAAGCTTCAAGGCTATGTCCGCAGACTACTCTCCCGAGGATAATATGTACTACGGCTTCGGTCTCACAGAGCTTTACGCAGGAGGCATCGGCCACAACGGAAGCATCGGCTCCTACACCGCTCTGAATTATATGAACACAGAGGAAGACTGCAACCTCTTTATTGTTACAAACAAAAAGTCCGTTGACATCAATATGCTTCCCCGAATGCTTCTTGAGAATATCTTTGAAAGCGCCGAGTAAGTGAAGGTCAGAAGTATTTTAAGCTTAATCCAAATAAGAAAAGGTCGGGTTTTCCCCGACCTTTTTTTGTGTGCAGAAGGCATCAGCCTGCAGCATTTGAGTTGACGATCTGAATGTATATTTCGTTGGGAAGCATAGGTGTCTCCAGTCCCTTCAGGGTCTCTTCAGAGAGGCTCAGCTTCTCTGCGTACTCTCTTCCTGCCGCCTTGAACTTCTCTTTGAGAGGAGTTGTCAGAGGCTCAGCAGAAGGCTCTGAGAGCATGGGAGTCTCAGGGGTACAGACCATATCAAGATGACCTCTGAACATATTCTTACACTGGAGCTTAAGTCCCTCAAAGTTTCCTTCCCAATCAGGAAATCCGCAGCCGCAGAGCACAACGTAGTGCTTTGAGGAAAGGTCAAAGAGAGAGTCGTGAATGACCGTACCGTTATGCTCCTTCATGGACATTTTTGCAAGAGGAATTGTACGGTCGACCACCGCTTTAAGGTGAGAGGGCATTCCGTAGCAATAGAGCGGAAAGCTCCAGATAATCACATCGGAGCGAAGTATTTTCTCAAGGATGTCGTTCTGGAAATCATTCTGAACGCACTTGCCGTCGAGTTTTTTCCAGCAGGCAAAACAACCGAGACAAGGCTTTATGTCTTTTTCTATGACGTTTATAATCTCTGTCTCGTGTAAAGCGGTGCTTTGGATTCCCTCGAGAAAAGCTCTTGTCATGTGCATTGTATCGCTGTTTTTCTTGGGACTTCCGTTAAGAACTAAAATTTTCATAATCATAACTCCTTTTTAAATCATAAATAAGGCTTTACCAACACTCATAAGCCTTTCCTCTGCCTCCCGGGCTGTAATGCTCAGCACGCCTGTTGCGATGTAAGAGGCAAGGCCATTGGCATAAACCGAGAGATCCTCTATGCGCCTTGCCGCCAACTCCTTCGACATACCGAGCTCCTTCGCTATTCCTTCTGTGATAAGCTCGTTGTCTCCTGAAAGAGAAAAGGCGCTGAGAGAGTCGGCAATATATGTGCCGCAACCGTTCATAAAAATATAGTGAAAAAGATTTTTCTCCTCTATTGAAAGCTTAATGTAGTTTACACCCAGCTCAAGGAAACCCTCTATTCCGCCTTTGGAAACCGAGGTCACCTTCTTAATTGCCACGTTTCGGGCATAAAGAGAAAGTTCCCGCCTTAAGCCCTCCATATTGCCGAAATGCCAGGAAATGGGCTGAGTGGAGCATCCTATCTCCTTTGAAATAGCCTTGATATTAACGTTCTCATAGCCCTCACGTCTCAGGATATTGAGAGCGTTTTCAAGTATCATTTCCTTTGGGATCTTGGGACTGCTTGGCATAATATCATCACCACTATAAATCAATTTACTGTAAACTAGTTTATAGTATAAATCAAAAAAGACTTTTTGTCAAGCCCCTGCTTTTACGGATAACTTATATCCGCTATGTATATTGATAACGTTGATATCTTATGGTATAATTTATCAAGTATTCTTGAATTTTATATAAGGAGTGTCTGTTGTGAAAAAAATATTATCGATAATACTCTTCTTGGTTTTACTGACGTCACCTTTGGCAGCGTGCAACAAGGAGGGTTCCGGGCAGTCCTCCGATACAACGGAAATCTCCGCAGCATCAAACCTACCTTCTTCCGTTGACCTGAGAAACTATAACGGTAAAAACTATGTAACTCCCGTAAAGACTCAGTTCTTTGGTGACTGTTGGGCTTTCAGCATTGCAGCAGCCTCAGAAATCTCTTATCTTTACGCAAACGATCTTGGTGTCCCCGCAGGAGAAGAAAACAATAATGTGAATTTCTCTGAGAAATACTTATCCTGGTACGTCTATAACGGCATTACCAAGGAGGATGTAACCATAGACAAAGTCCCCGCCTCTCAGGTAGGAGAAGGCTATGATTTAAGTGAGTTGGTAAAAGAAGCTGCGGATGCCGTTTTCTTCTTCGGAGGTCAGGGCTATGCCGGAGAAAGCTGTTTCGCATCAGGTTTTCTTCCTGTGGACGAAAACGCATCTGTAAACGGAGAATATGTTTACGCTTACAGTGGCAAATACAGCAAGACTGTGGATGGTGAGTTGCAGTATGTCGCAAGTGATGACTGGTCTATTCCTCTCGGCACAGAGTATCGCAATCCACCTTCTGATGCTTTTTACAGAGGCAGTGCACAGCTCCCCTCTCCGGCAGGCAAGGATGCAGAGGAAAACTATGTGTTTAACAAGGAGGGTGTTGATGCAATCAAGTCCGAAATTTCCAAAGGGCACGGCGTTTTATTCGGTATCAAAGCAAGCGAAAACATAAATACCGCAACCTGGGCAATCTACAATATCAAAGGTAAGCCAAATCATGCAGTAACCGTTGTGGGCTACGACGACAACTATCCCAAGGAAAACTTCGCAAAGGCAACTCAGAAGTACAGCACCCCTCCTGAAAACGGAGCCTTCATTGTTAAAGATACCCGCGGTAAAAACTATGCCAATAACGGATACTTATATGTTTCCTATTACGACCGCACCATACAGGATCCGGTATGCTATTATTTTGACAAAGCAGATTCTGTAACCTACAAAAACACCAACTACGATCAGTATGATTTGCTCCTTTCGGGTCTCTGCTGTAATTCAGACTATGAAGACGAAGTGAAAATGGCAAATGTTTTTGAAGCGTGTGAGGATGAGTTTCTTTTTGCTATTGAGTACAGAACAATAAAGCCCGACACCTCCGTGCATTACGAAATATATAAGAATCCCGAAAGTGGAAGCCCCTCATCTGGCACACTACTGGAAGAGGGTAACTCACTTCACCGCTGGGGCGGTTATCACAAGCTTGAGCTTAAGAACGAGTATGAGCTTAAAAAAGGTGAAAAATATTCTGTTATACTTACATTAACATATAAAACTGAGGACGGTACCTCATTATATACCGGTCTGATTCCCTTTGGTTACAATATGGACATTTCCTTTACATACGACTGGAACAAGCCTATATCGGTAAACGCCGTTGTTAACGAAGGCGAAAGTCTTTTCTTTACAAACGGCAAATGGTCCGACCTCCTCGAACACCGTGATGAATTTGCCGAGACGGCATATTTTCAAACTAACGAGAAGGATATACTTGAACATGCAAAACCCCGCAGTACAGAGGATATTTCCATTGACAATTTCCCCATCAAGGCACTTCTCGTACCTAAAAGTGAACACTAATACTCTTCAACAGCAAAAAAGGTCGGGTTATCCCCGACCTTTATTTTAATCATTTTCAGTTTATACTATCAGATAATTCTGATGTTGAGGGTGTCTGTGCTTGAGGTGGGAACGGTCTTGTTTGAGGAAATTACGATAACGATATCGCCCTTTCGGACAAGCCCTGTCTCCATAGCCTTTTCCATTGCCTGCTTTGTGATTTCATCACTTTCTTTGAGCTCCTCGCCCAGGATAGCTGTTACGCCCCAGTTGAGACAAAGCTTGCGGCTGACCTGCTCTGAGGTAACGACTGCCACAACTGCGCAGTCGGGACGGTACTTTGCCATTGCACGGACAACGGAGCCTGTCTTACTCTCAACGATAATTGCGGCGGCACCGATGGAATCAGCAATAGTCTTTGCTGCGTAGCAGATATTCTCACGGAAGCTTGCCTCGTTGGCGCAGTGGTTGATTGCGTCTCTGAGCACGTGAAGCTCCTTGTGCTTCTCAGCCTCGGTGCAAATATCGCAGAGGGTGCGCACGCTCTCAACGGGGAACTTACCCGCTGCAGATTCGCCTGAAAGCATAACTGCGGAGGTGCCGTCATAAACTGCATTTGCAACGTCGTTTATCTCAGCTCTGGTGGGTCTGGGGTTTGTGGTCATACTCTCAAGCATCTGAGTGGCGGTGATGACATATTTTCCTGCCATTACGCACTTTCTGATGATGGATTTCTGAAGCTCAGGCAGGCGGATGAAAGGAATCTCAACACCCATATCACCGCGTGCAACCATAATTCCGTCGCTGACTCTGATGATGTTGTCTATGTCTGCAACACCGCTCTGATTCTCAATTTTTGAGATAATCTCCACGTTGTCGTAGCCTAAGCTGTCGATAAAATCACGAAGGGTCATAACGTCCTCTGCGCTTCTGACAAAGGAGGCGGCAACGTAGGTGACACCCTGCGCAAGACCAAACTCGATGTCCTGCCTGTCTCGGGCACTTACATAGGGCATATTGATGTGGTAATCAGGGATGTTGATGCTCTTTCTGTTTGAAAGCTTTCCTCCCTGCTCAACGGTGCAGACGATTCTGTCGGAGTGGGTTGACTTCACCTTCATAATTATCTTGCCGTCATCGAGAAGGATCTGACGACCCACAACAGAGGAGTCCGCCTTGAAAATATTCACAAGTCTGGGATAAGAGATGCTGACACCCTTCTCGGTACCCATACACTCTTCCTTGTAAAGTTCAAAATCCTGACCGCTCTCGAGCTCAACGAAGTTGTTTTCAAAGAGACCGACTCTTACCTCCGGACCCTTGGTGTCCAGAAGGATGGCAACCTCACGCTTGCACTCAGCCGCCGCTTCCTTCACTAAAGCGATATTGGCGGCAATGTCGTCGTAGGTGCCGTGGGAAAGGTTGATTCTGGCAACGTTCATACCCTCTTTGATCATTCTCATAAGAGTTCTCTTGTTGTTGCAGGCAGGTCCCAAAGTACAGATAATTTTAGTTTTTCTCATTTCCGATACCCCGAATCTTTAATATACGGTAAATTTCCGCATAATTAGTTTTTACAAATAATACCACATTTATGATAACATTTTTCCTTCTCTTTTTCAACTTAATATTTGCACATGGAAAAGTTTATTTTTTATCCCGATTTTTGCAGGAAGACACTCAAGAAAATGCATTTATACTGCAAAATTAACGGCAAAAAGGCATAAATTTGAAAGATTTTTTATAAGAATTGCAAAAACTGCTCTCAATCACTTGAAAAGTCAGAAAAACTGCTGTATAATTAAAACTCGTTAAGGTATAACTTGTTTTATCTTTTTAATTTTTAATATTGGAGTGGTACAAATGGCAATCAAAAATGCATATCTTATCGAGCTCTTAGAGACCGTTAAGAAGCGTAACGCAGGCGAGCCCGAGTTCATCCAGGCAGTTACAGAGGTTATGGAATCTCTGGAGCCCGTTGTAGAGCAGAGACCTGACCTCGTAGAGGCAGGCGTTCTCGAGAGACTGGTTGAGCCTGAGAGACAGATCACATTCCGTGTTCCCTGGGTTGACGACAATGGCAAGGTTCAGGTTAACCGCGGTTTCAGAGTTCAGTTCAACTCTGCTATCGGTCCTTACAAGGGCGGTCTTCGTTTCCATCCTTCCGTTTACAGCGGTATCGTTAAGTTCCTCGGCTTCGAGCAGATCTTCAAGAACGCTCTCACAACCCTTCCCATGGGCGGCGGCAAGGGCGGCTCTGACTTCGACGCAAGAGGCAAGAGCGACGGCGAGGTTATGCGCTTCTGCCAGAGCTTTATGACAGAGCTTTCAAAGCACATCGGTGCTGACTGCGACGTTCCCGCAGGTGACATCGGCGTAGGCGCTCGTGAGATCGGCTACCTCTACGGTCAGTACAAGAGACTCAGAAACGAGTTCACAGGCGTTCTTACCGGTAAGGGCATTCAGTACGGCGGTTCTCTTATCCGTCCTGAGGCAACCGGCTACGGCGCTGTTTACTATACAGTTGAGATGCTCAAGACTCTCGGCGAGTCCATTGAGGGCAAGACAGTTGCTATCTCCGGCTTCGGTAACGTTGCTTGGGGTGTAGTTTAGAAGGTTAATGAGCTCGGCGGTAAGGTTGTTACCATCTCCGGTCCCGACGGCTACATCTACGACGAGGACGGCATCTGCACTGAGGAGAAGATCAACTACATGCTCGAGATGCGTGCTTCCTGCCGTGATAAGGTTCAGGATTACGCTGACAAGTTCGGTGTTCCCTTCTATGCAGGCGAGAAGCCCTGGGGCGTTAAGGCTGACATCATCATGCCCTGCGCTACTCAGAACGAGGTTGGCATTGAAGAAGCAAAGCAGATTGTCCAGAACGGAAGTCGGATCGTAGCCATGTCGTTCTGTGAGCCAAGGAG
>JAZSME010000046.1:0-19249 GCA_045535715.1 Ruminococcus sp. | reverse complement strand
TGTTTGCCACAAAACATTAGGCGAAGCCGACATCATTAGCGTCAGCGGCATCATTAGTAAAACGACATCATTTGCCGAAGGCAAACATCATTCAAAAAACGCACCTTTGTCGGTAGACAAAAGTGCGTTTTTTGTTGGTGCGGGTGACAGGACTTGAACCTGCACGGTGTTGCCACCAGAACCTAAATCTGGCGCGTCTGCCAATTCCGCCACACCCGCTTATAAAAACAGTATCGTTAGTTTAGCATTTTTTTGTGGGTTTGTCAATGAAAAAATAAGGGTAGTCAGATGGTGCTGACTACCCTTTGAATTATGAATTTCGTGCTCTGTCAAGGCTTTTTCTCATCAGTAAATGAGGCCTGCCACGTACTTCTGGATGAGTGTGGCATCTTTGATGTTCACTTCGGAGTTGCCGTCTGTGTCACAGAGATGTACAGCAAGCTCGTGGAGCTTCACAAGACCTGCAACGTGCTTCTGCACCAGAGTTGCGTCCCTTACGTTTACCTTGCCGCTGAAGTCGGGATCGCCCACCTTGTAGCCCTCGTTGGGAGGATAGGGGATGCTTTCGTCAAGGGCGTAGAAGGCCTTCTTGTTCGTTTTTGCGAATTCCTGTGCGTAGGAATTCTTGTAGCCCACAATGGAAAGGTTTGTGGGACAGAGGCTGAATGCACTTGAGTTGATGTATGTGACACTTTCGGGGATGATGATGCTTGTGAGAGAGTCGCAGCTTTCAAAGGCACATCTTCTGATTGATTTGGTGCCTTCGGGAATAATAATGCTCTCCAGATAGTCGCAATAGGTGAAGGCGTATTCGTCGATGTACTGAAGGCTGTCGGGAAGAACTATGGAGTAAAGGAGCTCGCAACTGCTCAGGGAGTATCTTGCAAGGAGAGTTGTACCTTCTCTGACCACATATCCGTCCTCGAGATATTCGTCTGCGTCGAGAAGATATGTATGGAGATAAAGTGCTCCGTTATCCCAGTTTGATTTGTCGTTGTAGTAAGCTGTGTAATCAACAAGGTGATTTCCTATGCTCTCCATATTATCGGGGAGGTTAATGGTGCTAAGCTTTGTGCAGTGTGAGAATACGGCGTCTTCAAGCACCTTGACGCTTTTTGGAACTGTGATGCTCTCAAGAGCACTGCAGCTGTAAAATGCGCACTCTTCAATGGTGGTAACGCTATCGGGAATATTTACTTCTGTGAGTGCTGTGCAGTATGAGAAACTACTGTCTCCGATTATTGTAATGCCCGAGGGTATATCGATGCTCTCAAGGGATGTGCAGTAGCGGAATGTATCCTCTTCAATCTTTGAAAGACTCTCGGGAAGTGTCACTTTCTTAAGATTTGAACAGCGTCGGAAAGCGCAGTAGCCGAGGAAATCAAGTCCCTTCGGCAGTACTATTTCTTCCAGTGCTTTGCAGTCGCTGAAAGCAAAACCGTATATCTTCTTGAGACTTTCGGGGAAGTTGATGGACTTAAGGTTGGAGCACCCTTCAAAAGCGCCGTCTTCAATAATTTCTATCGTATCGGGAAGCACGATTTCTTCCACGATTCGACAATTGTCAAAAGCGTTTCGGGCAATGCTCTTAACAGGTTTTCCTTCTATCTCTGAGGGTATCACTACCTTAGTGTCAGAGCCGGTGTAGTCGGTGATGGAAACTGTACCTGATGTAATGTAGTACTCGATTCCATTCTCGGTGACGGAGTCTGCGGAAACGTTCATTACAGGCAGGACGGAAAGAAGAAGTGTGAGGATAAGGACAAGAATCGTTGCCTTTGTAAAGGGTTTGTTTTTCATGTGTTTACCTCCTCGGAGTGTGATGTCTAATGAGATAGACTCTGTAATTATAATACGGCTTTGTGTGTAAAAAGTCAAGAGGCTTTTGAGATGAACAATTTTCTTTTGGTGACTCCTGATCCCTCTGAGCAGATGAATATTGAAAAAAATCAGGTGTGTGCCATGGTTTCGATTGACAGAACCTCTCTTTTAGTGATATAATGCAGTTTAAGTATTGTGGGTATGAGCTTGCAATCTTTCAAAGTTTATTCGTGGCTTTTGCCGAAAGGATGATATATATGAACAACGTTTATGTGCCAAAGGGTTACAAGCCTCAGCTTGACGCTTACAGCACCCAGCGTGCAATCGAATACATAAGACGTACATTTCAGACGGAGTTTGCGTCGGCTCTTCATCTGAAGCGTGTATCAGCTCCTCTTTTTGTTACCGAGGAGTCGGGTCTAAACGATAACCTCAACGGCTACGAGCGTGCAGTTTCCTTCGATGTTCCTGCGGTGGGTCTTGATGCTCAGGTTGTTCACTCTCTTGCAAAGTGGAAGCGCCTTGCTCTCAAGAGATACAACTTCGGTGTGGGCGACGGTCTTTACACAGATATGAACGCTATCCGCAGAGATGAAGAGCTTGATAACATCCACTCTATCTACGTAGACCAGTGGGACTGGGAAAAGGTCATCACCCGTGAGACACGCACTCTTGATTATTTAAAGCTCATTGTGTCCGCTATTGTGGATGCTATCTGCCACACCAATGACAGACTTCAGGTGCGTTTTCCTCAGCTCTCAGCTAAAATTGAGAGAAATGTTTCCTTTATCACCACTCAGGAGCTTGAGGACATGTATCCCGAGCTTACAGGAGAAGAGAGGGAGAACGAGTATCTCAAAGAGCACAAGACCGCTTTCATCATGCAGATCGGCGGGGCTCTCAAATCAGGAAAGCCCCACTCAGGCAGAGCACCTGACTATGACGACTGGCAGTTAAACGGAGACATCCTTTTCTGGAATGAGACTCTGGGAAGAGCCTTCGAAATTTCCTCAATGGGTATCCGCGTTGACGCAGAGTCCCTTGACAGACAGCTCACAATCTCGGGCTGTGATGACAGACGAGAGCTACCTTTTCACAAGATGCTTTTAAATGACGAGCTCCCCCTTACCATCGGCGGCGGTATCGGTCAGTCAAGACTCTGTATGCTGATGCTGGGCTCGGCTCACATCGGTGAGGTGCAGAGCAGCATCTGGGACGCTGAAACCGTGAGAATCTGTGAGGAAAACGGAATTCCTCTCCTTTGATAAAACCATGAAGCCTTGCTTATGCAGGGCTTTTTCTTTTGCTTTTTTAGGAAGGTAAGGTTGCAAACGGAGAAAGGATGGGATATAATCACTTATAAGGTATAACGGAGTTTCGTGAAAACACCGGAGGTGAGGGAGGAAAGTGAGCAGTAAAAGAAAAAAAGAAGACAGAAAGCTTTTTGCACTTTCCGACCTTTTTGTTATTCTTTTTGTGGCATTGGCTTCTGTTGTCCTCTTTATGAGTTTGAGCCACAAAGGGGGAGAGGAGCCGGTGGCTGAGATTTCGGTCAAGGGTGATAAAGTAAAGACCATTGTTCTTTCCGATGTGAAAGAGCCCTATACTCTTACCTTTGAGGGTGCGCAGATTCTTGTAAGTCCGGAAGGTGTCTCCTTTGAAAGCTCTCCCTGCAACGACAAAATCTGCGTGAGATGCGGTGTTATCTCAAAAGTGGGGGAGTCGGCAGTCTGTCTTCCTCAGCGTGTATCAGTGCGGATAGTTTCTTCGGATCGTGACTCAGGGCTTGTGGATGCGGTAGCGGGGTGACGTTATGACTCAGAAAAACATAGACAATAAGAAAAAATCCAATACCATCCATCAGATAACAATTGTAGCTATGCTGTGTGCAGTTTCTGTTGTGCTCTCAGCCTTGGAGAGTATGGTGGAGATTCTGCCCTTTATGATTCCCGGAATGAAGCTGGGACTTTCCAATGTGGCGGTGATGTTTGCGCTGGAGGTCTGCTCTTTGCCCTCTGCCTTCTGCGTGGTGCTTTTTAAGGCGATTTTTGCCCTTGTGACCAGGGGTGGTACTGCGTTTCTCATGAGCTTTTTCGGAGGATTTTGCGCCACACTTGCAATGAATCTTCTTTTATCCTCAAAGAGAGTGCGCTTCGGTTACATCGGTGTGGGAATAACAGGAGCGGTGCTTCATAACACAGGACAGCTTATGGTGGCTTTCCTGCTTGTTGGAGAAGCGGTGGCTGCATACGCACTGTTTCTGATTTTTATGTCCCTTATCACAGGAAGTCTGACGGGACTTCTGAATTTCCTGACCTTACCCTATGTGAGAAAAATACCCACAGCAGGGAAAAACATAAGTGACGATATGTAATTTTTATAAAATCAGGTGATATTATGAGCGAAAGCAAAAAGAGAAGAACTTCAGAAAAAAGGACAAGCGGCAAAAAGATAAAGACGCCCATTTTCAGAATAATCATAATTATTCTTGTGCTGTGTGCCGGAGTTTTCGCAATTGCCACTATTCCGGGACTTTGGAAGGACGGCGAAGGGGTCAAAACGGATATTGTTACGGTGGAGCTCAAAGGCGACACCATAATCGTCAACAGAGACAAAGAATATACTCTGGAAGAGCTGGGTGAGTATTTTGATTCTTTGAAAGAAAAGGGCGAGATGCCGGGTATGGCTCTGGTGTGCGACAGCGCAAATCCTCCCTCCGAAAGCTTCTATAATCAGGTGATAGAGCTTATGAGTAAGTACGGAATTATCCCCGACTCTCAGCACAGCGAAAAAGTGAAGCTTCCCGAGGCAAGCTCTGATGAAGCGGTGGCGACTTTTGACGAATTTGTCTAAAAGAAATGTCAGAATTTCCCGCAAATAGGGAGATTTTGAACACTTGACTTTGAGCCTTTACGTGATATAATTATGTACAGTTGAATATTTGCTTATCAAGAGTGACCGAGGGAACAGGCCCTGTGACGTCCGACAACCTGCCGAAAGGTAAGGTGCCAAATCCTGCGCATTGCCGAAAGATGAGTTTTTAACCGTTGTCGGTCTGCGCTGACAGCGGTTTTTTTGTGCGTGTGAAGTGAATATAGACATAGATTCAGATAAAGAGAAAGGAAGAATTTGAGAATGAGTAAGTATCTTTTTACATCCGAGTCCGTTACAGAAGGACATCCCGACAAAGTTTGCGACCAGATTTCCGATGCTGTTTTAGACAGTATTCTTTCCCTTGATAAGAACGCTCACGTTGCTTGTGAGGTAACTGCAACCACAGGTGTTATCAACATTATGGGTGAGATCACTGCTGATTGTGAGATCGATGCAGAGACTATTGCCCGTCAGGTTGCCTGCGACATCGGCTACGACAACGAGGCTTGCGGCTTTGACGGCAAGACCTGCAAGGTAAACGTTCTCCTTGATAAGCAGTCCTCCGACATTGCCATGGGTGTTAATAATTCCCTTGAGCTCAAAGACGGAGAAGAGGACACAATGAACCAGCTGGGCGCAGGAGATCAGGGTATGATGTTCGGCTTTGCCTGCGATGAGACAGAAGAGCTTATGCCTATGCCCATTTCTCTGGCACAGAAATTAAGCTTCCGTCTGGCAGAGGTGAGAAAGAACGGTACCCTCTCTTATCTTTATCCCGACGGAAAAACACAGGTTTCCGTTGAGTATGAGGATGACAAGGTGAAGAGAGTCGACACAATCGTTATCTCCACTCAGCACAGCGAGGATGTGACCCTCGAGACCATCAGAGAGGATCTTATGGAGCACGTTATAAAGCCCATTGTTCCCGAAAATCTTCTTGATGAAAACACAAAGTATTTCATCAATCCCACAGGCAGATTTGTTATCGGCGGTCCTTGCGGTGACTCAGGTCTTACCGGCAGAAAGATCATCGTTGATACCTACGGTGGCTATTCCCGTCACGGCGGCGGTGCTTTCTCAGGAAAGGACCCCACAAAGGTTGACAGAAGCGCTGCTTATTACTGCAGATACATTGCAAAGAACATCGTCAAGGCAGGCATTGCAAAGAAATGCGAGGTTCAGCTTGCTTATGCAATCGGTGTGGCAAAGCCCGTTTCAATTTTTGTTGAGACCTTCGGTACATCAAAGTACTCTCAGGAGGAACTTTCAAAGGCGGTTGAGACTCTGTTTGACTGTCGTCCCAGCTCAATTATCAAGGAGCTTGACCTGCTTAACACCAAGTATCGTCCTCTGGCTGCATACGGACATATGGGCAGAGAGGAGCTTCCCGTCAAGTGGGAGGTAACTGACAAGGCAGAGGCTCTTAGGGCTTACTTTGCGTAAATAAAAAATAAACTGCGATGACTTTTCACTTTTCGTCACCGCAGTTTTTTTATTTTATGGAGAGCCCCATGGAGATTGAAATCGCTTCGTCGATTTTACTCATGGTGCCGGGATTTATGCTGCCCATTTTTTCTCTGAGTCTTTTCTTGTCAATGGTGCGTACCTGTTCAAGGAGCACAACGCTGTTTTTTGAAAGTCCGCTGAGCTCGCTTTCGATAAGGATGTGAGTGGGGATGTTTGCTTTTGTCTGCTGACTTGTAATGGCGGAGGCAATCACCGTGGGGCTGTATCGGTTACCCATATTGTTCTGGACGATAAGCACCGGTCTCACTCCGCCTTGCTCAGAGCCCACAACGGGACTCAGGTCTGCGTAATAAATGTCTCCTCTTTTTATGTTCATACTTTTCACTCCGACGGTTTGTTTACTGGTATTTTTGCCAAGTGGAAGTTTTTTTATACCGTAACACTACATTTTATTTATTATGGGAGTGATTTGTGAAAGACGAGACCTTACTATCCGAAATAGGCGATTTCCTTGATTTCGTAGCCTTCCTCTGTCTTTAGCTTTCCTCTGAGGTCCTGAGACACGAGAAGGGTGTTGTCGTTTGTGAGAAGAACAAAAGAAAATTCGTTTGTGGAATTATAAATCTCCTTTGCATATTCGGCTCCGCCGATGAATATAGCAGTGGAGAGGGCATCGCACAGAGCTCCGTCGTTGCCGATAACCGTTACTGATTTAAACAGGGAATCAGCCGGATATCCGCTTTCGGGATCGATAATGTGATGATAGAAATTTCCCTGCTCATCGGTGAAGTTGCGCTGATATGCTCCCGAGGTAATGACGGAGCATTCGCCCAGAGAGAGGGTCACGAAAAATCCGCTTTTGTCTGGATGCTCGATTCCGATGAGGAAGGGCTCCTCTGAGGGCTTTTCCCCCAGAGTGCGGATGTTTCCGCCGAGAGAAATCACACCGCAGCTGCAGCCTGAAGCCTTCATAACCTCGGCAACTCTGTCGCCGATATAGCCCTTTGCGATGCCGCCGAAATCAATGGTTACTCCATCCTTTGCGGTGACAAAGTTTCCCTCCAGTTCAATTTTATCGATGCCTGAAGATGTGAGCGCAGTCTTTATTTCGTCACTTTCGGGAACTCGGTATTCTCCTGTGGTAAAGCCCCAGAGACGGATTACCTCAAAGATGGTGATGTCAAAATTTCCATTGGTGAGACTGTGTGCAGAAATTGCTTTTGACAGGAGAGAGGCGGTTTCACTATTTACCTCCACCTTCTGTGAGTCTGCGTGGTTTATTTTCCAAATGTCACTTTGTTCCTTCGTCACCGAGAAAAGGTTCTCGAGTCGGTTGATTTCCTTGATTCCCGCTTCCACTGCAGAGTCTGCGTTGTCGCCGTAAGCTGTCAGGGTGATGACAGTGTTGAGAGCATAGATTTCACGGGTTACCTTCTGCCGCTTTTGATTGCAACCGCAAAGGCTCAGAGAAAGAGTAAGAATCAGGAGAAAAGCCCAAAGCTTCAAATATATTTTTCGTTTGATAAAGCATCACTTCGAATCTTAAAATATGAGTTTACTGTCATATAATACCATATTTGAAAGCGCTTTACAATGCGAAATAGTCTAAGGCTTTTTCTAAATATATCAAACTTGTAACTATTTGCGATAAAAGGTGAAAAAATCGTTATTTATGTTGATAAGTCGGAACACCTATGATAGAATTAGTCACGAATCAGCTAGGTGTTTTTAAGCTGTTAATTTTAAAACGGAGGTATTAAGTATGGCTTTTTTTGACGACTTGGGAAAGAAAATTTCAGGACTTACTGATAGTGCGAGAATCAACACCGCTATCTCAGAAGAAAATGCTAAGATTGAGAAGAATATTTCAGAGCTCGGCAGACTTTATTATGAAAAGTATGCTGACAATTTCGATGCCGGATTTTTACCTCTGGTAAACGCAATCAGGGAAAGCGAGCAAAAGATCGCTGACTATAACAAGCAGAAGCAGGAAATCAAGGGCGTAATTGTCTGCGAAAAATGCGGTGCAGGAATCCCCTCGGGATCCTCATTCTGCAACAGATGCGGTGCTCCTGCTCCCACAGCAGAGACTCCCGAAGTTCAGCCTCCTGCTGACTCTGTGATGTGCACAGCCTGCGGACAGTATGTTAACAATAAAATGAAGTTTTGCACCTACTGTGGCACACCTATGGCACAGCCTGTGGCTCCCGTAGCAGTTGAGCCTGAAGCTCCCGCTGAGCGCGAGCCTGTGGCTCGCGTAGCAGTTGAGGCTGAAGCTCCTGCTGAGCCTGTCGCTCCCGTAGTAGCAGAGCCCGAAGCTCCCGCAGAGCCTGAGCCTGTTACTCCCGTAGCAGAGCCTGAAGCTCCCGCAGAGCCCGAGCCTGTTGCTCCCGTAGTAGCAGAGCCCGAAGCTCCCGCTGAGCCTGAGCCTGTTGCTCCCGTAGCAGTTGAGCCCGAAGCTCCTGCTGAGCCTGAGCCTGTCGTTCCCGTAGCAGTTGAGCCTGAAGCTTCTGCTGAGCCTGTTGCTCCCGAGAGACCTCTCTTCTGCACAAACTGCGGCTCCAAGCTGGATGCAGATATGGTGTTCTGTTGCAACTGCGGAATGAAGGTTTCTTATTGATCGTACAGTATATTGCGGCAGAAATCTGCTGTGTATATAAATAATTTATTATCTAATGTGCTATGCACAAAAATTGAAAGGCGGTTTTATTATGGCAAAATTTTGCGGAAACTGTGGTTCTCCTCAGGACGATAACGCTTTAGTATGCGGTAACTGTGGTGCTGCTTTTGAGGTACCTGCTGTACCCACAGCAACTGAGGCTACTGAAGTAACAGAGAACAATTCACAGAATCCTATGGACAAGGTTCTTGGCACACTCAAGAACAACAAGAACATCGTTAAGTATGCTATTGCAGGTGTTGCTGCTGTTCTCGTTGTTATCCTTCTCATCGTTGCTTTTTCAGGCGGTCCCGAGAAGACAGCTAAGAAGTACCTCAAGTACACCTTCGCTGAGAAGTTCGACAAGGTTGAGAAGCTCTATCCCGATTTCATCCTCGATGCAATCGAAGACCAGGGTGGCGATGTTGCTGATCAGGCAGAGAACTTCTTTGAGAATCGTGACGATTCCTTTGATGCTTTCTTAGGCAGCGATTTCAAGGTTTCCTACGAGATTCTCGACGTAGATATCTACGATAAGGACAATGAGATGTATGAGGACTTCATCGATATGCTTGAGGCTCAGGACTATGATGAAGAGGCAGAGAAGGTTAAGGCTGTTGCTATCGTAACCTACGAGATTACTGCCAAGGACGGTAAGGAATTCACAACTTACGAGGATAC
This sequence comes from Ruminococcus sp., assembly GCA_045535715.1. Classification (GTDB taxonomy): domain Bacteria; phylum Bacillota; class Clostridia; order Oscillospirales; family Acutalibacteraceae; genus Ruminococcoides. Next base: position 9,747 of record JAZSME010000046.1, on the reverse strand, counting down.
AATGACTCTCGTTAAGTACAAGGGTTCCTGGAAGATGGCTGAGTAATCCAAAGAAAACTTAATCAATTCAGAACTCAGAGCCCGGCTTTTAAGTCGGGCTCTTTTTTGTTTCTTGTTTCAGAAAAAAGACTTTTATTAACTCAAAAGGATAAAAAATGACCCAAAATACTAAAATATGACTTTTCAAATATTCCTGTTAGTACTATAATATAATATATAAAATATGCATCAGGTGATTGTATGGCTGAGTCCACCGACAGATACGAAAATAAAATCAAGAGTGCAAAGTCCTGGGATGAAATGAAAGACATTCTCAAAGAACTCCCCAAAGTAACCCTGCGTCAAAGAGTAGAGGAGTTTTGTGAAAAGAATAAACGGAGTTTTGCTTATATCTGTGGATTTTCAGGTGTTCCCGAATCAACTCTTTACGCAGCTCTGAACGGAACCAGAAAGCCTAAAAAAGAGCTTATTATCAAAATTGGCTTTGCTTTAGGCTTATCTATGGAGGAGCTCAACGAATTGCTTAAGCTTTCAGGTCTTAAGGAACTCTATGCAAAGAATAACGAGGACGCTATCGTAATCTACGGAATAAAAAACGGACTGGATCTTGAAGAAATCGATATGCTTTTGGAGAGCCAGAATTGTAAAATGCGTTTTCTCGGGGAGCAATAATATGGATAAAAAGGAACAACTTAAGCTGGATTTTTTTATGTCCAGAATAAAACTTGTCAAGGATATCAGAGAGACCTCAAAAACAAAAATAAGCGTGGTGCTTTATGATGCAACTGAAACCACCTGTATATTGAGAATTTGTAAGGGAAGAGATCTTTCTTCAGTTTGTGACGCTCTTCTCAAGGTAAAAAATCCCAATGTAGCGCTTATTTACAGTTATGTTTATGCAGGGGGAAGTACCTACATAATCGAAGAGATGCTTAGCGGAATGACCCTTGAAGAGGTCATCGAAAACGAAGGTGTGCTTTCTGAGAAGGAGACTTCGAAGATCATTCTTGAGGTAATAAGCGGACTCAGTGATTTTCACAATATGACCCCGCCTGTTATTCACAATGACATAAACACTTCAAATATTATGTTGTGCGATGACAGCAGAGTTAAACTTTTTGATTTTGATATATCCCGCACATACAAAGAGGAATCAAGTAAAAATACAGAGCTTTTCGGTACGGAGGAATGTGCCTCTCCCGAGCATTACGGCTACGGCCAGTCCGAGCCCCGCACCGATATTTATTGTCTCGGAGTAACAATGCACAAGATGCTGACAGGAGAGTATCTCTCCAAAGACAGAAAATGTCTCTACAAGGGCAGGATGAAGAAGATAATCGAAAAGTGCATCAGGATAGACCCGAAAGACAGGTATTCTTCCCTTGCGGCTCTGAGAAAGGATCTTGAAAAGATTCTTGATGCGAAGAAGACCTTGGTGAAGATTGCAGCTTTTATGGGTGTTGTTCTTGTTGCGGCTGTCGGTCTTTATTTCGCCTTCGGCAAAGGAGATAATTCGGCGCAGGTAGAGAAAAATGCAGAAAGCTATCATACCCAGAGTGCAGTATCCACCGAAGCGGGAGAGAATGATACAACTCTTAGTTTTACTGAACCTACGGATAGAGCCGAGGATTCTCAGAGTGCGGTTCTTACCATAAGACCTGAGGGTCAGGTGATTTCAATGGTATCGTCAAAGAACTTGGGGATGGTGTTTCTTGAGAAAACCGCTGAGGGATATAGTCTGAAGTCATCCGACGGTACCCAAAAGACCTTGGATTTCGATTTCCAAGTTGAGAATTGTTCCCTTATTGAAAACCCTCAAAACAACAGTCTCTATCTTATCACTACCTGCAAAGACGAAGCCTCGGTATATCCTCTCAATGAGTCGCTGGAGATAGGGGATGCTCCTGCATATATAGGGAAGCAATCCTATGTGTCGCAGATAAAAGGATTTTTCTTTGACGACGGAGTAATGTATTGTAACGCTTTTGACAGAGATCTGATAGATACAAATATCTGGAAAGAGTGCGGTTTTGCCAATTATACTCCGCTTTCCATAATCAATAACCGTATCTATGATTTAGGAGACAATTTTTATACCCTTGAGGAGATCACTTCCGACGGAGAGACCCTGAGTGTATTTGAAATTCCGGGAGAAACCCTCTTTACCCGAATAATATACGTTGCTGATGATTTGCTCTATCTCGACACAAAGATAGACAATAAAACATACATTTATACCTTTGACGGTGAGAAGTTCAGCGAGTTTTTCTGCCTCGAGGATAATACTGAAAGCAATGTTTCAAAACTTACCGATATGGTGATTTCCGAGGATAAAATATGGCTTTATGACAGCAATACAAATACCATAAAGGGGATTGAAAAAACAAACTGACAAGTAAATATCTGATTACACTCAGCATCCGTGTGCTCCATAATCTGTGTGCATTTTGAGTCATCTCAAGATTTCTACAATTTGTAGAAATCACTCCCTGATTTTGTGCTATTATGAGGATGAAGGCAGGAGAATGTAAAAAAACGGAACTTTACAAGGAAGAGTTCCTGTGACCCCTGCCACTACGAAGTTCCGACACAATGAATTATAATTAGGGAAGGAGATAGAGATGAGAGGGCTGATAGCTATTAACACTGATAAAATCAAAGGAGAGTGCTTAAACGGCGCTTACAGCGAGCTTGCGGCGCTCCTCGGGATAGACGCAGTGCTTAAGTTGCATGGAAAATACAGAGGAACACAGGTGTTCTTTCCTGTGGAACTTTTTAGCCGTGAATTCATAATCGGGCAGATTATTGATGAATATAACGGTCACAACATCAAAGAGCTTGCAACCAAGTACGGATACACAGAAAAGTGGGTAAGAAAGCTTCTCAAGGACAATATTGATCTTCAGGGGAGCAATTCTTACAGAGAAAAGTAACCGGACTTTTCATCTTGCGAGGAAACGGAGAGAGTGTATGGACGCAATAATTACCCTGATAGGGTTTGTAATAGGTATCATTATATTTTTTGCAATAATGCAGCACGTAACAGCAATTGTTTATAATTGCTCCAGTGTAGCAATTACATTCTTTTTGTGCTGGGGAATAGGAATAGTCCTTGCTTGGATAGCCTGGAAGATAGCCGTTATTGTTGGCATAGTTGCCCTGGTGATGTATTTCTGGGGTAAGCTTACGGGAGGCGGCAAAAAATCAGGCTCGGCTTCATCCCAAAACGAAAGCACGCAGAAAGAGCAGGGGGGCGACGGCAAAGAAAATTAGTCCGTAGGAATGCACATCTATAAAAAAGATAAATGGAGGAAATTATGGCAGACGTAAATGAAAAAACAGGCTTAGACGGTATTGTTGAGAAGGTTACAAGCAACGAGACAGTACAGAAGGTTATGGGAAACAAGAACTTTAAATGGGTAAAGATCGTAGCAATCGTCCTTGTTGCAGTTCTGGTGTTCCTGCTTATTGGCGCAATATTCAGCGACAAGAACGCAAAGGCAGCTGAGAAGTACATAAAGAGAGAATTTGTATCTATGTACGAGAAAGCAGGCTTTGAAAGCGTAAAGGTAAAGACAAAAACCGTCGGTAAGAACAAGGACAGCCACCTTTACCTTGTGGATACTACGATAAAATCCAAGGATAAAGACGGTGATAAGGAGACAAACACATTATTTGTACTGGTTTACTCCGACGGAGAGGACACCGAGGTTCTAAGGATGTTTGAATACGAAAAGAGCAACAAGAAGGATATAAAGGATGTTGCCATTGCCTCACTGGCAAAAGGATAAGAAAAAAAGGGTACCCTCAGGGGTGCCCTTTTTATTTGCAAAGCTTACATATCAGAGCATAAAAAGAGTGTGCTTTATCTGAGTCGAAAGTGAAGAATGTTATCGTGAAACAGGACCCTTACGTCAGGGAACCCCTAAATTTTATTTCTTCTTGAAATTCGCAACAAATATGTGTATAATCAAGTCATATATAGTTGCACCTTGTAAAAATATGGTGTAAGTTTTTAGGGGAGAGTGTTTTGACTATGGCAAAACTCGTACCTTATTCAGGTGATGAAAAGTATATTTTTATAAGCTATGCCCATAAAGATTCAGCTCAGGTTATGCCCATCATTGAGAGACTGATGAGAGAAGGATACAGAGTCTGGTTTGATAAGGGAATAGATCCCGGAACCGAGTGGGACGAGACAATTGCGCTGCATGTTAATGAGTGCGCATATTTTGTCGCTTTTATGTCAAAGAATTACCTGAGTTCAAGCAACTGTAAGGATGAACTGAACTACGCAAGGGATCTTGAGAAGGACAGACTTCTTGTGTATCTTGAAGAAGTTCAGTTGCCTCCGGGACTTGCAATGCGTGTTAATCGCTTGCAGTCCATATTCAAGTATACCTATGAGGATCAGGAAGAGTTTTATGCAATGCTGTTTTCGGCAAACAACATAGAATTCTGTCTGGGTGAACCTACTTCTGACGCTCAGGATGATGACGATGACGATGAACCCCTTGACGGGGAGACTCCCGAGCCTGCACCCAAGACGGAAGAGCCTGCACCTCAGAAGGCAGAGCCTGCACCCAAGACGGAAGAGCCTGTCCCTCAGAAGGAAGAGCCTGTCCCTCACAAGGAAGAGCCTGCCCCTCAGAAGGCAGAGCCTGCACCTAAGACGGAAGAGTCTGCACCTCAGAAGGCAGAGCCTGTCCCTCACAAGGAAGAGCCTGCACCTAAGACGGAAGAGCCTTTCGAAAGTGCCCCTGAGTCTCAGGTGACTGATGAAAACCAGAAGCAGAAAGACGATAGCTTTTTTACTTTTATACTATGGGCAGTAGCAGTGGTGTTGTTTATTATCGGCGGCTCACGAGAAACGGTAGACATTGAAGCAGTCTGCTGGATAGCCGGTTCTGCGTTATGCACGTGGCTGGGCACGGATTCATTTCAGGGTAAACCCCTTTTGAATCTGCTTTCTAAATTGCTCTTTTGGGGTGCACTGTGCAGTCTGGGTGTTGCTATTCTCCTGGCGTGTACAGGTGGTTAATAACGTGTTAAGGAGATGTCTTTTTGACATCTCCTTTTTTTTAAGATGATTCACTTGTTTTATTATTTCTCAAAGTGGGTGTATGAATAATAGAAATCGGTCAACGATTCGTTGACTAACGTTAAGTTGCGTGATATCATTAAAATAACCAAATATATAGTCAGGAGGTAGAAATATGATAAAATGTAAAGTGCAGATTTTTTTGATTTCACTTATAGTGTTACTTGTCTGCGGTTCGATTTTTGTAAATGCAGAAAGCGTTGAAAGCACAGAGAACACGAAAGTAGTGGGATTACTCGGTGATGCTGATGCAGATGGCGGTATCAATGTAAAGGATGCGACTACTATTCAGAAGAAGTCAGCTTCTCTTATAGAACTTGATGATGTTAAAATGCTTCTTGCGGATGTAGATGAGAATGGTTCTGTAAACGTAAAGGATGCAACAGCAATTCAGAAGTGGGTTGCAGGCATTTCTGTGAGCATGAACATCAATAAGGTTATCTATTCACAGGGTGAAGAGAATCCTGATGAATCCGTTTACCATTCTATAACTTACAAGAATCTTAACGGCGCTCCAGCTCCCGAAATTGTGGAGTACGATGAGAGTAAAGGTTTGTCAGAACTTCCTAAACTTTCAGTTGAAGGATATGAGTTCAAAGGTTGGTACACCTCTGAACAATTTACTCAGGAGATAACCTCTATTCCTGTAAACTGTAAAGAGGACTATGTGCTTTGGGCACGTTGGGAAGTAATTGAGTACACCATTACATACAACTGCGGAGCTGGTACAAACTCGGAATTTAACGTAACTACATATACAGTAGACGACAAGGTTATTCTTAGGGATGCAAGTCTGAAAGGATATTCTTTTGAAGGTTGGTTGGACGAAACCGGCAAAAAAATTGAGGGTTCCGTAATTCCTAAAGGTAGCACCGGTGATATTACACTTACAGCAGAATGGAAAACCACCAGAAGTCTTGCTCATCCAATTGAGACTCTTGAAAATCCCCTTTTCGAGCCTGTAATGATGTTCCATGAAGGTGATGAATACAGTTATGCGTTCTATCTTGGCTATATTGAGAACGTGCCTTTCGGTTGGCAGAAACCCTATTACCATCAGGGTAATGTGAACTATACCGAGACACATTCAACAAGCACAATGAATGCGACAAGTATTGCCCAAACTTTTGATAGGGTTACAGAAGACTCCCATGCTTGGCAGAGTGATATCAGTATCTCAAACGAAGCAGAGTTTAAGTGTCCTTTCGTAGTATCGGATAAACTTACTTTGGCGGTGTCTCATACTCAGTCGGGTGCAAACACAATAACAGTAACTGATGGAAAAACAACAACAGTTACAGAAGAAACGGTAGTATCTTCTGCCGAATCCGCTAATATAACTCCCGGGGATTCTCCTATTGGATGGTATCGTTATGTTAATTATGCAACAGTTGATGTTTTTGCAACAATAACTTACAACATATCCGAAGATAAGTATTATATCGGTAACTTCAATTCAATACGCGATATCACAACCGGGTGGGATTATAGCGCAAAGTCAGCGGCGTTTGATGATGTTACAGATTCTGACCTGCCCTTTGAGTTGCCCGAGAATGTTTACAAGTATTTTGATTCTCTGGTAGATACCGTAGAAGATGTTGTAATTAAGCCTAGTAATGGTACTTGTACAGTTGCAAGATATCGTGGTGATGATACAAACGTAATTATTCCCAGCTATTACAGGAATACCGACGGAGAAATTCTGAAGGTTGTTGGTATTAGCTCTGATGCGTTTTCAGGGAACACTTCCGTAACATCCGTAACTATGGGTGAGTATATTACAGAGATTCCCGAAGAAGCTTTCTATGGTTGCACATCACTTGAGACAGTTGTTTTCAATGGCAAAATCGCAACCATAGGTGAAAAAGCATTCAGCGGTTGTTCCAAACTTGAAATTTCGCTTCCGGAAAGTCTTACTGTACTCGGAGATAATGCTTTTGAGGGTTGCGAAAAGTTAGACGAAATCGTGATACCTGCGTCGATCGAAATGGGTGCTCAGATCTTCAAAAATTGCGGAGAGTTACAGATTTTCGCTGCACCTGACAAAAAAGAACAGTTGTCTGCGGTTCTTGATTCGGGTGCGACACACATTGAGTTGAGTCTTGCGGGTTTCGGCAAGAATGACGATGCTATTGATATAGGTTTGCTTGAATTGTCAGATAACATCAAAAAATTCTCATTGACTGGTGTTTACGGTCAGAGATACAGAATGTCTTTAGTGTCAAATGCTGAGCAGATGTTTATCAATGATGTGGTAATGGATAGCGAATGCTTGATAAATACAGGCAGGCTTACATTGTCTGAAACTACTATCGAGGGCCCGCTTAAGTTTAATGGCAGTCAGTTATTGTTACAGGGAACTGTCGATATTGGTACCTTGGATTCTGACAGTGAAATGCTTACTGTTTCTTCGACAGAAGGAAATATGGCAGAGCTTGATGTGTCCGGTGGAATCGACGTCAGCGGAGATTTATTGATCTCAGGTGTTTTGGATGTCAATGTTCAAGGTGCAAATGGCAGAATTGGCATTGAAGTGAATAATCTTACTCTTGACGTTATCGGCGATTTTTCTGTTACAGGATTCGATGGCTCATACGATTTGAATGGAGGCACAGCAATTTCTGCAAATGTGGTTAACCTCAAAGTCAACGGAGCTGTAACAGTACAAGGTGGCAACGGCTTTGATGCAACAACTTACGGTGGTCACGGTTCTGATGGAGGAACAGCAATTATTGTTGATAAGCTCACCATTGATGTGACAGAGGAAATCTCAATTATCGGTGGTGATGGTGGCAATGGATATATCGGCTCTACCGGAGATACCGGAAGTCCTGGTCCCAGACGAGATTGGCCCGGCGGAGAAGCAGGAGACGGTGGTCCTGGTGGTCCTGGTGGCACTGGAGGCAATGGCGGTGCAGGTGGTGCTGCAGTTGTAGCTAACAAAATGATCGTTGTGAATGGAACTGTTGTTTGTTACGGCGGTGACGGCGGCGACGGCGGTAAAGGTGGCACCGGTGGTACAGGCGGACATGGAGGATGTTCCAACACTTGGTTTACTATAGGTGGCGATGGCGGTACCGGTGGCACCGGCGGCACCGGTGGTAATGGCCGATATGGCAGTATAGCGATAAATTGCTCAGATGTAACCGGAGTCTATACTCAGAATAATGGAGCAAACGGAAAAGTCGGAGATGCCGGCGATCCTGGTGCTGGTGGTGAACCTGGCTATTACGATGGTGCAGGCCCGGATAGTGGCGTTGCACGAAAAGGTGCCTGGGGTTTACAAGGTGCTCCGGGTGCTCCTGGTAGTATAGTCTAAATCTTATATTTAACGGTAGCATAGGGGCGCGGCTTTGGCTGTGCCCCCATGAAATTCACCGTAATGATAAAACAAAGGGTATCACAATGGATACCCTTTATTTTATTGTGCGAGTGACGGTGGTTTAATACGGATGAGAACAGTTGCCTCGCATGTTGCGGTGTGTTTATGGTCAAAACAACATCAACGCTCTCCTTAAAAACACTCCACAGGAGCATTTTTACCTTCGGAGCAGGTGTTCCACCTGCGCCTCGGCGCAGTCGCTTCAAGTCCCGTCACATCGCCCTATGTTGTAAAATGAAAAAGACATCAACGACCGTTGATGTCTTTTGGTGTGGGTTATGTTGTGCTTTATGTGGGTTTGAATTCAGCGTCGATTCTTAGCTTATAGAATTGCTGTAACCAAAGAGGTTGTTTGGGTATTTCATCGCTGAGCTTTTCTATGGTTCGCTTACCGAGTCGTCTGTCAAGTATAGCGAACATTCTTATAATGGGATTGTCAGATGATATGCTGTCCTGGATGGTTTGTTGGCGGTAATCTTTGAGTGCATCGCAGAACTCATCTTCTCCGTATTCTGTGCGTAATGTTAAAGGGATTTTTATGAAGGTGCCGAAGAGTTCTGTGTTGCCGTAAAGGTTATTATCATATAAAGCTGAATTTTCTCTAACGTTTTTCTGAGCAATTTCCCAAGAAAATTGCTTTGCAAGTTCGGAGTCGATATATACTTCAAAGTACTTGAAGTGGTGACTTTTGCATCCGTAACGAATGCGTCCTTGTAAAGAGGGAGCCAGCATTTCTTGTTCAAGATACTTGCGCATACCACTCCACGAGCCGAGAATTTTGCTCATAATATCACCTCTTTTTGCTTTATGTTGTAAAGTATAAGCTGTAAGTTTTGCTGTGTCAATAGTAAGTCAATGCTATGATGAAGAGGGGGAGATTCTTTTTGAAATGAAAAAAGCTACCAACCGAAGTTGATAGCTTTTGGTGCGAGTGACGGGACTTGAACCCGTACGCGTCTCCACACACGCCCCTCAAACGTGCCTGTCTGCCTATTCCAGCACACTCGCATTTCTAACGTGCTTTAGCATTATAACATCATTAGTAGAGGTTGTCAATAACTTTTTTGCGATTTTTGTAAAATATTTTATCTTCCGTTTTATTGCCTATGTTTAATGCATTTTATATTGGCAGATTCTTTGTCTTGATTCTTAAATCAATGCTATAATTATGAATATCTATTCTGAAAATCTGCATATTAATTCATCCTAAAAGTAGGGAATATATGATAATTGAGGTTTTTAGTTTGAAAGTCGGATCGTAGCC
>JAZSME010000039.1:0-18607 GCA_045535715.1 Ruminococcus sp. | reverse complement strand
GCGAAGATCATAATGTAGGTGTACCAGTAGTTATCCGCCTGATTGACTCCGAGGTTTATGGTCTTTGTGTCAATGGTGACATTCAGGGTGTCGGTTACCTCCTCGGTTGTCATACCGCTTTCCACCATAAGGTTCATCTGATAAACCTGCTTGAGAGCCTCGGTGGCAATCTGAGAATTCATATCGTAGAGGGAAAGATTTTTAACGTAGTAGGTGAAGGAGGTGGGGGAGTTCATAAGGAAAGCGCACTCTGCCTCTTCGTTGTTTATCTTTTCCTCAAGAGAAGCGGTATCGCCCGAGAAAAGCTGTACGTCGTAATCCTCAAACAGCATGGAGAAAACCTGAAGTGTAACCTCCTCTGAGGTGTCTGAGTCCGCCTTTACAAGCATAACTTCTTTCACTTTAGCGGTTTCTTCTTCCCCTGAGGAGAGAGCTTCGCTGATTCTGGGGAAGAACATCACTCCGGCAATAAGGAGAACGAGGAAGATGGTGACTCCCACAAAAACTTTGTTTTTCAGATAGTATCTGAGCTCAAAGGAGAAGATTTTCTTAAACTGTTTCATCGCTTTTCGCTCCTTTCTTCTTTTGAGGTGTATTCAACAAAAATATCCTCAAGAGTAGGTTCAAAAACGCGTATGGAGTCAACGCTGCAGGCATCGAGGATCTTTTTCATAACCTCGGCCTTGTGAGCGTCATCTTTGAAGCTTATGAGAATTTCTCCTTTTTCTCTCTTCTTTGCGTCGAGAGGGAAAGCCGCAAGGAGCTTTTCGGGAGTTTCTGTCTCAACGACAAGTCGATTTCTGCGGTGCTGTTTTTTTATCTCGGAAAGATCCCCGCTGATGGCAATCTTGCCGTCACATAAAATTGCAACAGAGTCGCAGAACTCCTCGATGTGACTCATCTGGTGGCTTGAGAAAAGAACGATTTTTCCCTTTTTGATCTGTTCCTTGACGATATCCTTGAGGAGCATTGCGTTTACGGGGTCAAGACCCGAGAAGGGTTCGTCGAGGATGATGATGTCGGGATTGTGGGCAAGGGCTGTGATCAACTGAATTTTCTGCTGATTTCCCTTTGAGAGGGTGTCGAGGCGCTTTTCTCTGCAGTCAGACATACCGAGTCTTCCGAGCCAGTAGTCAACCGCCTTCACCGCCTCTTTTCGGGAAAGCCCCTTGAGCTCGGCAAAGTAGGTGAGCTGATCGAGGATGATCTTTTTAGGATAGAGACCTCTTTCCTCGGGCAGATATCCGATGCCGATTTTGTTATAGTCGATTGGTTTTCCGTCGATAAGAACCTCTCCTGAATCCTGAGGAAAAACATTCATGAGAATACGGATAGAGGTGGTCTTGCCTGCGCCGTTTCTTCCCAGAAGTCCGAAAGCCTTGCCGCTTTCAGCTTGGAAGGAAATGCTCCTCAGCACCTCTTTTTCACCGAAGTTCTTTTCGATACCGCGAAATTCAAGTATCATTTTCGTACCTCCGATATTATACTTTATATTTGCACTTTCTGAATTTCCATTCTCCGATTTCGAATTTATCCTTCAAAACCGGCTTTGCAAGCTGACGACTTTCCACAAACTCGTCGGTAATCATAATAAGGTATTCCTTACCGTTTTCCTCTGCGAGATAAAATGCTTTGTCCGTATTTTTTGCGGAATTGATCATCTGAGGAACTCCAAAGGGCGCGTCGGTAAGGAAGCCCAGAAGATTGTCAATGACCTTTTCGCTCTTTTTGAGTTTAAGCTCAGCAAGCAGAGGGTAAATCTCGGCGTTGGGAAACTTTTCCCTGACAACCTGATTCTTTATCTTACTTTTATTTTTGAGGTCATAGTCGGAAAGAGAATATGCCTCGCGGATAACATTTATGTCCGTTGCCTCTCCGTCGTCCAGTAAGTAATCAATGCTTACATTTAATATACGGGAAAGCAGTCTGAGATTTTCTACATCAGGAAGACCTTTGCCGGATTCCCATTTTGCAACAGCCGATCTTGATACTGCCATCTTCTCGGCAAGCTGTTCCTGAGAAAGAGAGCTCTGTTTTCTTGCTTCTTTGATTTTTTCGCCTAAAGTCATTTTAGTACCTCCGAAAGATTTTTGTTGAGTTCATTTTACGAAGGCTTGATAGAAAGCGCAATAAACTACCTGTGACAGAGGTGTTACTCTCCGTAACAGAAGCTTTTCTGGGGGTAGTATAGCACAATAAAGAAGAAAAAGAAAGTCCGATGTCTGCTTTTGGGTGGGCAAAAATTATCTTTTTTTAAAAAACACAAAAAACGCCCCACCTTAAGGCGGGGCATTGAAAAGATAGTCTATCAGTACGAAAGGCCTGCCAGCTTTTTCTGAATAGCAGTGGCGTCTCTTACGTTTATGTTGCCGTCCAAGTTAAAGTCGGCAACCTTTCGCTGGTTTTCGTCGAAGCCGATAATGTTTGCCACGTATTTTTGAATGGCGGTTGCGTCTCTGACGCTGAGCTTAAAGTCTCCGTCTGCATCTCCCGTTATGTCGGAAACGGGGACGTCGTCAAGGGAAACAAACTCAAAGTTGTGAGCACGTGCGTATTTCTGGGTGGTTGTGAAGTTGTAGCTCTTAATTAAAAAGTCTTCCATAGGAGCGTAGCCTAATTCTCCTGTTTCGCTGTCGTAGGAGTAGTTATAGCCCAGAGCGTATTCTCCCAGAGTCACAACTCCTTTGGGGACGGTAATTTCCTTCAAAGCGGTGCAGTTTATGAAAGAGAAAGCTCCCAGTGTTCTCACAGAAGAAGGAATGATTACCCTTGTCACCTTTTCGCAGTATTCAAAGGCATAGGCATCAACCCTGACGGTGCCGTCGGGGATAGTTACCTCACCCGATTTGCCTGCAGGGCATACGTGAAGAATCTTCTCATCGTGGCTGTAAAGCATACCGTTTTTTGATTTGAAATGGTTGTTCTTTTCCTTGATGACGAAGTTTTCCAGAGAGGAGCACATATCAAAGGCAGAGAAGTCTATGTGGCAGGTATAGGGGGGAACAATGATCTCCTTGAGGTTCGGCTGCCCTGCAAAGGCTTTGGCGCATACTCTGTATGTGTTTTTCGCAAGTTCAAAGGTTTCGGGAGCAATTCCCTTGTATTTGTAAGCAATTGAGCCGCCGCTAAAGGTAATCATTCCCTCAGGTTGATTTTCGAGCCACGCACTTTCATCAAAGGCGTTGGGAGAGATGTATTCTGTACTGCCGGAGATAATTACATCGGTCAGATTTTCACAACCAAAGAATGCCAGGTCGTCAATGTGATCGGCGCTGGGAATACTGACAATTTCCACCGAGGAGTACATAAACGCTCCCTCTCCGACCTTGTCTGTGTAAGAGGACAGACGGATGTCCTTGAGATTCTGAGCAGAGAGACAAGCGTAGGGTGCAATCTCCCTTGTATCGGGGCTGATGTTAAAGGGCGCCATGGTGGGAAGAGAGATAAGCTCCGTCACAGAAATATTATAAAGTAAACCGTTGTAGACGCGGAAGGTGCTGTTGTGATCAACTACGTATCTTTCAAAGCGACCGCCGGAGAAGGCACCCACGCCAATGTGCGAAACCTTTTGAGGAATGAGAATGTAGGTAATGGCGGTGTTCCAGAAGGCGAAGTCCTCAATAACCTCCAGAGTGTCGGGAAGTTTGATTTTGTAAATCGCCTTGTCGGAGAATGCATCGGTGCCGATGGCTTTTACAGGATAGCCACCAAGAGTGGAGGGGATTGTAAGACTTTCCGCGCCATTTTTCTTGTATCCCGTTATGATTACCGATTCCTCGTCGTACATCTCAAAGACAAAGTCTCCGCTGGTAAGAGCTCCTGTGGCGAAGTTGCTCAGGGAGAAAAGGCTTAAAAGAAGAGAAATTATCATCAATATACTTAATACTTTTCTTGATTTCATAGGAAAACCTCCTTTATGGGTCTATCTCATTAGACAATATAAATTTAGCATATATATTTTCCGCTGTCAATAGAATTGAGAGATTTTTAAAGGGCTGTCAGGGAGCCGTTAATATGAGACTTTGGAAAAAATAACGGCCCCACCTATTGGTAGGGCCGAAATGATGAATTTGTTTAGTCAGGAAGTCCTGCCACGCGCTTCTGAATAGCAGTCGCATCTCTTACGTTTATGTTGCCGTCGAAGTTAAAGTCGGCAACCTTCATCTGGTTTTCGTCAAACTCAATTAAAGATACAGCCTTCTTCTGAATTGTTGTGGCGTCTCTGACGCTGAGCTTGAAGTCTCCGTCAACATCGCCGAGAATATCTGAAACAGGTAAATCGGCAAGGGCGACAAACTCAAAATTATTGCTGTTGGCATAGCTTTCAGCCGCGGTACCTGCGAAACCTTTTATAACAAAGCCGTCAACGGGGGTGAAGGTTTCAGCTCCTGTGGCTTCGTTATAAGAATATGAGTAACCCAGAGCTTTTTCACCGATTGTGTCAACACTTGCAGGAATTGTGATTTCCTTCATGTTGTCGCAGAAGAGAAAAGCGTATTCACCGATTGCAGTAAGAGTCTTAGGGAGAGTTACGTTCTCGAGGGTTTCGAAACCGAAGAAGGCATAGTCTGCAACGGCAAGCGTTCCCTCGTCAATAGCAAATTCAGAGGTGTTTTCGAATTCTTCCTTGTAGCTCAGAGCGGTTTTGCAGAGATAGAGAACTCCGTCGGGTTGCTCCTCCAGCCAGGAAGTGTCGAGAAAATCGAAAACAGTGAAAATGGTGGAGCCTTCGGGGATTTTTATATCCTTGAGACTGGTGCATCCAAAGAAGATTCCGCCTCCGTTGGTTTTTACGAAATAGGGGATTTCAATTTTCTCAAGTGCAGAGCAACCGAAGAATGCACCCTCTCCGATTTCGGTAAGCGATGAAGGCAGTGTTATTTCAGTTGTTTTTTCACAGTACTCGAAAGCGTAGTCCTCTATCCTGATAGTTTTTTCAGGAACATTTACTACACCTTTCTTGCCTGCAGGACAGACGTAGAGCTCGGTTCCGTCGTAGCTGTAAAGCATACCGTCAATTGATTTGAAAGAGGTGTTTGACTTGTCCACGGAAATGTCTGTCAGAGAAGAACATTCGTCAAATGCTGAGAAATGAATCTCTTTTGTGCTTGCAGGAATCACAATTTGTTCTACGGTTTCCTGCTTGGCAAAAGCTTTTCCGTTGAGACGGGTAGTGTCTTCTTTGAGGACAACTTTTTTGGGGGCGGTGCCTTTGTAAAGATATGCTGTTGTATTAAAGTAAATCATGCCATCGTCTTGGGAGCTAAGCCACTTGGTTTCCTCAAAGGCGGTGGGAGCAATGACCACATCTTGGGAGTCCACGGTCACATAGATTAAATTCTCGCAGCCGTAGAAAGCGTAGTCGTTGATATATTCCATAGTGGAGTAGATGCGCAAGTCTCTAAGAGCGGAATACATAAAGGCGCCTTCGGCAATATATGTTACAGAAGCAGGGATAGCGAGACCGCTTATTCTGTATGCATAGAAGAAGGCATAAGGACCTATGGTTTTTGTGTTCGAGTGAGTGCTGAAAGTTCCCATGGTAGGAAACGATAAAAGCTCAGAGTAGGAGCTGTTGTAGAGGATTCCTTTGTGTGCGCGGAATGTTTTGTTACCGTCGGAAACTTTATATTCGGAAAAAAGTCCGCCGGAAAAAGCACCAATACCTATATAGGAGACATTTTTGGGAATTGTGACAGAGGAAATGGCGGTGTTCCAAAAAGCGAAGTCCTCGATTACTTCCAATGTGTCAGGGAGTGTTACTGCGTAGATTTCCTTTTCGGAAAAGGCATCCTCGCCGATAGCCTTAACGGGATAGCCGCCGAGTTTGGATGGGATTGTGAGTTTTTCTGCCATATCACGGTTGTATCCGGTGATGATAACGGAGCTCTCATCATACATCTCAAAGACGTAGTCTCCGCTGGTAAGAGCCCCTGTAGTGAAGCTGCTCAGGGATAAAAGGCCCCACAGAAGTGAAAGAATCATAGAAATGCTTAATACTTTTCTGAGTTTCATAGGAAAACCTCCTTGTAGTGTCTCCTTTGTTAGACAATATAAATTTAGCACGCAAAATTAAAAGTGTCAACAGAATAAAGGGAATTTATTGGTGACAATTCTGATACTAATTATGGAGGTTACTTCATAAAAAATCCCCCGACATTCCTGTCGGGGGAAAGCTGTTAATTAGTTTCTTCTGGGACGACGGTTGTCTCTGCCGCCTCTGCCGCCATCTCTGCGGGGTCTGTCAGCAGCGGGGTCGTTCTCGGGAGTGAGGCCGTCAACCTCGATGAGAACATCACGTCTGGAGAGGTTGAGTCTGCCCTTATCGTCGATTTCCATTACCTTAACACGGATAACATCGCCAACGTTTACAACGTCAGTTACCTTGTCTGTGCGCTTAACATCAAGCTGGGAAATGTGAACGAGGCCTTCCTTGCCGGGAGCGATCTCAACGAATGCACCGAAGTCCATGATGCGTGTTACCTTACCGAGATACATTGCGCCGGGCTCGGGATCAATAGCAATAGTCTCAACGATTGCAAGAGCTCTCTTACAATTCTCAAGGTCGATACCGGAAACAAATACCTGTCCGTTCTCGCCATCCTCCTCAATGTCGATCTTAACCTGACACTGAGCCTGGATCTCCTTGATAACCTTGCCGCCCTTACCGATAACCTCGGAAATCTTGTCAGCAGGAATAGTTGTTGTGAGCATCTTGGGAGCGTACTTGGAAAGCTCTGCTCTGGGAGCCTCGATAGCCTTGAGCATAACCTCGTCGAGGATGTGGATTCTTGCCTCGTGAGTCTTCTCGAGAGCTTCCTTAACCATCTCGGGTGTAAGACCGGAGATCTTGTGGTCCATCTGAATAGCGGTGATACCCTCGTGAGTACCTGCTACCTTGAAGTCCATGTCGCCGAAGAAGTCTTCAACGCCCTGAATGTCAACCATTGTCATCCAGCGCTCGCCCTCGGTGATAAGACCGCAGGAGATACCAGCAACGGGAGCCTTGATGGGAACACCTGCGTCCATAAGAGCAAGTGTGGAACCGCAAACGGAGCCCTGTGATGTGGAACCGTTGGAGGAGAGAACCTCAGAAACGAGACGGATGGAATAGGGGAACTCCTCAACGGGAGGAATTACGGGAACGAGAGCTCTCTCTGCCAGAGCACCGTGACCGATCTCACGTCTTCCGGGGCCACGGCTGGGACGAGTCTCGCCAACAGAGTAGCTGGGGAAGTTGTAGTGATGCATATATCTCTTGAACTCTTCCTCGTCGATACCGTCGATGATCTGTCCCTCAGGAACGGGACCGAGAGTTGCAATGGTGAGAACCTGTGTCTGACCACGTGTGAAGAGACCTGAGCCGTGTACTCTGGGGAGGATTGCAACCTCGGAAGCAAGAGGACGGATGTCGTTCATGCCTCTGCCGTCAACACGCTTCTGCTCATCAAGGAGCCAGCGGCGAACGATATACTTCTGAACCTTGTACATGCACTCGTCGATCTTCTCTGCGCAGTCGGGGTAGATCTCGTCAAATTTTGCGTGAACTGCCTCGTAGATGGGCAGGAGTCTTGCGTCGCGGATAGTCTTGTCATCTGTGTCCATAGCAACCTTTACGTCTTCCTCTGCGAAAGCCTTGATTGCCTCGAACATCTCCTCGTCGGGCTCATTTGAGGGATAGGAGAACTTCTCCTTACCGATCTCAGCCTGAATGCCCTTGATGAACTCGATGATCTTCTGGTTTGCTTCGTGACCTGCCATAATTGCGTTGTACATAACCTCGTCGCTTACGCAGTTTGCACCTGCTTCGATCATTGCAATACGGCTGTCGGTGGAAGCAACTGTTGTTGCCATTTCGGAGATCTCTCTCTGCGCTGCTGTGGGGTTGATGATGAACTCGCCATCAATGTAACCTACGGAAACAGAGGAGATAGGACCATTCCAGGGAATGTCGGAAATGGAAAGTGCAATGGAAGTACCAACCATTGCTGCAACCTCGGGCATGCAGTCGGGATCAACTGACATAACTGTGCAGACAACGGAAACGTCGTTTCTCATATCCTTGGGGAAGAGGGGACGGATGGGTCTGTCGATTACACGGCTTGTAAGGATTGCCTTCTCAGAAGGTCTGCCTTCACGCTTTAAGAAGCTACCGGGGATCTTGCCTACTGCGTAGAGCTTCTCTTCGAAGTCAACGGAGAGAGGGAAGAAGTCGATGCCCTCTCTGGGCTTTGCGGCACCTGTAACAGCTACGTGAACTACTGTCTCACCGTAGCGAACAAGACAAGCGCCGTTTGCAAGCTGAGTTGTCTTACCGGTTTCAATAACCAGGGGTCTGCCTGCAAAATCTGTTTCGAAAGTTCTGAATCTGTCGAAAGTCATGGGTTTGTTTGCCATAATATTTCCTCCTGTAAAATTTTATATTTTCACAGGGTCTTACGCTAATTTTAGCAATAAAATCAACTGTCCCCGTACTCCGTCGGTAAGGGAAGCGAACAACTGATTTTACCGCTAAACTTAAGCGAAAAAACCCTGCAATAAACGGAATATAGGGCAAACGGCGAAAAGCCGTCTGCCCCTTTGCTGCAATTATTTACGGATACCGAGTCTTGCGATGATTGAACGATATCTCTCAATGTCTACCTTTGTGAGGTAGTTGAGGAGAGAACGTCTCTGACCAACCATCTTGAGAAGACCTCTACGGCTGTGATGGTCCTTCTTGTGCTCCTTGAGGTGCTCAGTAAGATCGTTGATTCTCTTTGTGAGAAGAGCGATCTGAACCTCAGGAGAACCTGTGTCGCCCTCGTGGAGAGCGTACTCATTCATAATTGCGATTTTTTCTTCTTTGAGCATTTTGATAGCCACCTTTTTTAAATATTACCCACAGACACAGAGAAAGGACGGTGAATCCGAGTTTCGGCATACTCCCAAATCCGTGAAAGGGGCTTAATCGGATGTATTATATCACAGTGAAAATAAAAAGTAAAGTCTTTTTTAAAATATCTTCACAAGAAAAATAAAATGGGACAATCTTATTGTGATTGAGTCTTTTTGGCTTTTGCAAAGTCCTCTGTAAGGCCGTTTGCAAAGGAAATGACCTTTTCTCTGCTTGATGAATCCAGCGAACGGAAAACGAGAAGGAGACTCTTTTCTTCTCCGTCAAGGTTATAGGTGCCTCCTGAGCGAGCGCTTGAACGGGAGCTTTCCTTCTTTATGACCTCTGCATCGCCGCCTTCTGCTGCCATGCCTGCTTTGGGTGAGTCCAGATCGGGGAGAAAATAGGAGGGATCTACGCCAAGCATTCTGGAAAGGCGCACAAGGGTCTTGAGGTCAGGCTCTGTATCTCCTCTTTCGTAGTATGCATAGGTTGCTCTGTTGATGTGAAGAATATCTGCAATCTGTTTTTGAGTAATTTCGTTTTTCTTTCTGAGAGCTGCCAGCTTTTGTCCCAGTTCAATAGACATATTGTTGCCTCCTATACCTTTAATATAGTGTGTTAACTATACCTTAATAATTCGTCGGCAGGAGTGCATCGTGAAAATCTTTCACAGAATTTGTGTTTTTTGGTCGCAAATGGGAGAAAAACACATAACCCAAAGACCGTCGGAAATAGATATTGAAATGAAGCTCAACATGGTGTATAATATTAAAGGTCCAAAGTTATATTTTCTGTGTTTTCAGAGAAATCGGAATCTTATGATTAGGAGTTCCGCTGGTTGAAAGCTTGCTGGAGTAGCTCAGTCGGCAGAGCAGCTGATTCGTAATCAGCAGGTCGCGTGTTCGATTCACGTCTTCAGCTCCAGAAAGTCTCCCCCTTTCCCCCAAAGGAAACGGGGAGGCACTTTTTTTGCGGAAAAATTTTACATATTCGGACATGGGCGCTGTTGGGAAAAACTGATTTTGGCAATAAATAATAGCTGTGTGCCTACATACTTGACTTTTCCCTCTCAGCGTGATAAAATTAACTAAAACTTTCGATAGGAGGAAACCCTGATGAAACCCATTAAGACCATGGAGACCAAGAATCTTTGCGAAAGCGCAAAATGCGGTGGTTGCGGCGAGTGCCAGACCTCTTGTCAGTCTGCTTGCAAGACAAGTTGCGGTATTGCTAACCAGCAGTGCGAAAACACAAAGAAGTAATTAAGCTTTAAAGCTTCCAGAATGCCGCCGCAATGGCGGCATTTTTTGTGATAAACTTTCAGCGAAATTTTATATATCAGGAGAGATTTTCTGTGATTCATTCATATAAATTGGGCGGCCTCAACATTGTGCTTGATGTTTATTCAGGCTCAATTCACGTTGTTGACGATGCCACATTTGACATTATCAATCTCTATGAGGAAAAGGATAAAGCGGAGATAAAGAATATTATTCTCGAAAAATACCCCGACAGAAGCGAGGTGAACGAGAAGGATATCGAGGATTGCTTCGAGGCTATTGAGTCTCTCAAAGAAGAGGGCAAGCTTTTTTCAAAGGACAGCTTTGAGCCTCTTTCGGGAAAGCTCAAGGAGAAGAGCAAGGGTATAGTGAAGGCGCTTTGTATGCATATTGCTCACACCTGCAACCTTAACTGTGCCTACTGCTTTGCAAGTCAGGGCAAGTACCACGGAGACAGAGCTGTTATGAGCTTTGAGGTGGGCAAGCGTGCTCTCGATTTCCTTGTGGAGAATTCGGGGAGCAGAAGAAATCTTGAAGTTGACTTTTTCGGCGGTGAGCCTCTGATGAATTTCTCTGTGGTGAAGGACCTTGTAGCCTACGCCAGAAGCATTGAGAAAGAAGCAGGAAAGAACTTCCGCTTCACCCTTACCACCAACGGAGTGCTTATTGACGACGAGGTAATCGAATTTGCAAATAAAGAGTGTTGTAATGTGGTCCTGAGCCTTGACGGCAGAAAAGAGATCCACGACAGATACAGAGTGGACTATCAGGGCAAGGGAAGCTGGGACAATATCGTTCCCAAATTCCAGAAGCTTGTAAATGCCCGCGGTGGCAAGGATTACTATATGAGAGGTACCTTTACCCACGCAAATCCCGACTTCCTCAAGGACATTGAGGTTATGCTGGACTTAGGCTTTACAGAGCTTTCCATGGAGCCTGTGGTAGGTGCTTCAGACGATCCTTCAACTCTTACAAAAGAGGATATCGAGATTGTCAAGGACCAGTATGAGAAGCTGGCATCCCTTATGCTCGAAAGACACAGAGAGGGTAAGCCCTTTACTTTCTATCACTATATGATCGATCTCAAGGGCGGTCCCTGTATTTACAAGAGAATCTCCGGCTGCGGCTCGGGAACAGAATATATGGCGGTCACTCCCTGGGGCGACCTTTATCCCTGCCACCAGTTTGTAGGCGAGGAGAGATTCCGCTTAGGTGATATCTACGAGGGTGTCACAAATCTTGAGGTGCAGAATGAGTTTGCCGCCTGCAATGTTTACACCCGCAAGGAGTGCAAGGACTGCTGGGCAAAGCTTTACTGCTCAGGCGGTTGCGCCGCCAACGCTTACCATGCAACAGGCAGTGTTGCGGGTATCTACGAGTCAGGCTGTGAGCTTTTCAGAAAGAGAATGGAATGCGCAATTATGCTTGAAGTGGCTAAGACCCTCGAGGACGAATAATGAATACGCCCATATACGATTTCGTAAAAGAGTACTCAGAGAAAAACAAGCTGAGACTTCACATGCCGGGGCACAAGGGAAAGCCCTGTCTCGGATGTGAGAGCTTTGACATAACGGAGATAGACGGTGCCGACGTGCTCTACTCAGCAAAAGGGATAATTGGGGAGAGTCAGGAGAACGCAGCCCGACTGTTTAATAGCTCAAAGACCCTTTACAGTACCGAAGGCTCGTCGCTTTCAATTCGTGCAATGCTATACCTTGCACTTCTTTGGGGCGAAGGAAAAAACAGAAGAATCCTCGCGCTGAGAAATGTTCACAAGACATTTGTGACCGCTGCGGCACTTCTTGATTTTGAGACGGAGTGGATGTACGGGGAGGAGACTTCGCTTCTCTCCTGCAAGGTTTCACCAAAGGCTCTCAGGGAGAAGCTTCTCTCTATGAAGGAAAAGCCTCTTGCTTTTTATGTTACAAGTCCCGATTACTTAGGAAACAGAGTGGATATAGAGGGCCTTTCTCAGGTGTGCAGAGAGTTTTCTGTGCTTCTTCTTTGCGACAATGCCCACGGGGCATACCTTGGGTTTCTGAAAGACGGAAAGCACCCCATCCTGTGCGGTGCGGATATGTGCTGTGATTCCGCTCACAAGACCCTCCCCGTTCTGACGGGAGGAGCCTATCTTCACATAAGAAAAGACGCCCCCGAGGTGCTTTGCGAAAACGCGCAGAGAGCAATGTCACTTTTTGCAAGTACCAGCCCCTCTTACCTGATACTTTCCTCTCTGGATAAAGCAAACGAATCCCTCAGCGGAAGCTTTCCGGAAGAGCTGGAAAGAACGGCGAAGCTCGTGAAATCCCTTCGAGAAAAGCTGAGTGGCATGGGCTTTGAGCAGATATCCGAGGAGCCTCTTAAAATCACCATTGCCCCCAAAGCTTTCGGCTACACCGCAGAGGAGCTCTCCTCCTTGCTTAAGGAAAAAGGCATCATCTGCGAATTTGCGGACAAGGATTTTCTGGTGATGATGTTCACTCCCTCGGTGAGTGAAGAGGAGTTTTTGTATATAGAAAAAGCTTTCAAGAATATAGAAAGAAGAGATCCTGTTGCGGAAAAAGCCCCTGCTATATCTGTTTCAGAGAAGGTTTTGAGCCCAAGAGAGGTTATGTTCAGAAAAGGTGTGGTTTTGCCTCTCTCAGAGTGCGGGGGAAAGGTGCTTTGCGAAGAGAGCGTGTCCTGCCCTCCTGCAGTACCCATTCTTGTCAGCGGAGAGAGAATAGACAAGAACGCACTTCGGCTTTTCTCTTACTATAATATTGAAAGCCTGAGAGTAATTTCAGAAGAATAAAAGATAAAGGAGACTGTCTGAGCAGTCTCCTTTTTTTATTCGCTATGCACTTTTATAAGCAGAAGGTTACCTTTTTTGAGACTCACCTTCGCAGTCTCTCCTTTCAGTACTTCATTGCTCACCCCCAGAGGATATGAGGCGGTGAGGGTAGCGTTTTTAAGGGGATATTTTGCCCCTTTTACGGTGACTCCTTCGGCTTTTTCCGAGAGACACAGAAGGGAAAAGTACTTATAGGAATCTTTGATCTGTCCACCTTCTGAGGATAGGATCTCCATATCAGAAAAGTCGTCGGAGAGTGTGGCTTTCTTGCCTTTTTCCGAAAGAAGGAGCAAGAGAGAAATGTTTCCCAAAGAGTGGTCAAATCGTCCTCCCACCGCACCGATGAGGAGAAACTCCTCAAAGCCGCGGCGAATACCTTCCTTTGCGGCATAAATTGTGTCGGTATCGTCCTTTTCTCTGGGGAGAACAATGGTTTCAATATTTTCTTTGGGGTTTTCTGCAGAGTCAAAGTCACCGATAATCAGGTGTGGCTCTATGCCAAGGGCTCCTCTGTGGCGAAGTCCGCAGTCGCAGAAGACAAAGAAGTCGTCGAAGCGAAGCAGGGTCTTTATGTGGTCGTAGTTTCTGATTTCGGCACCGCCGACAATGACACATCGTGACATGGATGATCTCCTTCCCGAGGTTTATGAAAAGAATTTCTGAGCAGTTCTTACTGCGCCCATAGCGTCCTTGGAGTAGAAGTCAGCGCCGATCATATCTGCATACTCCTGACTCAGCACGGCTCCGCCCACCATAACGGCGGTGTCGGGAAGCTCTTCGTGAACAAGCTCCACGCACCTCTTCATAGAGGGTACGGTGGTGGTCATAAGAGCGGAGAGAGCAACAAGCCGCACCTTTTCAGCTTTTGCTTTTTCAAGGATGACCTCTTCGGGCACGTCTTTTCCGAGGTCAATTACCTCAAAGCCGTAGTTTTCAAGGAGGATCTTCACGATGTTTTTTCCGATATCGTGGATGTCTCCCTTGACGGTGGCGATGATGACCTTCTCGCCCTTTGTTTTCTCCTGACCCGAGTCAGAAAGTTTTTCTTTGATAAGGTCGGCAGAGAGTTTTGCGCATTCGGCACTCATAAGAAGCTGCGGCAGATACACTCTGCCTTCTTCAAAGCCTGCTCCCACAACGTTGAGAGCGGGGATGATGTGCTCATTTACAAGGGAAAGGGGCTCCTTTTCCTGAAGAAGACAGAGGGTTGCTCTGGTTGCTTCTTCAGAGAGTCCTGAGATGATGGCGTCTTTAAGACTCAAGTCGTTTTTGGAAGCTGTGGGAATCGCTTCGAGAGGCTCTGTCATAGCCATAACTTCTTTGATGATTTCTCCTGCAAAAGAGGAAATTTCCCCATCGGTGACGGTATCTGAGCCGAAGCCTTTGAAGTCATCTCTGCAAGCTCTGAGCATTCTCTCGGAGTGGGGATTCATAATGGCAGAGGAAAGTCCTGCCTTGAGAGCCAGCGAGAAGAACTTGGAATTTACGTAATCTCTGTTGGGAAGACCGAAGGAGATGTTTGAAACACCGAGGGTGGTTTTTACCCCCAGAGCGGAGACACCTTTGATAGCTTCAAGAGTAACCTTTGCGGCGTTCTCGTCGGCGCTTATTGCCATGGTGAGGGTGTCCACAACAATGTTTTTTCTCTCTATTCCGTAGCTTTCGGCAGTTTTAATTATGTGCTCTGCAATTTCTATTCTGCCTTTGGCAGTGTCGGGAATTCCTTTTTCATTGAGGGTCAGCGCCACAATTACACCGCCGTATTTTTTTGCAAGGGGGAACACGGCCTCCATAGACTCCTTCTTGCCGTTAACGGAGTTTATCATGGGTTTGCCGTTGTAGATTCTCAGGGCTTTTTCTAAAGCCACAGGGTCAGAGGTGTCGATCTGAAGGGGCGTGTCGCAGACGCTCTGAAGGTCCTCAACGACCTTTTTCATTACAGCGGCTTCATCAATTTCAGGAAGTCCGCAGTTTACGTCGAGAACTTCTGCTCCTGCCTGCTGCTGATAGACGCCCTCTCTGAGAATGAAGCCGTAGTCGCCTTCTCTGAGCGCTTCTTTTACCTTTTTCTTGCCGGTGGGATTGATTCTTTCACCGATGATTACGGGATTCTCTCCGAAATTTACGGCATGGGTATATGAGGAAACGACACAGTGGTTTTTTGATTTTATAGGAAGGGGAGCCTTATCTTTAAGAGCTTCCACCAGAAGTTTTATATACTCGGGAGAGGTGCCGCAGCAGCCGCCGAGGACTCTTGCTCCCAGCTCAGCACTTTTTGTCATTTCCTTTGCAAAATCCTCAGCGCTTACATCATAGGTAACCTTTCCGTCCTCGCTTCTGGGCATTCCTGCGTTGGGGCTTATCATCAGAGGCGTGGAGGAATATTCTGCGAAGGTTTTGAGAATTTCGTTCATTTTGCGAGGACCCAAGGAACAGTTCATACCAATGGCATCAACACCCAAACCCTCTAAAAGAGCGATGACGGAAAGCGCGTCAGCGCCTGTCATAAGCTTTTCTTTTTCGTCAAAAACACAGGTCGCGAATACGGGGAGATCCGAGTTTTCCTTTGCGGCAAGGACAGCGGCCTTCAGCTCGTAGGTGTCGTTCATGGTCTCGATGAGTATAAGGTCGGCGCGTTTTGCTCCGAGTCTTACAACCTTTGCGAAATGATCTACCGCATCCTCAAAGGAGAGGTCTCCGAAGGGTTTGAGGATTTTTCCCAGAGGGCCGATGTCGAGGGCAATATAGCGCTCTTTGCCCCCTGCTTTTTTCACAGCACTCTGAGCTGCGTCAAAAGCGGAGGAGATAACAAAGGAGAGCTCCTCGTCGGAGAATTTTATGGGGTTTGCGCCGAAGGTGTTTGCTGAGATAACATCACAGCCTGCCTCAAGGTAGGAAAGGTGTATCTCCTCAATAGCTTCAGGATTTGTAACATTGAGTCGCTCGGGAAGTTCTCCTGTTTTAAGATTTCTTTTCTGAAGCTCGGTGCCCATTGCACCGTCGAAAAACACAAAAGAGCTTCTGAGTTTTTCACGGATAGTCATATAATCAGTCCTTTATTTCCGTCAGGGATTTTGTTTCTTTACAATGGCGGTGACGGATTTTGTGGGAGTAAGCAGATAGGAGTCGGTCATGGAAAGACCGATATTGAGATTTGCATTAAGCGTACGGAGAATATCTGTCTGCATCTCAAGAGGCAAGTCTCCGTAGCCGGGAGAGAATCGAGCCTGCGCTTCTGTTTTGAAAATTTCCTTACAGAGATAGTCGCAGAAGCACTCAATAAGTGCAGTGGCGCAGCCATCGGTGATCACAGCTTTACTTGGGGTTGTTGCGGAGTATCTGGAAATAAGCCTGTCTGCTCCGAGTCCCAGAGTTGCGGCAAAAATATATGCTTTGCAGTCGCCGCCGAGAAATTTCCTAAGAGACGCACTTTCGTAGCGACAGAAGGAAAAGTCTGCCTCAGCTGAACGGAAACTTACGGAGACTTCTTTGTATACTGCCTTGAGGTTTACATAATTACGCAGCTCTCTGAGAGCCTCTTCGGAAAGTGCGCAGAGCCTTTCGTCGCGACTTTGGCGACAACCGCTGTAAAGGATGATATCCTTGGTGGGGACACAGATATCCTGCGGGTCACAGCTTAGTATATGTATATCGTTCATAGCTTAGCCTTTAATGATTTCAGAGAGATTTGCCTGAATTTTTCTTGCTACTTCAGGTTTGTTCATAGAGTAGACGTGGACGTTTTTTATGCCTGAGGCATAGAGGTCTATGATCTGCTCGGTGGCATAGGCGATACCTGCCTGCATCATAGCGTCAGGATTGTCTCCGTAGCGCTCCGCAATTTTGATGAAACGCTTGGGAAGAACTGTGCCCGAAAGCTCACAGCTTCTGTAAATCTGGCGGGCGTTGGTGATGGGCATAATTCCTGCAACTATGGGGACGAAAATACCCTTCTTGCGAAGCTTGTCTATATAGCGGTAGAGGATCTCGTTGTCAAAGAACATCTGGGTGGTGAGGAATTCACAGCCTGCCTCCACCTTTTTGCCGATGTTCACAATGTCTTCATCGATGTCTTTGCACTCAAGGTGTCCCTCGGGGTAACAGGCGCCTCCTATGCAGAAGTCTCCTGTCTGACGGATCTCCTCTATAAGCTCGCTTGCATAGCGGTATTCCATGGGAAGTTCTTTGTCAGCGTCCTTGGGGATATCACCTCTCAGAGCAAGGATGTTATTGATGCCGGCTTTTTTGAGGGCTTCAAGCTGAGCGTGAACGGCTTCCTTTGTGGAGGAAATACAGGTGAGATGCGCAAGGGCAGGAACAGAGAATTTTTTCTCGATATCTGCGGCAATGCCTGATGTGTAAAGGCTGGTGCCGCCTCCTGCGCCGTAGGTAACGCTCATATAGTCGGGAGAAAGAGCGGCAATCTCCTCTACGGCAGCCTCTACCTTGTCGTATAAATCGTGGGTTTTCGGAGGGAAAACCTCAAAGGAAAGGGTGGGCTTATCTTTTGCAAAAAGTTCTGAAAGTTTCATATTTAAGTCTCCTTTAAAGGAAAAATCCCGGGCGGTCTGCCCGGGATAGGAGTAATTGACATCTCAAACAGACGTACCCTATTAGTTGTTTTCTTCTTTGTCTTCCTTGATGATAAGACCGAGTACGTCAAGGCTCTCCTGATCTACGGGAGAGGGACACTGGGACATAAGCTCGGAAGCATTCTGTACCTTGGGGAATGCGGTAACATCTCTGAGGGAATCTGCGCCGCAGAGAATCATTGTGAGACGGTCAAGACCGATGCCCATACCGCCGTGAGGAGGTGCGCCGTACTTGTAGGCGTCCACAAGGAAGCCGAACTTTGCATCGATCTCTTCGTCGGTCATCTTGAGAGCTCTGAACATCTTCTGCTGAAGCTCGGGATTGGAGATTCTGATGGAGCCTGAGGAAAGCTCGACGCCATTTAAAGTCAGGTCATAAGCCTTGGCGATAACCTTTGAGGGGTCTGTGTCAAGGAACTCGAGACACTCTTCCTTGGGCATTGTGAAGGGGTGGTGCATTGCCAGCCACTCGCCTGATTCCTCGTCTTTTTCGAAGAAGGGGAAGTCAACGATCCAGAGGAACTTGTGGGTGTCGGGAATAATATCAAGCTTCTTTGCAACGATGCCGCGAAGTGCACCGAGGGTGGGAAGTGTAACGCTGTTCTTATCGGCAACAAAGAGGACAACGTCGCCCTTTTCGGCGCCCATTGTGCTTAAGATATTCTCAAGCTCGCCCTCTTTCATGAACTTTGCGAAGGAGCAGGAGGGAGCATCCTCTACCCATCTTACGAAGGCAAGACCCTTGGCACCAATGCCGCGGACGTACTCAGTGAGTTTATCGATCTCTTTACGTGTAAGTGTGGCGGCGGCACCCTTTGCAACGATACCGCGAACCGAACCGCCTGCTTCGATAGCGCCTGTGAACACGCCGAAGTCGCAGTCCTTCACAAGGTTGGAGATGTCCTGAATCTCCATGCCGTAGCGGATGTCAGGCTTGTCGGAGCCGAAGCGTTCCATAGCCTCCGCGTAGGTCATACGAAGGAAAGGAAAGTCGGAGGCCAAGCGGTCTTAGGAAGAGAATTTC
>JAZSME010000090.1:0-4995 GCA_045535715.1 Ruminococcus sp. | reverse complement strand
TGAGAAGATCTGGGGATATATTGCTCCCTTAGTAAAAACCTTGGCAATATTTGTAATTGGTCACTTTATTATAGTGTACCTTGTAAAGCTTATAAAAAAAGCCTTTAACAAATCAAAGCTTGATGAATCACTTGTCAAATACTCACTCAAAGCAATCAGTATCTTTCTTCATATTTTCATTATTCTTGCTGCTTTGGATACAATAGGTGTTTCAACCGGCGGTATAATTGCGGCTGCATCGGCTGCGGTTGTTGCTGTGGGCGTGGCCCTGAAAGATTCTCTCAGCAATGTTGCCGGAGGTCTCTGGCTTCTGTTTTCTCCCAGATTTCAGACGGGAGACTATATTTCTGCCGGTGGTGACGAAGGAATAGTAACATCGATTGAACTGATGCACACAACTCTTACATCCTTTGACAGCAAGCAAATCAGCATACCTAACGGCGTACTTATTAACAGCCATATTACAAACTACACAAAGGAAAACAAACGTCGAGTGGATCTTACCTTCCCCATTCCCTATGAGGTTGATGTAAAAAAAGCAAAAGAGATTGCTCTTGATACCATAAAGAAACATGAAAAGGTTCTTCTTGATTCAGATGAACCCTTTGTAAGAGTCAGCGGATATGGTGACAGTGCCGTAAATCTTCTCACAAAAAGCTGGTGTCTTACCGAGGACTACTGGACTGTATATTATGATTTGATTGAAAACATCCGTGATGCTTTCGAAGAAAACGGCATTACAATACCTTATAACAAGCTGGACGTGCACATTAAACAAGAACAATGAAAGGAGAAAACCGGTTGAAAAAGAAAATTAAGTTTACTACTGTAATCGGAATCATCTTATTTCTATCAATGTTTTTTTCTCTGGGCTATGCAATAATTAAATTTATTCAGGCACCAACAACTGTTTCTGACACAGAGCCGTATCAGAAGCTTAAGTCTGACTATCTTCTGATGATAACCCAGTGTTGTCTCGGTATCACTGTTATGGCTCTTCCGTCTTTTATATCAAAAAAGTTAAAGGTTGTAGTTCCTAACGCAATAGTGGTCGTTTATTATCTGTTTCTGTATTGCGCTATATATCTGGGTGAAATTAAGAATTTCTACTATCATATTCCCTATTGGGATGCAGCTCTTCATTTCTTCTCGGGTGCAATGCTTGGTGCTCTTGGTTTTATACTTGTTGATATACTGAACAAAGACAGAAATGTTAAAGTTGATTTGAGCCCATTTTTTGTAGCATTATTTGCTTTTAGCTTTGCGATGGCAATAACAGTTCTCTGGGAACTTTATGAGTTTGCATTTGATGATATCCTCGGACTGAATATGCAAAAATTCCGTACCGAATCCGGTACCCCTCTTCCGGGACGAGAGGCTCTTTCTGATACAATGGAAGATATGTATCTTGCAACACTTGCAGCCCTTATTCCCACTACAATCGGGTATATTTCATCAAAGTTTGAGCTAAAGCATAAACTTAAAAAGAGTCTAAAAAAAGATGAGTCTGTTGATGACGAAATGCCAAAAGTAAACGAAGAGACTGAAACAGTGCTTAATGACGATTTGATAGAAAATAAAAAAGAAGCGGTGACACAATAAATAAAGTGTCACCGCTTTTATTTATTTAAGATTCATAACGCCTTGTGCGGCAAGGAGAATTCCAAGTTTTCCTGCGTCAAAATTGTGAGCACCCTGAAACCAAACAGCAAAGGGCGGTCTGATCGGAGCGTCGCAAGAAAGCTCGATTGATGAACCGAGAGTAAAGGAGCCTGAAGCCATTACCACCTGACAATCGTAGCCGGGCATATCACAAGGCTCAGGGGTTACAAAACTGTCAACGGGTGCAGCCTGCTGAATTCCTCGGCAGAACTCCACAAGCTCATCCTTACCATTCATCTGAATAACCTGGATGATGTCGCCCCTTTTCTCTTTGTATGAAGGTGTTACTTCATAACCGAGAAGTTCAAAAAGTGCAGAAGAGAAAACCGCGGTCTTCAGTGCCGATGCGGTAATCTGAGGAGCGTTATAAGCGCCCATAAAGAGTTCTCTTGTCATATCAAGTGTAGCGCCCAACTCTTTGCCCGTTCCCGGAGTTGTAAGCCTGAAAGCTGCTTGTTCAACAAGGTCTTTTCTTCCGCTGATATATCCGCCGGTACGTGCGATACCGCCACCCGGATTTTTGATCATGGAGCCCGCCATAAGATCAACAGAGTAGTTATGGGGAGTATCAAATTCAACAAATTCACCATAGCAGTTATCAAGCATAATGATAGACTCAGGTGAAAGTTTTCTGGTAATGGCAGTAATAGACTTGATGTCGTCATTTGTAAGAGAAGGTCTGAGCTCGTAGCCTCTTGAACGCTGAATATAAACCATTCGGGGCTTAGAAATTTCAAGATACCTTTCGATTGCGCACAGATCAACTTTTCCGGCGCTAACAAGAGGAATTTCCTCGTATTTTACACCAAAATCTTTGAGTGAACCGGAATAATCGGAATTTATACCTATGGCACCTCTTAAAGTATCGTAAGGGGTGCCAGTAACGGAGAGCATAACATCTCCGGGTCTGAGAACAGCAAACAAAGCTACAGTTAACGCATGAGTTCCGCTTACAAAGTTGTGTCTGACAAGCGCATCCTCCGACTCAAAAACGTAGGAATATACTGCATCAAGAGTATCTCTTCCTCTGTCATCATAGCCATATCCGCTGCTTCCGCCGAACATAGACTCGCTTACTCGTGCTTCCTGAAAAGCCTTAAGCATTTTAAGCTGATTATGATTTCTGATTTCATCTATATACTGAAATTGTTCCTTACAAAGAGAAATCGCCTTATCTCCGGCATCTCTTATGCTTTTGTCGATTGAAAAAAAGTTTTGCATAAAATCCTCACAATTTAATATAACTCAAGGATGATACCTGAGTAAATCTGTTTTTAATGTAAAATTCAAGATTATGTCTCTCACACAAGAGCCAAATGCAGTTGTTTTCTTTGAGACAGTGTTCCAGAAGTTTTCCAGCATAATTATTTCCGCGGAAATCTTGAGCTGTGTAAAGAAAAGAAATTGTGTTTACTTCGTTTTGTCCTTTTACCAGACCAAGAGTACATACAGGTTTATTGTCTATTATTACACTGTAAACATCAAGAAGTCCACGTCTGTGAAACAAAGACATATTCAGATAAAAGTCCTCGAAATGTTCAGTATTGAGGTGTTCCCTCAGCAGAGACAAAGAACCGGAAATATCACTGTTACACTGGTAATCTTCACCATTTGAGGCAATTAACGAATATCCCTCTCTTTTCATTTCGAAAAGAGTATCATTCGTTGTTTCCTTAAGCTCAGAGGAATCAATATTCGTTATAATGTCACATCCCCGGAACCTATCGAGAAAGGATATTATCTCCTCTGTGTCGCTGCTATCATAGCAGTAACAGTAAACCGTGGAGTTATAACGAAGAATCAAGGCTGTAACATTATCGTCTTGTTTCTGAATGTAGAATTCAACAAAGGGGTATTTAGTTCCGTAGGCTTTCAGATACTGATAAATAGTTGATGTCAAAAAATCCTTTGATTTGAAAGAATGAAGAGCATCTGAAATACACTTTTCAGTAAGTTCGAGACTTATCATACCAAATCGTTAACAACAGAGATAAAATGATCTCCTCTCTGTTCAAAATCACGATATTTGTCAAAACTTGCCGATGCAGGTGAAAGAGAAACAATATCTCCGTCCGTTGCATGAGCTCGCGCCAATGAAACTGCCTGTTCCATATTCTCCGCATGAAGAATTAAAGGAGCGTTTTCTTTATAATTCTCTGACGCTTTAACAGCTTCCTCAATCTTATCGGCAGTATCTCCCATCAGCACGAGAATCTTGACTTTATTTACGATAACAGGACCTAAAGGCGCATAGGGAATTTTCTTGTCATATCCTCCGCAAATGAGAATTATCTTATCATCAAACAGAGAAAGCATACCGCAAGCGGTTCTTGTAGGTGAAGAAGCAATAGAGTCATTGTAATATCTGACGCCCTCGAAAGTTCTGACAAGCTGAGCTCTGTGTTTAACACCTGAGAAATTGTTTGCCACAAATTTAATTGTGTCAACGGAAACCATATCATAAACGGCACATATTGCTGCCATATAATTTTCAACATTATGGTTTCCGGGAATTCTGATATCAGAAAGATTAAGGATATTCTTTGAATTAACACCGTCGCAGAAGACAATGCTGTCTTCATGGACGCAGGCGCCTGTATCGACAGAAGAAGAGAACGAGAAATATCTGACTTTTCCTTTTACGCTGCTTTCAAAAGATTTTGAGATTTCGTTGTCCGAATTAAGAACAGTAATAGAGTCTTTATTCTGATAAGAAACGATATTTCTTTTAGCTTCGACATACTCATCCATATCTTTATGTACATCAAGATGATTTGGAGCTACATTGGTTACAACTGCTATATCAGGACTTTTCTTCATAGAAATTAGCTGGAAGCTTGAAAGCTCCACAACAGCAACGTCGGTCTCTTTAATATCAAATATTTCAGGCATAAGAGGATTTCCGATGTTTCCGCCAAGATGTACATTGTAGCCCTCTTTTTTTAATAACTCGGAAATAATTGTGGTAGTGGTGGTTTTGCCGTCAGAGCCGGTAATCGCAATGATCTTACAAGGACACAGATCAAAAAAGAGTTCCATTTCAGATGTGATTTCTACACCCTTCTCCCTCAAGTTAATAAGGGCAGGCGAGTTATAGTTCATACCGGGAGTTCTGAAAAGTGTATCAACCTCAAGTTCGTTGAGATAGTTCTCACCGAGACGAAGCTCGGCGCCATACTCCTTTGCAAGATCTGCGTTTGCTCCGAGTGAGTTTTCGTCTCGACTGTCACAAGCGTATACCTTTGCTCCGTAATCACAGAATATCTTGATCAGAGGCAGATTACTCCTGCCAAGACCAACAAAAGCAAATTTTTTTCCTTTAATATTTTCAAA
>JAZSME010000146.1:0-13004 GCA_045535715.1 Ruminococcus sp. | reverse complement strand
AAAGGGGTTCATCCTGAATTCACGAGCCATCCTCTTCAAAAAAACATCGGGAGGAAATGTTGCGGGTTGTCGTAGGCGCCAACCCCTACGATTTTGTATCAAACGTTTATATACAATTTATTTTCAATCATAACAATCGTTACGTTTTTCTATCGTTTGTTTAGGATTTATATCAATCATATCGAATGTTTAATAATTTTTTCCGTAGGGGGCGATGCCTTCCTACCCCGAAAAATCATCGGGAGGAAATGTTGCGGGTTGTCGTAGGCGCTAACCCCTACGATTTTGTATCAAATGTTTATATACAGTTTATTTTCAATCATAACGCTCGTTACGTTTTTTCTATCGTTTATTTACAATTTATATCAATCATATCGAATGTTTAATTATTATTTCCGTAGGGGCGGTCATTGGCCGCCCGAAAGGCTTCCCTTTGAGGGGAAGATTTTTTATCCGCCTGATATCATTGCTAATTCTCATTTGAAATATTTAAAACTGTGTTACTTGTCAAAAAGTTTACTGAAATTATGTTTATTCTGCTATGTTGACAGCGCTTTCGGCTGTGATAAAATTAAATTAAAAAATATGTAAAAATTTTTGTGACAAAATCCTATGTTCATTTGTATTCATAGTAGAATGGATATTTCGGTAATATTTGATAAAGGAGGAATATGTATGCTGAAAAAATTCGTTTCTTTGATTCTTTGCTTGCTCATTATTATCTCTGTGGCTGTTATCTCTTTTTCAGGGGTAAGTGCCGCAGATGACGAGGTGCTCATTATTCACAGCGGTGACAGTACTTATACCGCCAACGTAGGCGACACCGTCACCTTTGCTGTTGATGTCAAGGCATCAAGACTCTTTGAAAATATTCAGGGCAGTATTATGTACGACTCAGGTAAACTTAAGGTTACCCCCGTTGAGTCCGATGACCCTGATATGGATGATTGGGACGCTGCCGGAATCAAGTGCATCCCTAATCTGGCTGATATGGGCTCTGCTTATATCAATCTGAAGGTTGAAAATAACATTACCTTCAATGCATCCCGAGTTGCAGGCTACAACTTTAAGGAAAAGAGAAATCTCCTGAATGTTGAATTTAAGGTTGTATCGGGCGGAGAAACTGAAATTGATTTTGAAATTATATGGATGATGATTAAAGGCGGGAACGAGGGCTATTTCGTGAACGGCCTTCCCGAAATTACAGAGGGACTTTCCATGGACATCTATGTTGCAGGTGCCGAGGAATATATCCCCGTTATGCCTACATATCCCTCCTTTGATAACCCCGCAACTCCCGAAGAAGCACCCGGGGAGATTCCCGAGGATGCAGGAACTCTCGTTGTGTTTACCGACGGGGATGTTTACGAGGTGAAGGTAGGACAGAAATTCAGATATGACGTCCTCCTTCAGGCAGACCGACTTATAGAGACTCTTCAGGGTTCAGTTGAATATCCTTCTGAGATGCTTGAGATAACCAGACTCGAGTCTGCTGATCCCGATGTTCGTGACTGGGAATATCAGACCGCTCTTGCTCTTCCGAATATAAATAACGCAATTGCAAATCTCGGGATTGACTCTCTTGTGAAATACAACGGCTCCAACATCTACGGATACAATTTCAAGGATGAGAAGGTTCTTATCACTCTTGAGTTTACAGCCGTCAAAGAGGGCGTTGCCGAGATCGAATCAGACATACAGGAACTTATTATCAAGGGTGGCGAGGATTATTACTTCGACAACTCTCAGGCAGGCACCACCGATGGTATCAGCATTAAGTATCTCATAAATGCAGATATTTGTGAGAATCCCCCCGAGAGACCCACCGATCCTCCTGTGACTTATCCCACAACAGAGGGTGAGGTTACGGTGCATTTTGAGAACCATTACAGATGGGAAAATGTTTACTGCTACACCTACGTAGCCGACACCGGAGAAGAGCCTATGGGTCCCTGGCCCGGAACTCTCTGCGAGAACGTGAAGGATAAGGACTTTGTGGCAACCATTCCCGGATATAGCACTCACATTCTCTTCAATGACGGCGGCACACAGTCTACTTCAGCTTTGCTCAATCCTTTGGAAGAGAAAATAGCGAAGAGATTCGGAAGTGCGGGACACATGGTGGAGGGAATCAAGATGTATTCCTTCGCTTGGTTTGAGTATGATCCCAATCCCACATATCCCACCGTGAATCCCGGCTACACACCTGACTATACTCAGGTTGCCACAGAATATCCTTGGGAGGGTGATATGTCCGTCACAGAGTGTCCCACAGAGCCTGTTGTCCGTCCTCAGTCTCCTGCAAAGCCTCCTTCGGCGGATGACACATATCCTCCCGCAGAGCCTTCCACAGCAGGCGGTTTTGCGGAGCCCACAGCTGCGCCTGATGAGGCACCTGAGAATTCCACACCTGCTGATTCTGACAACCAGGTTATGGACACACCTCAGACAGGAGGAAAGCCCAAGCCCACAGAGGGAGCCACCTCCAACATGGAAAACGGCAAGGAAGAGGCTGTGGATGTTCCCACAACAGGAATCAACGCAACAACTCTGTTCCCCGTAGTGATCATTATGGGAGCAGTACTTATTCTGATGCTGAGAAAGCGTCAGAGAGAAATCTGAATTAAAGTTTAAGAGGTACGGGGCAGAAATGTCCCGTACTTTTCTTTTGGTGCAGAGTAAGGATTTGATAAATGGAAAGTATTCAGAGGGATTTTCTGTTACACTTTAATAAGGAGCCTGGCGGTGAAAATCGTCGGGCTTTTTCTTTTTGGGAATAAGGGAGAGTTTATTTTCATAACCTTAATTGTGAACGTGTTTTGAGCGGGGTGTGTTACATGAAAAAAACTTACACGGTACTTTGTGTTGTGCTCTCTTTCCTTCTTGTGAGTCTCTCTGCCTTTTGCGTGGTGCTCAGAGGCAGGAGTTTTCCCGATTTTCTGAAAAAAGCCGCTATTTCTGCGGCAGCTCTTTCAATGCCTGACGGTGAGCTGAGTGCAGAGAGAGTAAGCGCAGGAAAGAGTGCTTCTGAAAAGGTAATACCCTCGGCACAAACCCAATATTTTACCCATGAGTATACACAGGGGGTATTTTCCGAGGACCCTTCGGTTTATTCTGAGGAGACCCAGTATCCCATCCTTGAGAAACAGTACGGTGAGTCAGAGGTGAGTGCTCTGGGCTTTTCCCTGAAAAATTCTGCGGGAATCAGCCTTGACCCTCGGGATTACCTTGAAAGACCTCTGGGCTTTGAGTTTGATAAAAAAACCGACAAGGTGCAGGTGCTTATTTTCCACACCCACACCACGGAGAGCTATCTTACCTATGATATCGGAACTTACCACGAGAATTTTTATCCCAGAAGTGAGTCACGCGACAGAAATATGGTGAGAGTGGGGGAGGAGATAGTTAAGTCCCTTGAGGCAAACGGAATCTCGGCTGTGCAGGCAACAGAGGTTCACGACAATCCTCAGTATGAGGGCGCTTACTCAAGAAGTCGGGAAACCATAGAGAAGTATCTCAAGGAATATCCTGATATCAAGGTGGTGCTGGATATCCATCGCGATTCCATCAGCACAGGGGAGGACTCGGGTCGGGTAAAGCCTACCTTTACCGTAAACGGCAAAAAGGCGGCACAGATAATGATACTTGCAGGCTGTGACACAGACTCCTCTCTGGACTTTCCTTTCTGGGAGGAAAATCTGACCTTTGCGCTGAAGCTTCAGAAGACAGCCGAAGAGTTGTACCCCGGTATGACCAGACCTCTTTATTTCGGAAACTTTGCCTACAATATGAACGTAAACAGCGGTTCACTGCTTATTGAGGTGGGAACGGATGTGAATACTCTTGAAGAGGCGGTGTATTCAGGAGAATTGCTGGCAAATGTCCTTACTCGGGTATTGCAAAGTGAGTAAAACTTTGTTATAATACCTTTATAATAGGGAAAAGTTTGGAGTTCTTAAGATGAAAGATGTAAAAGTCCTTGCAAAAATTAAATTGTTTTGCTTTGTGCTCTGCATTCTTTGCTTTGCTGCGACCTTAAGTGTAGGGGCGGAGCCCATAGATACTCCCCCTGATTTTCCCGAATACACCGAAGGGGACACAGAGGCATTTCCCGAGGAAAACCCTGAGGAATATCCGGATGAGTCTCCCGAGGACTATCCTGAGGAGTCTCCTGAAGATTACCCTGAGGACAACACAGAACAGTATCCCGAGGATACTGAAGGTGCCCTTGACACAGATGAAACTGTGACAGCGTCGGATTTGGCAGGAGAGGTTGAGACTGCCACAGTCCCCCGAGAAACTGAGCCCGAGCCCACATACCGCGCGCCCCTTCCTTCTCTTGAGACCGAGGTGGAGATCCCTGAGGCTATCGGAAGTGCCAAGGAGGAAAACGAGCCCAACCTTTTCTGGGGATTTGTGTGCTGGATCTGCATCGGTGTGGGCATTGCGGTGATACTGGCGGTGCTTCTGACAACGAAGACCGGAGCTTATCGCTCAGGAGGAAAGAAGCGTTACTCCTCAGGTGACAAAATCTCAGGAAAACAGCGACTTTTAAATGATAAGTATTATAATAATCACAAGAGAAAATGAGTATAAATATAGGTAATCTTAAGATAGACGGATACGCTGCCCTTGCTCCTATGGCGGGGGTTGCGGACAAAGCCTTCAGAGAACTTTGCCGCGATTTCGGCTGCGCCTACTGTGTGGGAGAGATGGTAAGCTCAAAGGGCATCTCCTATCACAGCAAAAAGAGCGCTGAGCTTATGGAGATAAGTGACAGAGAGCGCCCCTCGGCAGTTCAGCTTTTCGGCTGCGAGCCCGATACAATGGCCTTTGCCGCAGAGTTTTCTCTTAAATTCAACCCCGATTTCATCGACATAAATATGGGTTGTCCCGTACCGAAGGTGAATTCCATCGGCTGCGGATGTCAGCTGATGACAGACCCCGATTTGTGCCATAAGATAGTAAAGGCAGTAAGCGACGCGGTGGATGTGCCCGTTACCGTCAAAATCCGCAAGGGTGTGGATGAAAACCACATAACAGCGGTGGAGGTGGCAAAAGTCTGCGAGGAAGCAGGTGCCAAGGCGGTGACAGTTCACGGAAGGACCCGTGAGCAGATGTACAAGCCCTTTGCCGATTACTCCATAATCAAAAAGGTCAAGGAAAGCGTCAGCATTCCCGTTATCGGAAACGGCGACATTTTTACGGCACAGGATGCTGTGAGAATGTATGAGGAAACCGGCTGTGATATGGTTATGGTGGGAAGAGGCGCCATGGGTAACCCCTGGATATTCAGGGAAATCAATGCATATATGAGTCAGGAGAAGCTTCTGGCTTCGCCGACTCTTTATGAGCGCATAGATATTATGCGCAAGCATATAGAGAAGCTCTGTGAGTACAAGGGCGAGAATGTGGGAATGCGTGAAGCAAGAAAGCACATC
Source organism: Ruminococcus sp. (assembly GCA_045535715.1). GTDB lineage: Bacteria > Bacillota > Clostridia > Oscillospirales > Acutalibacteraceae > Ruminococcoides. The sequence continues at coordinate 7,563 of JAZSME010000146.1, read as the reverse complement.
GCCTGGTACATCAAGGGTCTTCACGGTGCCGCGGCACTCAGAAATGAGGCGGGTACACTCAGAACTCTTGAGGAGTTCTACAAATTGCTCAGGCGAGTTTATGAAACTCAGGAATAAAAGGAATGGAGAATTAAAAAATGGACGTAACACAGAACATCAACTTAGTATCTCAGTTCGATAAGGAAGTGTCTGACGCAATGACTCTCGAGTATGAGCGTCAGTGCAGAAACATTGAGCTTATTGCCAGCGAGAACATCGCTTCTCCCGCTGTAATGGCAGCAATGGGCACAGTACTTACCAACAAGTACGCAGAGGGCTATCCCGCAAAGCGTTACTATGGCGGTTGCCAGTGCGTTGATATCGTTGAGGATATCGCAAGAGAGAGAGCTTGCAAGCTCTTCGGCGCAGAGCACGACAATGTTCAGCCCCAATCAGATCCTAAGGCTAACCTTGCAGTATATTTTGCAATGCTTGAGGTTGGCGACACAATTATGGGTATGAGCCTTGCAGAGGGCGGTCACCTCACTCACGGTTCACCTGTTAATATGTCCGGTAAGAACTACAACTTCGTTGCATACGGCGTTGACCCCGAGACTCACGTTATCGACTACGACAAGGTAAGAGAGCTGGCTCTTGAGTGCAAGCCCCGTATGATCGTTGCAGGCGCATCTGCATATCCCAGAGTCATTGATTTTAAGAAGTTCAGAGAGATCGCTGACGAGGTTGGCGCATATCTTATGGTTGATATGGCTCACATTGCAGGTCTTGTTGCTGCAGGTGTTCATCCCAATCCCGTTCCCTACTGTGATTTCGTTACAACCACAACTCACAAGACCCTCAGAGGTCCCAGAGGCGGTATGATCCTCTGCCGTGAGGAGTACGCAAAGGCAATCGACAAGGCAATCTTCCCCGGCACACAGGGCGGCCCTCTCATGCACATCATTGCTGCTAAGGCTGTTTGCTTCGGCGAGGCTTTAAAGCCTGAGTTCAAGACCTACGGCGAGAACATCGTAAAGAACTGTAAGGTTCTGGCTGATGAGCTTATGAAGCGTGGTCATAAGCTTGTTTCAGGCGGCACAGACAACCACCTTCTTCTCCTTGATCTTCGTGATACTGAGATCACAGGTAAGGAGCTTGAGGCTCGTCTTGACGAGGTTAACATCACAGTCAACAAGAATGCAGTTCCCAACGAGCCCAGAAGTCCCTTTGTTACAAGCGGTATCCGTATCGGTACAGCAGCAGTTACAACCAGAGGCTTCGGCGAGGCTGAGATGGTGAAGATCGCAGAGCTTATCTCTGAGGCAATCACAAACTTCGAGGGTAACGAAGATAAACTCCGCGCAGAGGTAAAGGCTATCTGCGACAAGTTCCCCCTCTACGGCTAATAGTTGATTTTAAGCGGCGGCACAGCGAGAAAATCTCTGTGTCGCCTTGACACATAAAACGGTAAATCGGAGGTGAAGAGTATGTCTCCTTTGGCGGACAGAATAAGACCTGAGAAGCTTTCTGATATTGTGGGGCAGAAGCATCTGCTTTCTGAGGGCAAGCCCCTGAGAAAAATCATCGAAAGCGGAGAGATCCCTAACCTTATTTTCTACGGTCCCTCAGGAGTGGGAAAAACCACCCTTGCAACATACATCGCAAAAAGGACAAACAAGACCCTGAAAAAACTCAACGGCACTACCGCTTCCACAGCGGATATACGCTCCATCGTTGAGGAGCTTCAGACCTTTGCCGGCCTTACGGGGATTCTCCTGTACCTTGACGAGATTCAGTATCTCAACAAGAAACAACAGCAGACTCTCCTCGAGTTTATTGAGGACGGCAGAATTACTCTCATCGCCTCCACAACGGAAAATCCCTACTTCTATGTTTATAACGCTATTCTCTCCAGAAGTACGGTCTTTGAATTCAAGCCCGTGGAGCCTGAGGACCTGATTCCTGCGGTTGAGCGTGGCGTCTCCATAATGGAAGCGGACAGAGGCGAGGGGGTCACCTTCACCGAGAATGCCATAAAACAGATCGCTCATTCCTGCTCAGGTGATGTGAGAAAGGCTCTCAACGCTGTGGAGCTTTCCTATATTTCTGCGAGAGAGACGGAGGAGGGAAGAGTGGTGGATGCCGAGATTGCCGCTTCTCTTTCTCAGAAGAGTGTTTTTCGCTATGACAGAGACGGTGATGAGCATTATGATATTATCTCCGCCTATCAGAAAAGCATGAGAGGCTCAGACCCCGATGCGGCTCTTCATTACCTTGCAAGGCTTCTCCACGCAGGAGACCTGCCCTCTGCCTGCAGAAGGCTGATGGTTTGTGCCTGCGAGGATGTGGGACTTGCCTATCCTCAGATAATCCCCATCGTCAAGGCCTGCGTGGATATTGCTCAGGCAGTGGGACTTCCCGAGGCAAGGCTCCCCTTGGCGGATGCGGTGCTTCTGGTAGCCCTTGCACCCAAGTCAAATTCAGGTCACGATGCCATTATGGCGGCCATGGCTGATGTGGAAAAGGGCAGAGCAGGAGCAGTACCCAGAAATCTTCAGAACAAGCATTTTGACGGCGCTGAAAATAAAAATCCCGGTCAGTTTTACCTTTATCCCCATGTTTTTCCCGACCATTACACCCCTCAGCAGTACCTTCCCGACAATCTCAAAGACGCAAAATACTACGAGTTCGGTGACAATAAAAACGAGCAGGCGTTCAAGGTTTATTGGGACAAAATCAAGGGAAAATACGGAATGTAATGAAGCTTGATTTATCCCTTTCAAATTGCTTATGAGACCACCCTTTTCGGGTGGTCTTTTTTTATATGCAAAGGCTTACAAAGTATACGTAATGCTAGGGATAATTTTTGACCATATATATTGCACTATGTTGTACGACTTCGCTGAAACGCAGATGTACAGCGGATTTGTGCAAAAACAGGATATTTGATTGCCTTGTTTTGCACGTGAAATCGAGGATAAAAAAGTGCTATATATAATAGATAAAAAAGGTATAAAAACCTTGGTACTTATTCTATTGAAATGCTTCCTTAAAAGAAAAATAATTTGACAAATTATAGTATAATTTATTATGTAGATTAATATGCGGATTTCTATGCGAAATCGGCGATTTACAAAGGAGGAATTTATATGGCAAGAAAAATGCGTAGACTTCTCTCTATGATGCTTACTGTTATGATGCTTCTTTCCGTTGCTGTTCTGGCAACAAGCTCCGTATCAGCAGCTTCAGGCGATACAGTCTATTGCGAAAACGCCGCAGGTTGGAATGAGGTTTACTGCTACATGTGGAAAGACGGTAGCGGCGAAAATCAGGGTTGGCCCGGCGTAAAAATGACCAAGGGAGACTCAAATCTCTGGTCATACTCCATTACCGGTGATTGGGATAAGATCATCTTCAACAGCGGCAACGGCGGAACTCAGACATCTGATATGTCCTATCAGGGCAATGGCAGCTGCTACAACAACTCAAATGGCAGCTGGACAACTGTTGATGTTCCCACAAATCCCACACAGCCCGACACACCCACACAGCCCGATACACCCACACAGCCTGACACACCTGTTGTTCCCACAGGCAAGAAGGTTGTTTACTGCAAGAACGAAGCAGGCTGGGGCAAGGTAAATATTTACATGTGGAACAGCGAAGAAGACAAGATCTCAAGTTGGCCCGGTCAGGCAGCCACAAATATCGGCAACGATGTATGGATGCTGGAGTATGACAAGGACTATGCAAAGATCATCTTCAATGACGGCGGCACACAGACCGACGACCTTACACATCCCGGCTCAGGCCAGATGTACAACAACAAGACAGGCGCATGGTCAATTTATGACCCCTCTCAGCTCCACATCAAGGAATTCACAACAGACGGTGAGACAACTCAGTACACCAATGTTGACATCAAGCTTACTCTCTCAGCAGGCGGCGGTAAAGGCGAGCTTCTTTACAAGTTCACCGCAGGCAGCACAGTAATCAGCGACTTCAGCGCTGACAACGAGGTTATCTGGACTCCCACAACTGCAGGTAACTTCACAGTTACAGCAACTGTTAAGGATTCCGAGGGCAAGACCCTCAGCGAGACAATGTCCTTCACAATCAAGGACATCAAGGCAGAAGTTAAGCCCGTTATCCAGTCTGTTTCCTTCGGCGCTTCCGACACAGAAGTAAAGAAGGGTGCAGAGGCTACTGTTGACATCACAGCAGGCGGCGGTAACACAGGCACAAAGCTTCTCTTCTACAAGGTGAAGATCACTGATCCTTCAGGAAAGATTTCAAACGTTCCTTATTACACAACAAAGAACGCATATAAGTTCACACCCACAGAGCTCGGTACTTATGAAATCACAGTATCCGTTCAGAGCTCTGACAACTCCACAGTTTCTAAGGTTTACAAGGTAGAGAGCGTATCTTCCATTACTCCCGATGCAGAGCTCAAGGCAACTGTTTCCACCACAGGCGACACGACCGTAGGCTCCACAGTTACCGTAAAGGCAACTGCAACAGGCGGTAAGGCTCCCTACACATATCAGTTCTCAGTAAACGGTCAGATCGTTAAGGCTTACTCCACAAGCGCTTCCTACTCCCTCAGCCTTTCCAAGGAAGGCACTTACTCAATTGAGGTAGCTGTTAAGGATTCCGCAGGCACAGTAGTCAAGAAATCAACTACCGTAACTGCAACAGGCGATAACGCTCCCACAAATCCCCCCACAGATGGTCTCAAGGGTGATGCTGACTGCTCAGGCGCAGTAAACATCAAGGACGCAACTGAGATTCAGAAGCACGTTGCAGGTCTCCTTACACTGAGTGCTCAGGGCAAGATAAACGGCGACGTTGACGCAAGCTCTGCTATCAATGTTAAGGACGCAACAGCAATTCAGAAATTTATCGCAGGAATTATCACTTGGTAAAGGAGGGGTTATAAATGAGTAAACTGAGCAGACTTATTGCCCTTGTACTTGTTTTTGCCCTTACTATTACGGTAGGAATCATGAGCGTTTCCGCCGCAGAAGTTGATGTTGTTGAGGTATCCGAGGAGACCGCAGGCATCACCATCTACTGCAAGAGCGAGGACGCTGTTCCCTATGTATATTATTGGAATACCTTGCCCGTGAATGTTGAGTGTGAGTATCCCGGTGAAAAGATGACTCTCGACTCAACACAGGAAGGCGGAAATTGGTACAAATATACGTTTAAAGACTTAACTAAGGTAAATTTCCTTTTTACAGACGGTACCGACGAGCTTGAAGGACAGATTTCCGAAGAGCTTACCTGCAAGGGTGGTACATATTGGTTCAAGGACGGAAGACTCCGTAACTACAACCCCGATATCCCCAGACCCTACGATTCATCCGATATGCGTGAGGACACAATTTACTTCGTAATCACCACTCGTTTCTACGATGGCGACACAGGTAACAACGTTCACTGCTGGGATGACTCCAAGGCAGGCAACCCCGACAGCGACCCCGCATGGCGAGGCGACTTCAAGGGTCTTGCTGACAAGCTTGACTACATCAAGGCTCTGGGCTTCTCCGCAATCTGGATCACTCCCGTAGTTACCAACGCTTCAGGCTACGACTACCACGGCTATCATGCTATGGATTTCGCAAGCGTTGACGTTCGTTACGAGTCCGATAACTTCACTTATCAGGATCTTATTGATGCCGCACACTCAAAGGATATGAAGATCATCCAGGACGTTGTATGGCAGCACACAGGTAATTTCGGCGAAAGCTTCTTCTGTCCCGTATTTGAAAAGGACGAGAGCGCTGACCTTTCAATCATTGAGGAATGTATGATCCCCACAGATTATCTCCTTGAGGCATGCGGTGTTTCAACACCCGAAGAATATTGGGCACTCAAGCCCCAGCAGCAGTATGACACAAGACTTAATCTTATGAAGAATACTTCTTCTGCTGCAGGCGGAAACAACTCCACAGGCTCACATCCCGATGATGTGGACTACACTATGGCAAAGGTTTCCACAGACCCCAAATTTAACGCCAACAACTACTACCACACAGGTTACTTCCAGAGCCTTAACTGGGACGACTGGACCTGTAAGTATGCACAGATCGCAGGTGACTGCGTTGACCTCAACACAGAGAACCCCGCTGTTGCAAAATACCTTACAGACACCTATGCTGAGTACATTGATATGGGTGTTGACGGTTTCCGAGTTGACACAGTACGTCATATCTCAAGACTTTCCCTTAATATGATGTATAACGATGCTATCAACGACGCAGCAAAGGCTGCAGGAAACAATAATTTCTATATGTTCGGTGAGATCTGCTGCCGTTACAGCCAGATCTGGTACCGTGACCATGCTTGTGAGTCCGTTCAGTTCTATACATGGGACGAGAGCGACGCAAGCTACAAGTCAAAGTGGAACTTCAATAAGGACGCAACTGCTGAAGAGATCAACGAGAACATGAACCTCACATTTGATCATTACAGACAGTTTGATAATGTAAACAAGCAGCCCACTTCCACAAATGCATTCTTAAACGGTATCGACTATCACACACCTGATTACTCTATGTCCTCAGGTATGGGTGCTATTGACTTCCAGATGCACTGGTGCTTCGACTCTGCTGGCGGTGCCTTCGGTGTTGCAAAGGCAGAGGATAAGTACTACAACGATTCCACCTGGAACGTTGTTTACGTTGAGTCTCACGACTATGCTCCCGACCAGGGTCAGAGCAAGCGTTATGCAGGCGGTACTCAGGCTTGGGCTGAGAATATGTCCCTTATGTTCACGTTCCGCGGAATTCCCTGCCTCTACTACGGCGGTGAGGTTGAGTTCCAGAAAAACGTTATCATCGATGTAGGCCCCAACGCTCCTCTCGCAGAGACAGGCCGTGCATACTTCGGTGATTACCTTGAGGGTAACGTTACCGCAACTGATTTCAGCAAGTACACTGCATCAGGCGAGGTAGCAAATACTCTTAATTCACCCCTTGCAAAGCATCTCACAAAGCTCAACGCAGTTCGTCGTGCAATTCCTGCGCTTCAGAAGGGTCAGTATACTACCGACAGCAAGTATGTTTCCGGTAATATGGCTTACATCCGCAGATACACAGACGCAACAGTTGACAGCCTTGCACTTGTAACCGTATCCGGCGGTGCTACCTTCAAGGGCATCCCCAACGGCAAGTACATTGATGCTATTACAGGTGACGTTCAGAACGTTACAAACGGTACACTCACAGTTCCCTCCATCGGCACCGCAAACGCAAGAGTATATGTATGCTGTGCATCAGGATTTACAGGAATTTCAGGTGCTATCGGTGAGACAGGTCTTACCTATCTCAAATAAATTCTCCCTTTGCTAAAGTACAGATAAACTTTTTGCCGCCTCGTCTTTGGCGGGGCGGCTTATAAGGGATAGGGAAGTGAATTTCCCGAAAAGGAAGAAACACTTCCTGAAAATATCCGCAAGGAAAGAAACGCCGATAGTCTCGGTGTGAAATTATCCCAAAAAGTTAGGAGGAATGAGAAAATGAGACGTATGCGCAGTATTTTCGCATTGATTCTGTGTCTGGCAATGTGTCTTTCAAT
>JAZSME010000054.1:0-9388 GCA_045535715.1 Ruminococcus sp. | reverse complement strand
GAACGACATGGCTACGATCCGACTTCAGCCTGTTCCCAGAAGCCTTGTTAAACGTTGGAAAGAGTACTTCCCCACTCATCAGTACGATACAAACTACGGTCTCTCCGAGTCCATCGGCCCCGGCTGTGTGCACCTTGGAGTTGAGAACATTCACAAGGTTGGTGCTATCGGCAAGGCAGGCTACGGCTGGGAAGTAAAAATTGTGGGTGATGACGGCGAAGTTGTAAAGAGAGGCGAGGTCGGCGAGCTTCTCGTTAAGGGTCCCGGCGTTATGACCTGCTACTACAACGACGAGAAAGCAACGGAGGCAACTCTCAAGGACGGCTGGCTCCTCACAGGCGATATGGCAAAAGAGGACGACGACGGCTTCATCTTCCTGGTTGACAGAAAGAAGGATGTTATCATCTCCGGCGGTGAGAACCTCTACCCCGTTCAGATCGAAGACTTCCTCAGAGGCTTTAATGCTATCCACGATGTGGCTGTTATCGGCCTTCCCGATGAGCGTCTGGGTGAAATTGCAACAGCAATTATCCAGCTCAAGGAGGGTATGACTGCCACAGAAGAGGACATCAACGATTTCTGCAAGGGTATGCCCAGATACAAGCGTCCCCACAAGATCATCTTCGCAGATGTTCCCAGAAACCCAACAGGCAAGATCGAAAAGCCCAAGCTCAGAGAGCTTTACGGTGCCGCAGGTCTTGTTGACGCACAGAACAAATCTTAATTCTATTCGAGAATAATAAGCATAAAACAAACCTGAGGAGACAGCTCGTTTCCTCAGGTTTTCTTTTTAACTTTTCAGTCTGATGCAAAAAAGCCCCCTTAAAAAAGGGAGCTTTAATTTTTACTTATTTGCAAGATATGAGAGGGCTTCCTTGTATCCTTCAAAGCCTTTGCCCTTTATGACCTTTTCGGCATAGAGAGAAACAAAGGAGAACTTTCTGAACTCTTCCCGGGAGTCCACATCAGAGAGATGAACCTCTACCGTAGGAAGAGACACAGCCTTCAGAGCATCAAGAATTGCCACACTTGTGTGAGTATAAGCCGCAGGGTTTATTACGATGCCGTCAAAGTTTTTGAGACAATTCTGTATCTCGGTGACGATATCACCCTCGTGATTGCTCTGATAAATGGATATCTCCACACCCATTTCCTTTGCTGATTCCTCGAGAAAAGTCACAAGGTCAGCATAGGTGCTTTTGCCGTAAATATCGGGCTCACGGATACCCAGCATATTGAGGTTGGGGCCGTTTATCACTTTAATTTTCACTTAAACTCCTCCTCAAAAGCCTTGAGCACTCTCTCTGCCACCACCTCAGCCGAGGCGTTGCCGTCAACTGTTCTGTCGGAGAACTTATTGTAAAGAGGCAGGCGCTTTTCATAAAGCTCAGTAAGGTTTACGGAGAGGGGTCTGTCATCCTTGGGAAGAACAGCAACATCTCTCTCAATAAAGATTATCCTGCCGTTCTGTCTGAGGATGTCAAGATTATCGTGGATGGTAACCACGCCGCCACCTGTGGCAATAACCGAAGAGCTCTGCTTGCACATACCCTTGAGTGTCTCAGTCTCCACAATACGGAAGGCTCTCTCACCGTCAGAGTTGATAATCTCAGAGGGCTTTCTGCCTGAGGAGAGAGTTATCTCCTCGTCTCCGTCCACAAACTTTCTGTTCATTTTTTCGGAGAGGATTCTGCCCACTGTGGTCTTTCCGCTTCCGGGCATTCCTACGAGAATCAGGTTCTCTGTCTCTGAGGCTACCTTTTTGCGGATTTTTTCAATCACAGCATCATCAAGCTCTGTATCTGTAAAAAGCTCTGCGGCACGCTTTGCCTGAGCAACCAGCATGGAAAGTCCGTTAACTGTGGGGATGTTCATGCTCTCTGCCTGCAGAAGAAGAGCTGTTCTTGCAGGGTTATAGATAAGGTCAGCCACACCCTTACACTCTGTGAAGATACTCAGATCAACCAGAGACTGTCCTGTGTTGGGGTACATTCCCACCGGGGTAGCATTGACAACAAGTGTTGCGTCGCTGTGATGACTTATGTTGGAATAATTATTCTCAAGCCCCACATCAAATACAATCACCTCGGCGCCCTGCTCTTTGAGTACCGCCTGAACGGTTTTGGATGCACCGCCGTTACCGAGGATTATTGCCTTCTTGCCCAAAAAATCGACCTTGAGACAGGAGAGCATATATTTGAAGCCGTAGTAATCCGTATTATCTCCCACAAGTCTGCCGTCAGGCTTTCTCACAACCGTATTGACAGCACCGATACTCTCTGCCGCAGGGGATAATTCATCAAGATACTGCATTATCTCCTGCTTGTAGGGGATGGTCACATTATATCCTGAGAGAGAGTTTTCCTTCACCCAGTCTCCCAGAGACTCTCTCTCCACCTCATAAAGCTCGTAAGGATAGTCAGCCATTTCTCTGTGAATCTGAGGAGAAAAGCTGTGGGAAAGATGCTCGCCCAGAAGTCCGTACTGCTTATTTTCAAAGCCTTTTATGTATTCCATAGTCATCACACAATCTCGCTGTAAGAGCCAAGGTACTCGAAGTCCTCAACATCTGACTGAAGTTCACAGAGAAGTGAAGAGAGGACGGGAGAATATACTGACTCGGAAACATCGAAGTAGAACATAAACTCAAAATCAGAACCGGGAAGGGGTCGGCTCTCAAGCTTTACAAGATTGATTCCGGAAGCATAGAATCTGGAAAGAATATGATAAAGTGAGCCGGGTCTGTGAGGCAGAGTCAGCTTGATGCTTGTTCTGTCTGCGCCGGGATAAACCTCAAGATTCTTAGAGATGCAGATGAAGCGGGTATCGTTTGCAGCGTTATCTTTAATGTTACGCTTGAGCACCTTGAGGCCGTAGAGATTTGCACACTCGGGAGAAGCAATAACTGCTACATCCTCTCTGCCCTCTTTTGCGATCATCTTTGCAGCAGAGGCGGTGTTCTCCATGGGAAGGACCTTGATATCCTTGTGCTCTGAAAGGAATTCGGAGCACTGAGCTATTGCCTGCTCGTGAGACCAGATTTCCTTGATCTTGCTCATATCTGAGGTTTTTGCAAGAAGTGCGTGGTTGATTCTGCATCTTACACTTCTGACGATGTAGAAGTTGTATTTTGACATAAGGTCATAGACCATATTAACAGAGCCTGCGGTGGAATTCTCAAGAGGAAGAATTCCATACTTGCAAAGACCTGAATCAACAGCCTTGAAAACAGACTCAAAGTTACCCATATACATAATCTGAGGAAGCTTGAAAAGCTTCTCGCAAGCCTGCTGAGAATATGCTCCCTCTGTACCCTGACAAGCCACCATTGCTCGCTCAGGGAAGAGCTTATCAGTGGAATTCACAGCCTTGTCAATAGTCTCGGAGAGAGTCTTGTCTCCGTTTAAGAAACGGCTCTGATATGCGCGGCTTAAGTTGGTAAGTGTTGAAAACAGAACTCTTGTGTAAAGCTCTGTATCCTCATTTGAACGTTCGGCAGCTCTGCCGATAAGCTCACGCTCACGCTGTGCATCGTAAAGAACTGTGCCTGTTTCCTTTTTATAATCAGCAACCTTTTTAACGGTTTCCATACGCTGATTAAAAAGTTTCACAAGCTCCTCGTCGATTCTGTCAATTTCATTTCTTAAGTTTTCTATACTCATCTTTAATCACTCCTGAAAAAATACTCGGATATTATATCATAAAGCCGTCTGCATTTACAAGTGCCAGAGCCAGAGATGCCTCGACTACCGCCGCGGCTCTGGGCACGATGCAGGGGTCGTGTCTGCCTTTAATTACAAGTTCGGTTTCCTCCATAGTCTCAAGGTCAACACTTCGCTGGGGGATTCCGATGGAGGGTGTGGGCTTGAATGCCGCTCTGAAGATAAGGGGCATTCCCGAGGAGATACCTCCGAGAATTCCTCCGTTATTATTGGTAAGCGTTTTCACCTCTTTGTTTTCGTCCACAAAGAAGCCGTCATTTGCCTGAGAGCCACACATTTTCGCAAACTCAAAGCCCTTGCCGAACTCAAGACCCTTTACAGCAGGGATAGAGAATATCGTTCTTGCGATAAGCGCTTCAAGCCCGCCGAAAAAGTCTTCACCCAGACCTGTGGGAAGACCGTACACAGCGCACTCTATCTCGCCGCCTACGGAGTCAAGATGTGCTTTTCTCTCAAGGATAACGTCGGTCATCCTCTCCTTTGCCGTCTCGTCTATTACAGGGAAGGAATCGGACTTAAGTCTTTCGCTCAGAACCTTGTCCTCTTTCATAGGGTCAAGAGGTTTGTCCTCAACACTTCCGATTCGGGACACATGTGAAACTACCGATATCCCCTTTTCTCCGAGGATTTCCAAAGCAATGAAGCCTGCGGCACAGGTTGCCGCCGTAAGTCTTCCCGAAAACTGTCCTCCTCCGCGGAAATCGTAGTTCTCTTTGTATTTCATAAAAGCAGAGAAGTCAGCGTGAGAGGGTCTGGGGATTTTCGCAATATTACCATAGTCCCCTGATCTGGTGTCTTTGTTCTTTATAATGAGGCGAATATCTCCGCCTGTGGTGACACCGTCCTCAACACCTGAAAGGAAAATAACCTTATCCTCTTCGTGCCTTTTGGTGGCAAGGTCTCCTGAGGCTCTGCGTCTTCCCATAAAGCGGGAAAGTTTCTCCTCGTCTATTGCTATTCCTTGGGGAATTCCCGAGAGAACAGCGCCGATTTCGGGAGCATGGGACCTTCCGAAAATATTTACTTTTACTCTGTCTCCGAAACCTGCGGACATAATTATTCCTCCAGTAAAACCTCAGCGCCGAGGTGCTTTAAATGTTCATAAAATTTGGGGTAAGATTTATTCACCGCCTGTGCGCCTTTGATGATTACCTCTCTGTCACAGACCGTGGACGCAACTGCCGCCGACATTGCAATTCTGTGGTCATTCACAGAATCAACCTCACCGCCTCTGAGTCTTCCGACACCCTTTATCACAAGGCTGTCATCATAAATTTCAGCATTACCGCCGAGGCTTATTATCATATTCTTTACGGTTTCAAGTCTGTCGCTCTCCTTGAGCCTGAGACGACCGGCGTTTATGAATTTAGTCTCTCCCTGAGACATTGCCGCCACAACTGAAAGAATGGGCACAAGATCGGGGATGTTGCCTACATCAACGGTGGTACCTGAAAGCTTCTCCGCCTTCACTGCCACGCCCTCATCCGATATATCTGATTTCGCTCCGAAGGAACCCAGTACAGAAAGAATCTCTTTGTCTCCCTGAAGGGAATCCTCCCGAAGATTTGTGACTTTAATGTCATTTCCGAGAGCGGACGCACAGAGAAAAAATGCGCCATTTGACCAATCGCCCTCCACAATCTCCTTTTTGAGGTTGTATATACCGCCTACGCTGTAAGTGTTTCCCAGCTCAAAAACATCAAGACCTGCACTCCTCAACGCACTTGCGGTAAGAGTAACATAGGGTTTTGACTGAAAATCTCCGGTTACCTCCACCCTCTTACCTTTGCAAAGAGGAAGCATCATCAGAAGACCGCTGATATACTGGGAGCTTACGTCACCCCTGATTTCATATTTCTCACCGAAAGCCTTACCGCTTTGGATGATGCGGTTTCTTTCATCACGGCTTATTATAACGCCATGATTTCTCAGAACCTCCACAAGAGGGTCAAGAGGTCTCTCGAAGAGTCTGTCACATCCGTCAAAACGGGCACGAAGACCGAGTCCTGCGGCAATGCACATCATAAAACGAAGTGTGGTACCGCTTTCACAGCAATCAAAATTCACCGCATCGCAGGCACCTGCCTGAATCTTCGGAACAAGAAAGCTGTCTCCTATGCGAAGGACTCTGCTTCCCATTGCACGAAGGCAGGAAATTGTCGCCTCGATATCCTCTGAGGTTTCGGGGCACTTGACGGTAGTGGTGCCGTCGGAAAGAGCCGCACAGATAAGAAGTCTGTGCGCCATGGATTTCGAGGGAATAGCCTCTATCTCTCCCTTGAGAAGAGATGGTTTAAGCCTTGCTATCATACTGTCTCCTCCAGACCGAGGCGAAGTATTTCTTTCATAAATTCCGTTGACGTCTTATGAAGGAAGCACTCCCCTGCACGCTTTATCATTACGAAAGTAAGACTTTGCCCCTCACGCTTCTTGTCTGAAAGAGAATTGAGGTAAAGGGTGTCACTCTTTATATCTGTGCTTACGGGAAGATTATACTTCTTTGAAAGCTCTTCCATAAGCTTAACTGTTTCTTTGTCTGTAAAGGAAAGCTTCTCGCAGGCTCGTGCCACAATGCACATTCCTGCTGCTACGGCGCTTCCGTGAGAGATTTCCAGATTACTGCTTCTCTCAATGGCATGTCCGACTGTGTGACCGAGATTTAAAAACTGTCTCTTCCCTTTGTCGAACTCATCGTCACAGACGTATTCTCTCTTGATTTTCACACATTCTTCTATGAGCTCACAGATATTCTCTTCAGGGTCTCCAAGGAGGATTTCAAGAACTCTGCCACCCTTTAAAAATGCGTATTTGATAACCTCTGCCATACCATTTGAATACTCACAAGGAGGCAAGGTTTTCAGCACATCCGCGTCACACAGTACCGCAAAAGGCTGATAGAAGGCGCCAAACATATTCTTTCCGCTTTCAAGGTTTACCGCTGTCTTACCGCCGACGGAGGAATCCACCATGGCAAGAAGAGAGGTAGGAATCTGAAGAAGAGCCACACCGCGCTGATAAAGAGCCGCCACAAGGCCTGAAAGGTCTGTGATAACTCCGCCGCCCAGAGCAACCACAAGGTCACTTCTGGTAAGGCCTGACTCGATTGCAAGGTTGCAGGCTTTAATAAGGTTTTCGGGATTTTTTGAAGTTTCCCCCGCCTTGACGGTAAAGCTTGTCACCTCAAAACCGCTGTTCTGAAGAGAATTCTTAACACACTGACCGTAGAGAGGCTCCACGTTGCTGTCACTGATAAGAAGAGCCTTACTGCCCTTGGAAATCCCCTTTGCAATTTCTCCGCTTCTTCTCAGAAGTCCTCTTTCTATATATACATTATATTCCCTTGACGCAGGAATCTTTACTGTTTGCATTTCTCGCTTTCCTCCTTAGCCTCTCTTCCCTCTCTGAGAAGGTCTCTGAGGGTTTCTCCGTCCTTTTTCTGAAGGGCATCACGATAGGCTTTCAGATTATCAATAAGGATGTCTATTTCTCTTGTGAGGTTGTCGCTGTTTGCAAGAAACAACTCCGTCCACATATTTTCATTAAGGTGAGCAACTCGGGTAAGGTCTCTGAAGCTTCCTGCTGAGATTCCCTTGTGAGCGGCAGCTGACGGGCTTTTGATAAAAGCATTTGATACCACGTGAGCAAGCTGTGAAGTAAAGGCTATGAGCTCGTCATGTCGCTCCGGGGTCATTACACTTACCCTTGAAAAGCCGAGAGAAATCACAAGTTCTCTGGCCTTTGAGAGAACATACACATCCTCTGAAGGCTTGGGAACCAGCACAAAGCAGGCATTGTGAAAAAGTGTATCCTTTGAATTCTTGATACCGCTGAACTGTGTACCTGCCATGGGGTGTCCGCCGACAAAATCGAATCCGCACTCAGATGCAATAAGAAAGGCCTCTTTGCATATTTCTCTCTTGACACCGCCACAGTCAATCACAAGCGTATCTTTATTTATCTTTTCTTTATTCCGATGAAGCCACTCTATGGTTGCTTCGGGATAAATGCTGAGAATAATCGCGTCACACTCACCGATGTTTTCCTCAGTAAGCTCCTTATCTATAATTCCTGAAAGCAGGGCGTACTCTGTGACGCTTCTGTTATTATCTGAACCATAAATTATAAATTCGCCTTTTTTTCTTGCAGATTTTGCAAGGGAGCCTCCGATAAGGCCGAGACCCACAATGCCGATGTTTTTCACCTTGGTCACTTCCTGATATGATTTCCTAGATTATCTTGTGATAACCTCACGAATTTCCTTAACCTTCTGAGTAACGGTTTCATACTGTTCAAAGGTAAGAGACTGTGCTCCGTCGCAAAGTGCATTCTTGGGATCATTGTGCACCTCGATAATAAGACCGTCAACACCTACTGCGGTTGCAGCGTATGCAAGGGACGGCACCATTCTGGAATGTCCGCAAGCGTGAGAGGGATCGATGATAATGGGAAGATGTGTCATCTCACGAAGAGAGGGAACTGCGGAAACATCAAGAGTATTTCTTGTATATGTCTCGAAGGTACGGATACCTCTCTCGCAAAGGATAACGTTTTCGTTTCCCCCTGCCATAATGTACTCAGCGCTCATAAGAAGCTCCTTGAGAGTATTGGCAAGACCACGCTTTAAAAGGATAGGTTTGTTTGTTTTACCAAGCTCCTTGAGAAGCTCAAAGTTCTGCATATTACGCGCACCAACCTGAATAAGGTCAACTTCCTCAAAGAGGGGCAGATGATTTGCATTCATAATTTCGCTGACAATAGGAAGACCTGTCTCTCTCTTCGCCTCAAGGAGAAGCTCAATTCCGTCAGCCTTAAGGCCCTGGAAGTCATAGGGTGATGTTCTGGGCTTGAAGGTACCTCCCCTGAGAATATTTGCGCCGGCTGCCTTTACTCGCTTCGCAACCTCAATAATCTGAGCTTCGCTCTCAACGGAGCAGGGACCTGCGATCATTGCAAAATGGCCCTTACCGATTTTCACTCCCGAAACATCAACAACTGTGTCATCGGGGAAAAACTTTCTGTTGGCTTTCTTGTAGGGCTCGGTAATTCTGCGGCAGCTGTCGACGATATCAAGTCCATCCAGAAGATCCATATCAACACGGCTGGTGTCGCCGATAAGACCGAGAACGGTCTGGAATTCACCCTCGGAAATATGAACCTTAAGTCCCATTCCTTCAAGCCATGTTATGAGATTTTCGCGCTGTGCCTGAGGCACTCCGGGTTTAAGTACTGCAATCATAAATAATACCTCCAAGTATTTATCGTCGGGGAAAAACAAGAAACGCCGCAGTGATTATTTCACTGCGGCGATACCGTCATATAAAAATTCAATTCCTGAATTTTTGCAGCTCAAATCACTTCTACTATTTTAGTCCTGGCTAAAAAAGTAAAAGTAATAAAAGTATGTAGCTGCAGAAAACTTAGTCATACGAATTTCTCCTCTGAAAATTTACTACATCTTAGCACACTAAAGTGCTGATGTCAAGAAAAAACTGAAGATTTTTTATCAAAAATGGCAAATTTTTCCACCATCCGAAAAATAAAAAAATTTTTTAATTTTTGTTAAAATAAGTATTGACAAACCCCTACCCGAGTGTTATAATGTGCGAGTACGAAAAAACAAAACACAAATTTGCGAGTGTGCTGGAATAGGCAGACAGGCACGTTTG
>JAZSME010000056.1:0-6745 GCA_045535715.1 Ruminococcus sp. | reverse complement strand
CAGGAAAGAATACCATTATCGCCATTCCGAGAGACATTGTCACAGACATAAATGTTCTTTCCTCAAGCGGCGAGTACCTAAGTACAGAAAAAATGCAGCTGTGTCTCTCCTATGCTTACGGTGACGGACGCGAAGCCAGCTGTGAAAACACACGTATCGCCGTGGAAAGACTTTTCTACAACATCCCCATTCAGTCCTATTTCGCCATTGATATTGATGCTATCGCCTCTCTTAATGACGCAATCGGCGGTGTAACCGTTACTATGAAGGATGACTTCTTCCGTTCTCTTGACTATGGTGTACAGACGAGACACTTCACCGGCGAGTCTGTTTACTTAAACGGTTCCAATGCCATCCGTTATGTTCAGCAGAGAGAGGTTGCAGAGCTTGAATCCTCCACCGACCGTATGAACAGACAGATCAATTATCTGACTGCTTTCTCAACCAAGGCCATCGATATGACAAAGAAGGATCTGGGCGTACCCGTTGATCTCTTCAACATTGTATCGGATAACAGCGCAACCAATCTGAACGTAGCAAAAGTTTCTGCTCTTGCAGAGGTTGCGGTAAAGGGAATTTCCACTCCAAACTTTGTAAAAGTTCCCGGAGAGCTTACTTCTGACGGCACCTACGCCGTTTACAAGGTGGATAACGAGAAGATGTACGAGCTCTTCCTTGAGACCTTCTATATCCCCCAGAACTAATAAACCTCATAACAAATAAAAAAGCGATGGCAAAATGCAAAATGCCATCGCTTTTAATTTTATGTTATTTTATATTCTGCGGATTTCAGAAATAGAGGGAATGTCGTGGTACTGCTTTACATACTCTGAAAGTGTGCAGTTATATACACTCTTGAATGCTGCAATAAAAGCTTTAACACTGGGGAAACCATTCTCCACAGCTGCTCTGGTCTCTGAGATACCGCTGGTCTGAATGTCTCTCAGGGCATTCTCAAGACGAATAAGGTTTAAGTACTGCTTGAAGGTCTTTCTTGTGTTCTGCTTAAAGTAGCGTGAGAAATATGTGGGAGTAAGTCCTACATGAGAAGCAATTTCGCCCAGAGTGATACGCTCCTTGAAGTTGAGCTTTATGTAATCTATCGCCTTCTTGGCATACTCCAGCTCCTCGTGATCAAACTCGGGGCTTACCTTGTTACGCTCGATAAGGCACTTTGTGCAGAGTTCTATAAGGATGCTGGTCATTGCTGAGGTGATCTTAAGATCTGTGAACTCTCCCTGAGCCTCAACACAGTCAACAATACTCAGAAGCTGTTTTGTGATTTCAGCCTTTGCCTCTGCGCTCTTGTTCACATCAAAGCTATAAGACTCAAAGTCATCGAAGTATGCCTTGATGAAGTTGTAGGAATAGAGAACAACAAGATACTTTACATTTTTTTCAGGGTCTTTGCCGCAGGTCTGATGGATATCATCATTGTTGACAACCACAAACTCTCCGTCAGAAACAACGAATTCCTCATTGTTTGCAGTAACCCAGAGATCACCCTTGAGCACAAAGTCGATTTCGATGTTCTTGTGCCAATGCTTGTTGGTGTAGCACTCGTGTCCGGGCTTGTCAAAAAGGATAACTTTGCCGGGAAGGTTGTCGTCGGCAGAAACTATTTCATATTTATATCTGTATGTTTTAGCCATAAAATCACCCCGATGATAAAAAACATTCATTCCTATGTTACATACTATCATATCAAATGCAATTTGTAAACGGCAAATTATGAATTTTTTGAAAATTTTAGCCACCTTTTCCGTTTTTTTGACTTTTTATGGTAATTATTAATGGTAACATGTGTTACATTTATGCCATTCCTAAAAATTGCATTGAAAACATTTTTGTAGTATAATCTTAGTATCATCATAAAGAACAGGATGATTTAAGTGAAACGTATTATTTCTCTTTTACTAATAAGCATCACACTACTGCTTTCTATGTGCGCCTGTGCTCTTTTGAAGGACGAAAGAGCTCAGATCAACCAAAACGCTCTGAGCGAAAACATCGGTCTTTCCGTGCATTTCATCGACGTTGATCAGGGCGACAGCATCCTGATTGAGTCAAAGGGCGAATTTGCCCTTGTGGATGCAGGCGAATACAAGGAAAAGGACGTTGTGGTCTCTTACCTCTCGGGTGTAGGTGTCACAGAGCTTGATTATGTCTTTTCGACCCATCCCCATTCTGATCACTGTGGCGCAATAAGTGAAGTCCTGAGAACCTTCTCCTGCGGCACTCTTGTGTACCCCGATGTGGAATCCGACAGCAATACCTGGGAATATGTACTTGATGCTGCCGATGAAAGAGGGGTAGAGTTTTTGGTACCCCGTCCCGGAGACGTCTTCTATGTGGGAGAAGCCACAATCACAGTATTCTCTCCCGCACCGGAGAACATTTATTCCTCCCTGAATGACTACTCAATTGTCTGTAAGGTTGAGTACGGCAACACCTCGGTGCTTCTGACGGGAGACGCAGAAAAAACAGTCGAAAAGGAACTGATCCGTTCAGGCTTTGACCTTGAGTCGGATGTTTACAAATGTGGTCATCACGGCAGCTCCACCAGCAACTCAAAAGAGTTTTTCGATGCTGTGAACCCTTCTGCTGTTATTATCTCCTGTGGAAAAGACAACGAGTACGGACATCCTCATCGGGAAGTCCGAAAAGAGATTGAAAGCCGTAATCTCCCCGTCTGGAGGACAGATGAGGACGGTTCCATAGTTATGTGCTCAGATGGAGAAAACATCTCTATCGGTTCAAGAAGCAAAGGTACCACAGATATCAGCAAGCCCGCTCCCATTACCTATGTGGGAAACAAGAATTCGAAAATCTTTCACAACGAAAACTGTGACTCTGTCTCCACAACCAAGGACAAGAACAAGGTTTATTTTGAAAGCAGAGAGGCTGCCATACAGAGCGGATACACGCCCTGCAAGGATTGCACTCCCTGAAATATTCAGCGGTGATATTTAATGATAAAAGAAATCCTCAGCAGCAGAAGTTCTCTTGAAAGAATTTCTCAAAGCAATAAAAAGATAGTACTTTACGGCACAGGCAACGGCGCCGATATGGTGCTGGATGAGTTAATAAAAAACGGCATTTGCGTAGATTTTGTGGCTGCCTCCGACGACTTTGTAAGAAAGAGAGTTTTCCGCGGTTTTGAGGTCAGGAGCATCACAGAAGTTATGAGAGATAATACCGATGCCCTTGTTTTGCTGGGCTTTGCAACCAGCATCCCCGAGGTTATGGAAAACATCAAGGAAATACATAAAACCAGAGAACTTATAGTTCCCGTTATGCCTGTTTTCGGCAATGAAATTTTTGACCGTCAATTCCTTACCGATAATCTTGAGTCCTCCCTGTTCGCCTATGACCTCCTTTCTGACGAGGAGTCAAAGAGAGTGTTTGAGGAAATGTACAGATTTCAGTTTACGGGAGATCTCTCTCACCTTTTTTCAGTTGAAAGCAGCAGAGAGGAAGCTCTGAGAAACATCCTCTGTCTGTCAGACTCTGAACACATTCTCGATCTCGGTGCATATCGGGGAGACACTCTGGAGGAGATCAGAAATCTCTTCGGCAGCTTCGCCTGTGCAGTAGCTCTGGAGCCTGACAGAAAATCCTTTGAAAAACTCCTTCGATATGCCGAGGACAAGGAGGGAATCACTGCTCTTCCCTATGCTGTTTGGAATGAGGAAAGGGAGTTTTCCTTCTTTGGAGGCGGAGGCAGACAAAGCACTCTTTACGGTGAGGGCAAGTATACAGTTCGCGCTGTGGCTGTTGACGATATTATCGAGGACAGAAAAATCACCTATGTAAAAATGGATGTAGAGGGCGCGGAAAAGGAAGCTCTTGAGGGAATGAAAACTCTCCTGAAAACTCAGAAGCCCAAACTCAGCATTGCCGCTTATCACAGAAGCAATGACCTTATCACACTCATCCCTCTTATCAAATCAATAAACCCAGATTACAAAATTTATCTGAGGCATCATCCCTACATTCCCTGCTGGGACACAAATCTCTACTGCATATAAAAATACCGCCCCAGGATTTTACGGGGCGGTTTTCTTATACGGGAGTTTTCTTAAGTGAAGACACCTTCAGAAGCATATTGTAAAGCTCGCTTTTTTTAAGGAGTCCCGTTTTTCTTTCCTTTATGGTACCACCGCTGAAAACAATTGTGGTGGGTACTGTGCTTACGGTGTACTTAGCCGCAAGCTCACGACAAAGTCCTGAGTCCACCTTGAACACATGGACATCGGGAAGCTCTTTTGCTACCGCCTGTGATACCTTCATCATACTGTCACAGAAGCCGCACCAAGGGGCGGTGAAGATTACCGCAACGCCTTTATCTGCATTGATAACCTTCTCCTGAAACTGCTCTTCATTTATTTCTAACATAAACATACCCTCTCTTTCACATAATCATTTTATGCTGTCTGAAAGGTTTTATTTTTTATAAATAATGGATAAAAAAAGACTCCGCCAAATGACGGAGTCCAAAAGTATATAAATTATTTCTTTGCGATTTCCTCAAGGATGACCTTCTTGATGCCTGAAGCTGTAAGTCCGAATTTCTCAAGAAGCTCCCATGCGGGGCCTGAATAACCGTAGCGGTCATAAACGCCTACCTTGCGAACAGGAACAGGATACTCAGATGCGAGAACATCGCAAACTGCATCGCCGAGACCACCGATAACGTTGTGCTCTTCAACGGTGATAACTCTGCCTGTTTCCTTAGCAGCCTTGAGAACGATCTCTCTGTCGATGGGCTTGATGGTGTGGATGTTGATAAGTCTTGCGCTCACACCCTCTGCCTCAAGCTCCTCAACTGCCTTTCTTGCCTCGTTTACAACGAGACCGGTAGCGATAACTGTGATATCGTTACCCTCGTGGAGAGTGATACCCTTGCCGAGCTCAAACTTATAGGTGTCGGGATCATTGAAGGAATCGATAGCAAGTCTGCCGAGACGAATATAAACAGGACCCTCGTGCTCGATTGCAGCCTTTGCAGCTGCCATCATCTCGTAGTGGTCAGCAGGACAGAGAACTGTCATACCGGGGATGGTGCGCATCAGAGCTACGTCCTCAAGACACTGGTGAGTTGCACCGTCTTCGCCTGTGGAGATACCTGCATGGCTGCCTGCGATCTTTACATTGAGGTGGGGATATCCTACGGAGTTACGGATCTGCTCGTAAGCTCTGCCTGTTGCAAACATTGCAAAGGAAGCAGCTACGGGAATCTTGCCGCAGGATGCAAGACCTGCTGCTATACACATCATATTGCGTTCTGCGATACCGCAGTCAAAAAATCTCTCGGGGAACTCCTTCTGGAAAATAGAAGTCTTGGTAGCACCTGCAAGGTCAGCGTCAAGAACAACGATCTTATCGTTTTCCTTAGCAATTTCACACAGAGCCATACCGAAGCTCTCTCTGGTTGCCTTTGTTACAACGTTTGCCATTATTCTTCACCCTCCAGTTCTGCGATCTGAGCCTCAAGCTCTGCCTTTGCCTTTTCGTACTCTTCCTTGTTGGGGCCCTTACCGTGCCAGTCAACCTGATTCTCCATAAAGGAAACGCCCTTACCCTTTACGGTCTTTGCAAGGATTGCTGTGGGCATGCCCTTTGTGGCCTTTGCGTTCTCAAGAGCAGCCTCGATATCATCGAAGCAATGGCCGTTGATCTTAACTACATTGAAGCCGAAGCTCTCGAACTTCTTGTCAAGAGGCTCGATTCCGCAAACTTCTGCTACGGGACCATCTATCTGAAGACCATTCTGGTCAACGAAAATAACTAAGTTATCGAGCTTATTGTGAGCGGCAAACATTGCTGCCTCCCAGACCTGTCCTTCCTCGCACTCGCCGTCGCCGAGGATAGCATAAACTCTGTAATCCTTGTTGTCGCACTTAGCGGCAAGTGCCATACCGCAAGCAGTGGAAACACCCTGGCCCAGAGAGCCTGTGCTCATATCAATACCGGGTGTACCCTTCATATCGGGGTGACCCTGAAGCATTGCGCCTACGTGTCTTAATGACTCAAGCTCGCTCCAATCAAAGAAGCCCTTGAGTGCAAGCACTGCATAAAGAGAGGGACAGCAGTGACCCTTGGAGAGAACGAAGCGGTCTCTTGTATCCATCTTGGGATTCTGAGGATCCACATTCATCTCTTTAAAATAAAGATAGGTCATAATATCTGCGGCAGAAAGTGATCCGCCGGGATGACCGGATTTTGCGTTAAATGTTCCGATGATTGCGCCCAAACGTGCCTTGGCGGCAAGAATTTTGAGCTCTTTTTTCTCTGTGTTTTGCATAGCAATTCCTCCTATTGAACAATTTAATAGTAGTATAGCACTAATATATTAACACAAATTATCTCTTCTATTTTTACTTAATGTAAAAAAGACGCTATTTTTTATTTTTTGTTAATTTCGAAGCAAAAACAAAAATAAATCTCCTCCGGAATATAAGGTATCACCAAATAACATCCTGATAGTTGCTTTTTAAAGGAATTTATCATATAATAAGCGTGTATATCAGTCTTTTTCAGGCGGTGACATTATGCTTTTAGTAATCGATATCGGCAACACAAACATCAAGTTCGGACTTTTTGACAAGGATGATCTTGTGATGCTCGCCAGAGTCTCCACAGACCGCACCAAAACTGCAGATGAATTTGCAGGTGAGATTTATGCGGTTTTCAATGTCTATGGGTTTTCTAAAACTCAGATTGACGGATGCATCATTTCAAG
>JAZSME010000032.1:0-16353 GCA_045535715.1 Ruminococcus sp. | reverse complement strand
TATTGTTGCAGTTCCTGCAATAACTCCCGACTGGAGGGCTGTTGCCATTCAGGAAGGTAACGATCGCCATGCGGAAGATCACTTCGCCGGACATCGTTTAGGCAGAACCCGTCCCGGTGTTTTTGCAGACTATTTTGCAATTCCTGACGCCGATACCACATTATCTCACATTCCGAACGAAGTAAGCATAGAGCAAGCACTTATGTGCGTAGATGTTATGACCACAGGCTTCACAGGTGCAGAATATGCTGACATCAAAACAGGCGACACAGTATGTGTACTGGGAATCGGTCCCATCGGACTGATGGCAACAAAGGCTTCTTCTCTCCTTGGTGCGGCACGGATCCTCGCAGTAGGAACACGTAAGATCTCTGTTGAACTCTCTAGGAAATTCGGTGCCAACGAAGTAATCAGTTATAAAAACGGAGATGTTGTCGAACAGGTTCTTGAAATGACAAACGGCATCGGTCCCGACTCAGTTATCATCGCAGGCGGAGGCGATTCCGTCTTTTCACAAGCAATAGATATGGTGCGCTACGGAATAGGTACCATTTCAAATATTAACTACTACGGCGGCTCAGGCTCTCTGGAATTTCCAAAATTCAGCGGAGGCAGAGGTATGGCAGGTAAAACCATTCATACAGAACTTGCTCGAGGTGGAAGAGCAAGAATCGAACGAATGCTGAAAATGGTTGCTTACGGCAGAGTTGATCCGGGTGTTTTAGTTACACACAAATTA
Organism: Ruminococcus sp.; assembly: GCA_045535715.1. Classification (GTDB taxonomy): domain Bacteria; phylum Bacillota; class Clostridia; order Oscillospirales; family Acutalibacteraceae; genus Ruminococcoides. The sequence continues at coordinate 15,614 of JAZSME010000032.1, read as the reverse complement.
GAAGGCCTTGACAGTATTCCTGATGCTATTAGCTTGATGCGGGATAAGCCGGAAGATTTACTTAAGGTAATGGTAAAGATTGATTAAGTAAAGGTGATATATATGAAAAAATGTATTGTTTGCGGTGCAGAACTAATAAAAGAACCTTTGATATTGTGTAAAAATATGCCCGCAAGCGCACAGGACATTCCAACCAAAGACGAGTTGCCGAAGGATAAAGGAATTGACCTTAATTTGTGTCAATGCTCAGGTTGTGGACTTGTACAGTTTGATTGCGAACCCGTCAGCTATTACCGTGATGTTATAAGAGCCGGCGGATACAGCACAACAATGGTGGAACTCCGCCGAACACAATATAAACATTTTATTGAAAAGTGTAATCTTAAAAATAAAAAAATAATTGAAGTCGGTTGCGGTCAGGGTGAGTTTTTACAGGTCTTAACCGAGTTTCCGGTTAAAGCTTACGGAATTGAACACAAGTTAAGTCTTGTGGAAAAAGCCAGAGAAAAAGGATTGTGTGTTGAGAACGAGTTCACAGAAAACGCCGAATGCGCTTTATCAAACGGCCCCTTTGATGCATTTTTATCATTTAATTTTTTAGAACACCAGCCCGATCCCAACACAATGATGCGTTGCATCTATAATAATCTGAGTGACAACGGTTTTGGACTTGTAACTGTTCCCAGTTTTGAATACATACTGGAACACAACAGTTTTTACGAATTACTCAGAGATCATATAGCGAATTACACTGAGGACACCCTCAGATTCTTAATGGAAAAGAATGGTTTTAAAGTTTTAGAATGTACAATTATCAACAGGGACACTTTATCTGTTATTGTGCAGAAACGCCCACGAGTAAACATAAAAGGTTTATCTGATAATTTTGAACTTTTGAAAACTCAAATGAATAATTTTGTAAAAGAGCGCACCGCAGATAATAAGAAGATTGCCATCTGGGGTGCAAGTCATCAGGGTTTCACCGCTGCCTCTACTACGGGAATTTCAGCCGATATCTCTTATATCATCGATTCCGCACCCTTTAAGCAGGGCAAATATTCTCCGGCTTCACATATTCCCATCGTATCACCTGATCATTTCTTTGCGGAACCGGTAGATAGCATTATCGTTATCGCTCCCGGCTATACAGAAGAGATTGTAAACACCATACGAACTCGTTTTAGTAAAAGCGTAGAAGTCGCTGTGTTAAAATCTGCTACTATTGAGAAGCCTGAATAACGGGCTTTAAATATAATCAAATCCATTTATAAAAAACTCCCTTGAGTCGACAGACCCAAGGGAGTAATTTTTTATATTTTCTTTAATTTCGAGAGATTATTACTTTATCTCTGTACTCTGCCTGAACCGTCTCCGCCTGCAAGCTTCATAACTTCAGAAACAGAAACTCTGTTGAAGTCGCCCTCAACGGTATGCTTCAGAGCTGACGCGGCAACCGCAAACTCAATGGTCTCCTGAGGTGCTTTGCCCTCTAAAATAGAGTAGATAAGACCTGCACCGAAGGAGTCACCGCCGCCTACACGATCCACAATATGGAGATGATAGCCCTTTGAGAAGTAGTAGTCATTTCCGTCATAGAGCATACCTGCCCAGTCATTGTCGCTGGCAGAAATTGAAGTTCTCAGAGTGATGGCAACCTTCTCGAAGCCGAACTTATCGGAGAGCTGTTTTGCCACAGACTTATTTCCCTCGTGGTGGTGCTTGCCGCCGTAAATATCCGTATTCTCTGCCTCGATGCCGAACACATCCTTAGCATCCTCTTCGTTTGCAATGCAGACATCCACGTAGTCGCAAAGTTCTGTCATAGCAACTCTTGCCTCATCACGGGTCCAGAGCTTGCCTCGGTAATTGAGGTCGCAGGAGATCTTAATGCCCTTGCTCTTCGCAGCCTTGCAGGCCTCAACACAGAGTTCCTTCACATTACTGCCGAGAGCGGGAGTGATGCCTGTAAAGTGGAACCAATCGGCACCATCAAAAATATCATCCCAGTCAAAATCAGAGGAAGAAGCCTGAGCAATTGCGGAATTTGCTCTGTCATAGATACAAACAGAACCGCGCTGTGATGCACCCTTTTCAAGGAAATAAATGCCAACTCTGTCACCGCCGCGGGTGATTTTCTTGGTGTCAACTCCGAAATATCTGAGAGAGTCCACCGCAGCCTGACCGATAGCATGCTTCGGAAGCTTTGTCACATAGACACTGTCGAGGCCAAAGTTTGCAAGGGATACTGCCACATTGGCTTCACCGCCTCCGAAGGTTGCCTGCATCTGGTCATTCTGGAAAAAGCGATAGTAGCCGTTTGGTGCAAGGCGAAGCATAATCTCGCCGAAAGTAATTACTCTTTTCATTTGTTCTCAGCCTCCATTTTCTCAAGGGCTTCCTTTACGAAAAAGCTTCCGCCAATAGCTTCAACCTTATCAAACGCAAGGAATTCATCAATGTTACTTCTGTCAACTCCGCCGGTGGGAATAAACTTTATCTGGGGGAAAGGTGCAGAGAGCGCCTTCAGAGCCTTGAGTCCGCCGTAGATGTTTGCAGGGAAGAATTTCACAGTGGTAATTCCCAGATCAAGAGCCTGCATAATCTCAGTAGGTGTTACACAGCCGGGATAATAAGGCACACCACGCTCCTTGCAAATCATCGCCACCGAAACAGAAAGTCCGGGAGAAACAATAAACTCAGCTCCGGCATTCAACGCGTCCTCACATTGAACACCATTGATGACAGTACCTGCACCAATGCTCATCATGGGATAGTTTTTCTTCGCGTACTCGATAGCTTCTTTTGCACAGGCGGTGCGGAATGTAATTTCTGCGGTATAAATACCGTTATTCATAAGAGCTGTGAGAATCTTGTCTGTCTCAGAAAGATCTTTGATAACTACAACGGGTACAAATTTTTCCATATTTACTATCCCCTTTTACTTCTGATTGATTGTAATCCATATACAAGATAACAATACCATATTATGTGAACTTAAACAAGTGCTTTTGTGAAAGTTACTAAGGTTTTGTGTAAATATGTCAAAAAAAGGCAATAGAAAAAGCGGAGTGAAATATCACTCCGCCCTTTTTATCATAAAGAACAATTACTTATTGAAGATGGACATAATGTCGTAGAAGTTATCGTCGTCGTCCTCTGTTGTCTCAGGTTTTGCGGAAGCGGAAGCATCTGCACCCTTGGAAGCCTTTGAAACCTTTGCGCCGCCCTCAGCAGGGAAACCTGTTGCAATAACGGTAACGCTGATTTCGTCCTTCATCTCTTCGTTAACAACAGCACCCCAGATGATGTTTGCATCCTCTGCAACCTTGTCGGAAATCATGGTGGAAGCAACGTCGATATCATCAAGACTTACGTCAGGTGAGCAGGTGATGTTGATGATAACACCCTGTGCACCGTCGATGGTAGTCTCGAGGAGAGGGCTGGAGATAGCAGCGTCAGCAGCAACTGCAGCCTTATCCTTACCGGAAGCCTTACCGATACCCATGTGAGCGTAGCCTGCATCCTTCATAACTGCTGTTACGTCAGCGAAGTCCAGGTTAACAAGACCGGGAACAACGATAAGGTCGGAAATGCTCTGTACACCCTGACGAAGAATATCGTCAGCGATTGTGAATGCGTTCTGGAGAGTGATGCTCTGCTCAGAAACATACTTAAGTCTTTCGTTGGGAACAACGATGAGGGAGTCAACGGAAGCTGCAAGCTGCTCAATACCCTGCTCAGCCTGAGCCATTCTCTTCTTACCCTCAAATGCGAAGGGCTTTGTTACAACTGCAACGGTGAGGATACCCATCTCCTTTGCAATTCTTGCAACAACGGGAGCTGCACCTGTACCTGTGCCGCCGCCCATACCTGCGGTAACGAATACCATATCGGTATCCTTGAGGAGATCTGCGATTTCCTCTTTATTCTCCTCAGCGGCCTTCATACCAACCTCAGGAAGAGAGCCTGCGCCCTTACCGCGAGTTACCTTTTCGCCGATCTGAATCTTCTTAGAAGCCTTGGAGAAACGGAGAACGTGCTCATCTGTATTAACTGCGATGAACTCAATATTGCGAACCTCCATTTTTACCATGCGGTTAACAGCGTTTCCGCCGCCGCCACCTACACCGATAACCTTAATTACGGGTAAGAAATCTGTATTCTCTCTCTCTAACTCAAAAGCCATTTTCTCGTCCTCCTTATATTTATAAAAACTTTCCTTTTAGATATACTTTTTGGAAATACAATTAGGCATTATATTTCATCTTTATTAAGGTAACATATTTTCGGGATAATTTCAACATTTATTTTGAATTTTACTTAAATTTTTCTGTTTTCAACATAAAAAGGATATGTTTTCTGAAATTCTCCGTTGTTATTCTGCTCAGAAAATCCCGAAATCTCCGTCTTTAATATCAATAAACGGGCGGAGCGGTTGTTTCCTCGGTTGTCTTTGTGGGCGCCACATTCGGAGCCAGGAGGGTATATTCATTGAAATAACACTTATTGTTTTCAAATGCCGTGGAAACATCCAACTCTCCTGCCACAGTGGAATTATTCACATCTATCTTTTCTTTGATGATGGTGGTGGCGCTGTGAATTTTATAGTCGAGATTGTCACCCAACCCTAAGAAAACAACAATTCTGTCATCGTAAACGTATCTGAATTTAACAGAAGAGCCTGAGCCCTGCTGGATATTCACCTCGGTAATCTTCTCTGCTCCGTACTCCTTGAAGGCGGAGAAAATCTCTTTGATGCTGTCTGCAATGAGGGTTGAGGGATACTCAATAGTCTCTCCCGGAGCCTTGCCCTTCAAAGAAACACCGTCAACCACCGGCACATTCACTTCGTCGTCGGTGGCGGTAACCTCAAGCACCTTGCCCGCTTCATTCACTACGTAGAAACCTCCCAGAGTCTCAACATAGTAAGAGGGAGACGCCATGGTGATGTCTATCATTATCTTGTCGGGGAGCTTGAAATAAACATGTGCATCAGCAATATAAGGACACGCCTTCTCGATACTCTCCTCGGCTTTGTTCTTTCCTGCAAGGAAGATATTTTCGCCTATGTTTATTCCGCTGATCCTCACAATTTCCTCATCGCTGTACATAGTGTTTCCTGACACAACGATCTTCTCGGTTTTGAAGAGAACTGTCAGCGAGAGCACCAGTCCTACAATCAGCACCACGAGCACGATAGAAACATAAATAATGAAGCTTCTGAACTTGTGGGCTTTACGGGAAACTTCCTTCTGAGGTTTTTTCACCTTAACCTCTTTTTCCTCATACACTTCTCTCTCAGGCTTAGTTTTCGAAGCCCCTTGACTGCGGTATTTATAAAGATCCGAAGCTTTCTTCTCCGACTCTTTTTTTCTCGTGTTTTCTATTCTGTCTCTGACGTAAACTCTGTCGGAAGGTTTTTTCTCGGGATATTTCTTTTGGGAAACTCCTTTTTCCCCTCTTATCCTGACTTCATCTCCATCGCTTTTACTGACAGCTTTTTTCTGAGGAGGTTTTTTCCTTGACATCTCTTCTCTGGATTTCTCCATACTTTTCTGAAGCTGCTTTTTTGTCTGCATACTGCTGCTTCTCTGAGACTGAGCCTTTCTGTCCTTCTGGCTCTCCTTAAACTCCTTCAAAGAAGGAATTTTCGCAGTCTTTTCATCCACCGTTTACCGCCTCCTTTTTATTTTATCTTCCTTATATGTAAATAACCTTAAATTTTCTTTATATTCGCACCCAGAGAGGTAAGGGTCACATCCAGATCCTCATACCCTCTCTCCAGATAACAGGTGGTGTCGATTTCTGTTTTGCCGCAAGCCCCAAGTCCTGCCACAACCAAAGCCGCCGAGCCTCTGAGATCTCTGGCCTGAACCGAAGCTCCGTAAAGCTTCTCCACACCTTCAACCACCGCGACTCTTCCCTCAACTTTGACTCTTGCACCCATTCGCTCCAGTTCCTCCACGTGCTTAAAGCGATTCTCAAAAATAGTTTCAACAAACACAGTTATACCTGATGCCATAGTTGATACTGCCATCAGAGGTGCTTGTGCATCTGTGGGAAAACCCGGATAGGGCGTTGTCCGTACAAGACTTAAGGGACTGAGTCTCTCGGGAGAAGTAAAAGAGAGATTACCTTTTGAGGAAGTTATTTTGCAACCGCCATCTTCAAAAACAGGAATCAAAGAGGCAAGATGTGCAGGAATGACATCTTTGATCACAATGTCAGATCCCGTCACCGCCGCCGCTGACATCAGGGTTGCCGCCACAATTCTGTCCGGTATTATGTTGTGAGATGCACCGTGAAGCTCAGAAACACCATCTATTACGACGGTGCCCTCCCCCGCCCCCGAGATGCAGGCTCCGCACTTGTTGAGATAATCGGCAAGATCCTCTATTTCAGGCTCTCTGGCCGCATTTGTAATAACAGTGCGACCTTTTGCAAGGCAGGCCGCAATCATAATATTCTCAGTTGCACCGACACTTGGAAAAGCAAGTGCCACCATTGCTCCGTGAAGACCGCTTTTTGCTCTGCAACGTATCTCCCCATGACACTGTGAGATTTCTGCTCCCAGCTTTCTGAGGGCATCAAGATGCAGATCTATGGGTCTTGGGCCCAGCTCACAGCCTCCGGGAAGAGAAAGACAAACCTTACCTTTTCTCGCAAGAATCGCACCCAGAAAGATAATGGAGGAGCGCATCATACGCATAAGAGACGCAGGAATCGCAGTTCCCTTCATGCCCTTGGTATCCACCACCAGCGTGTGCCCTTGACGAAATGCCTGACACCCCAGATACCTGAGTATCCTCATGGAAGTATCCACATCCGAGAGACAGGGGCAGTTATAAAGCACATTTTCATCACAGGTGAGAATGGTTGCCGCAAGTATTGGTAAAGTGCTGTTTTTACTGCCTTGAACGGTCACTTCCCCTTTAAGCTTTCTGCATCCTTCAATCAGAAGCTTCGCCATAAGCAACACCCTTTCGGCGCAAATAGTTTTCTATGCCTCTTATTCTATGCCGAAGGAGGTGTCCGATGTGCAGAGAATATTTACTTTTTCATTTCCTCAAGGATAACCTTGTATATTCTGTCGTTGGCATCCGTAATAGCCATGGCTTTTGCGTTCTTAGCATACTCTGAAAGCAGAGCTTTATCAGAAAGAAGTCTGTCGATTTCTTCTGTGAGTTTTTCAGGTGTGAGATCCTTTTCCTCAATAACGGATGCGGCCTTTCTGGAGACCAGAGCCATAGCGTTGTGATACTGATGATTCTCAGCTACTGTGGGAGAAGGAATAAGCACAGAGGGTTTACCCATAACCTCTATTTCGCTTAAAGTAATGGCACCGCAACGACATACTGCAAGATCCGCTGCCGCAAGACAGGTGCTCATATTATTGATATATTCTCTTATATCCAGATTGTCGCATTTGTCGGGATCCGTTCCCTTATCACGAAGAAGATCAGGAAACCATTTTCCGTACTGTCCGTAAGCGTGGATATGCTGATACTTTCCGTCCTTACCGCTTCTTGCGATAATGTGAGCGAGATTCTCGTTTATCTTGCGAGCTCCCATGGAGCCTCCGAAGGAAACCACCAAGGGTCTCGAGTCAATCCCGAGAGCCCTTCTTGCGCTCTCCTTATCAGCCCCGATGATTTCGGGACGCACAGGGTTACCGGTCAGGGTGAAGTTACAGTTTTTGTCCATTCTGTCTCTGGCAGCTTCCATTGCGAGCATTACACGCTTTGCTTTCTTTGAAAGCATCTTTGTGGTAACTCCGGGGTAAGCGTTCTGCTCGTGAATTACTGTGGGAAGCTTGAGACTCTGAGCCGCCTTGATAACCGGGCCGCTGACGTAGCCGCCTGTTCCAACGCATATATCAGGGTTAAACTCTTTTATTATCTTCTTCGCAGCAGAAGAGGCAGACATCGCCTTAAAGACGGTGCCTACGTTCTTAACAATTGCCTTTGGGGAGAGACTTCTCTGAAATCCGCGGATGGATATGCTTTTGATGGAAAAGCCCGCATCCTTTACAAGTCTCTGCTCAAGACCGCCCTCGTTGCCCACAAAAAGAATCTCGGCATCGGGACATTTATTTTTGATTGTCTGGGCGATGGCAATAGCGGGATTGATGTGTCCTGCGGTACCGCCGCCTGCAAGTAATACTCTCATATAATAATCTCCTCAGACCTTTTCAACCTTGGATGTTCGGGATACGGAAATAACAATTCCCATCTGAGCAAGAAGCATAATAAGCGAGCTTCCTCCGTAGCTGAAGAAAGGAAGTGAAATACCTGTGTTGGGAAGCCAGTCAGTAATAACAAGAACGTTCAGGATAACCTGAAGTCCTACCTGCGCACAAAGACCGCTTGCAAGGAGCTTTCCGAAGGTATCGCCGGCTCCCATGGCGATTTTGAAGCCCTGCCATACCAAAGCTCCGAAAAGAGCAAGAATGGCGATAGCGCCGATAAGTCCCAGCTCTTCACACACTACCGCAAAAACGAAGTCGTTCTGAGGTTCGGGAAGATAAAGGAACTTCTGTCTGGACTGTCCGAGTCCAAGACCCCAGATACCTCCGGAACCAATGGCGTAAAGGGAGTTTCTAGTCTGCCAGGTGGTCTGCCACATTTCATCGTCAGGAGCACATTTCAGCGCCTGACCCCAACCGTCCATTCTGGTCATTGCGTAACCGAGTATGCCTGTGGGAAGAAGGATAGCAAATGCCACCAGAGCAAAAATACCGACAGCAATGAAGTATTTTAAAGGAAGACCTGCAAGATAGAGCATGATAAGCACTAAAAGGAAAACGATAACAATACAGGAATAGTGCGGCTCCAGAAGAAGGAGTACTGCTGTGCTCAGAAATATTGCGGCACCGGGCAGAAAGCCGTACTTTATGTACTTCATTTTATCTGCGTACTTGGTGCCCCAGTAAGCAAGGAAGACGATGATACAGAACTTTGTGATCTCCGACGCCTGAATGGTAAAGCTTCCCACACCGATCCATCGCTTGATTCCCGATTCCGAGGGCATCAGAAGCACAACCACAAGCACGATGTAGGAAAGAGCAAGAAGCCATTTTGAAGCAGAGAAAAGCTTTCTGTAATCAAAGTAGGAAACGCCTATCATTATTGCAAGGCCCATAATGGCAAAATTAAGCTGTTTCTTGAGAAAATAGAAGCTGTCACCGTGAACGCTGTATGCTGTGGGATAGCTTGCGGAAAACATCATTATCATACCGATTGCCACAAGGGCAAGGATAAGAATCAGAAAAGGCAGATACATACCCATTCCCACAAAGAAGGCTTTTTTCTTCTCATCCTTCTGAGTTTTCTTTTTTGAAGCAGTCTGTGTTTTGGGTCGGGTACCTCCTCCCCTTTGACGCTGAGGGGAGCCTGAGGAGGGCTGTGACTCCTGAGCTCTCTCTCTCAGATACGCCCTTGAAGGTACAGATTTAGTTTTAAGATAGCTGTGTTCCATCTCTTTCTCCCCTTAAGAAAACTGTGTCGGAATATATTAAAGTCTCACAACTCCGAAGTATACAAGAATCAATGAAATCATACTGAACAATGCAGTAACAAGGCTGAACACGCAAACGATTTTAACCTCGCTCCAGCCGCACATCTCGAAGTGATGATGAATAGGACTCATCTTGAAGAGTCTTTTGCCGTGGGTGAGCTTGAAATAGGACACCTGAAGCATAACCGAGAACATCTCGGCAAGATAAACAATACCGATGGGAATAAGAAGTATGGGCATATTGATGGAGAACATTATTGCACATACCATACCGCCCAGGAAAAGTGAGCCTGTGTCACCCATAAACACCTTTGCAGGGTGGAAGTTCCACATAAGGAAGCCGAGAAGACCGCCTGCAAGAGCAGCACTCTCAATGATTGCACCCACGTTGAGAAGGAAGGTTGCAATGATCATTGTGAATACGGAAGCAAAGAAGGTGATGGAACCGAGAAGTCCGTCAATACCGTCTGTAAGGTTTGTAGCGTTTACAATACCAACAATAACGATTGCGGAAATAATATAGAAGAAGATTCCAAGGTCAACGGGCTTGCCGTCGTTTACAAAAGGAATGATGGTTCTCGATGCGTGCTCGCCCTCAATAAGATAGAGAGCAAAGAGATAGAGCCCTGCAACAGCAAACTGCATAACCAGTTTCTGAATGGCTGTAAGTCCAAGGTTACGCTTTTTAACGACCTTGATGTAGTCGTCAATAAATCCGATAACGCCGTAAAGAATAGCCATCAGAAGTCCCACAAAGAACTTGGATTTCTGAATATCGGGAACGTTGTTATTGATAAGAATTCTTGCTGTGAAAAGAAGAACTGCAGAAATAACGATTCCCACAATAAACATAATACCGCCCATAGTGGGAGTACCCTGCTTTTTCTTGTGCCAATCAGGACCGATCTCAAGAATTGTCTGTCCGAATTTCAGTCTGTGCAGATAAGGAATCAGAATCTTACCAAGCACAAAGGAAATTATAAATGCTACTACTGCGGCACCCAGTGCCCATAATCCGTTACTCATATTTATTCCCCTTCTTTAATAATCTCGTTTACAGACTGAAGCGTTTCCTTTGCGTCCTTTCCCAGAAGGAACATTGTTGCAACTGCAATAAGGATCTGCTTCTTTGTAAACTCACTCTTGTAAGGAAGGAAAACCCTTCCCATAAAATCTTTATACAGAATCTCAAAACTTATGTGCTGTGTTCTCTCCTGAACATTCAGAAGGGAGACGTCACCGCTGAGCCCGCCCAGCGAATAGGTAAGCACTCTCAGAGGATGATAATTCTTCGCATCATCAGCAGAGGCCACCAGAAAGCTTTGGGGCGAAACATCTGCATCCGTGACACCTTCATCCAAAATCACAGTATTGCAGAAGTCCTCATCCGCCTCGGGATAAAGAGCGCTCAGAAGCTTTGATATTTTCTCTTTTTCTTCTTCTCCTGCATATATTTTAATCATCTCTTTGTTCATGGGAAACTCCTTTTTGAGACTCGTCTTTAGTCATTAACTCCGCCTGCCGTAAAGCTTACTTTAATTACCGTACCGGGGGACACAAGGGTACCCGGTGCGATACTCTGGGAAGTCGCCATACTCAGCGCTGAATTTGTGGCACCCGTAAGGCTTACATTAACGTCATAAACAGACGCAAGATAATAAACATCATTGATGCTGTATCCCTTGAAATCAGGCACCTCCACCTGATCCTTGACACATTCCTCGTCAGTATAAAGCACCACGTTTCCTCCCTGAGGAATTATGGTACCTGCCTGAGGCACCTGAGCAATAACCTTGTCACCGTAGCCTCTGACCGTATATGTGAAGCCCTGACTGTCAATGGCAGTTACTGCATCATCAACAGTAAGACCAACGTAAGTCTCTGCTGTCTTATCCAGAGCCGCAATCTCTTCGTCGGTATACTGAGTTGCAACTCCGAGGTAAGGAAGAACCTCTGCCATTATCTTTGCAAAGACGGGAGCTGCAACCTGACTTCCGTAGTAAGCGGCACCTGTGGGAGTGTCAAAGAAAACAAGGCACACAACCTCAGCCTTATCTGCAGGAGCAAATCCGCAGAAGGAGGAAATGTAGTCGAGCACACCATCGCCGTTTTCGTCCTTTTTCTTTTCTGATGTACCGGTCTTGCCCGCTACTCTATATCCTGCAACATAGCCGTTTTTACCGGAACCTGACACCGCATTTTCCTCAAGAATATCAGCAATAAGGTCTGCTGTTTCTCCTGAGATAACCTGACGCTTTACCTCGGTGGAGGCTGTCTCCACCACGTTACCGTCAGCGTCAACTATCTTTGAAACCACGTGGGGCTGAACAAGGTATCCGCCGTTAGCGATAGAAGCAACCGCAGTTGCCATCTGAATGGGGGTAACCTGGAAGTTCTGTCCGAAGGATGCGGTAGCAAGATTGATGTGAAGCATTGAGCCGTCGTCAGAGAAGAAGATATCGTTTGCCTCGCCGGGAAGGTCAATACCCGTTCTTTCAGAGAAACCGAAAGCCTGATAATACTGCCAGAAATAATCCGTACCGATAAGGTCTCCGATATCCATCAGAGCAGGGTTACAGGAATTCTTGATGGCATCTCTCAAGTGCTGTGTTCCGTGACCGTCGTGGTTATGACACCTGATGGTCTCGCCGTCAACGATCTTGTAGCCGGGGCAGTAGAAAGAGGGAGCCTCCTCGGAGATAACTCCAAGCTCCACCGCCATAGCCGCGGTGAACATTTTAAATACAGAACCGGGAGTGTAGGTATCACTCACCGCTTTGTTTCTCCACATAGCGCTCAGGGCATTGCTCTCTGCCTGTGCTCTTTCCTCCTTGGGAAGTTCTGCGATACCTGCAAGAGTTTCTTCGCTTAAGGTATAAGGGTCATTGGGGTCAAAGCCACCAACAGATGCCATAGCGTATATTTCGCCGTTATTTACGTTCATGATAATGCAGACGCCTCGGCAGGCAACCGCATTGTCCTCTATACCCTCCTGCATATATTTCTCGGCAATGGTCTGGATGGTTTCATCAATTGTCAGATAAAGACTGCATCCGTCAATTGCGCCGATATTCTGGCTGTACTTGAAGGGCATCTCCGTTCCGACGGAGTTTGTTGCCGTTACAAGTCTTCCGGGTGTACCCGAGAGTATTTCGTTGTACTGATACTCCACTCCTGCAAGGCCCTGATCATCGGAGCCTGTAAAGCCGATTACCGATGATGCCAGCTGATTCTGCGGATAGTATCTCTTGTAGTCATCAAGGAGATAGATAACATTGGGATTGATATCATGCTCCTCGGAAATCTTGTCAATAAAGCTCAGCACCTCTGTTCTTTTGTCTGACTCCACCTGACGCTTGATTTCCACATAGTAGCTCGACTGCTGAGATTTCTCGAAAACCTTCTCAGCATCCACATCAAGTATCTCGGAAAGTCCCTCTGCCACTATTCTTCTCTCCTCGTCACTCTCAAAGTAAACAGGAGCCAGAACAACTCTCCAGACCGACGCCGAGTAAGCAAGCTTCAAGCCGTTTCTGTCATAGATGGTACCTCTCTTTGCTGAGAGAGCGGTATCTGTCAGCTGCTGATTCACAGCTCTCTGCTGAAGGTTATCCGCCATAAAAGTCTGAAGATACGCAAGTCTCAAGGCTGCGGCACCGAAGCCAAGCACCAGTATTATCATCAAAAGGATTGCCGCTCTTTGCCTAAACGTCTGCTTCTTTCCCTTAGCCAATCTCTCTCATTCCCTTCCGAAAAACACCGATTTCACACCGGCTTATCATAAACAGAGCCAAAAATAAAGCTCCGCAGAATAGCAGAAAAAGAGTCAAGACGAAAATCTCAACTCTCATTCCTCACATAACATACTATTATCACACAGGGTATGTTATGACCAAAGCCCGGAGATATAGTCGCCGATCTCCTCAAAGAGGCTCTTGTCCTCTTCCATATACACGCGGGCCTTGTCACCCTGTGACAAGCTAACATATTCTTTTTGCTGGTTTGAAGCCTTCACCATACCGAGGTTTGTCTTCGCAAACTCCTCAACCACCAGAGTGGAGAGAGAGCTGTCGACCTTTGCCTGAATCTGAAGCTGTTCGCTCTGACGCTGAGAAAGGGTGTTCTCTGCGGAGATGATCTGCTGATTCAGCTCGGCAAGGCAAACCTGGCCGTAAACAATCAGGCACAGAAGGACAATGGCAATTGCCGACATAACAAAACCTACGATAAGAGCAGGCACGTTGTGCTTTCTTCTCTGTGCTTTCAGAGTATCCTCACGCTGAAGCTTAACGATGTTTTCAGCGCTCTTCTTTTTCTTAACTTTTGTGGGAGCTTCCTTAGGTACTGCTGTGCCCTTTGTTGTCTCAAACAGGCTCAGATCGTAACCTCTGTTATCACGTGCATAAGCAGCGTATGCCATATCAGATATCCCCTTTTAATATATATATATCAAAGCTTTTCGCATATTCTCAGTTTTGCGCTTCTGGAACGCTGATTTACTCCCAGCTCCTCATCCGATGCCACAATGGGCTTTCTGGTGACGATTTTAACTTTAGGAGTATTTTTGCAGACGCACACCGGAAAATCCTTGGGGCAGGTACAACCCTCAGCCCACTTGAGCATTTTCTTCTTAACGATTCTGTCCTCTATGGAGTGGAAGGTAATGACACAAAGTCTGCCTCCTGCTCTGAGAAGATCAAAAGCACCGTCAAGACCTCGCTCCAGTTCTCCGAACTCGTCGTTTACGGCAATTCTGATTGCCTGGAAGGTCTGTCTTGCAGGATGACCTTCTCTTCTGACTCTCTGAGGCACGGAAGCCTTTATGATCTCCGCAAGCTCCAGAGTAGTTTCTATTTCCTTTTCCTCACGAGCCTTTATGATGTTTCTGACTATTGAGGAAGCGTATTTTTCTTCACCGTATGTAGAGATGATTCTGAGGAGTTCTCCCTGGGTAAGTCCGTTTACAAGGTCCCTTGCGCTTTCTCCCTGCTGACTCATTCTCATATCAAGAGGTGCATCCTCGTGGAAAGAAAATCCACGCTCTGCTGTGTCAAGCTGATGGGAGGAAACTCCGATATCAAGAAGCACACCGTCAACCTCTGTGACTCCGACACTGCGGAGAAGCTCCTTCATATCGCCGAAGCGACCCTGAAGAATTCTTGATGCGGGCTCATCTTTGAACCTTTCGCTCACAGCCTTAATAGCATCGGGATCGCGGTCAATGGAGTAGAGAGTGCCGCCCTTGAGATTTCTGAGAATCTCCGAAGAATGACCTCCGCCCCCTGCGGTACCGTCAACATAGACTCCCTGAGGCTTTATTGCGAGACCCTCAATGGTCTCTCTGAGAAGAACAGGTAAATGAGTAAAGCTCATAATCACAACCTCAGAAGTTCAAGAGCATCCTGGAAGGACTCCTGCATCTGCTTATCCATAAACTCGTTGTAAACTGCCTTATCCCATACTTCGATTCTGGTGTCCATTCCCAGAACAACAAGATCTTTCTGAAGCTTCGCGCTATCACGGAGAGCCTGAGGAATCTGGACTCTTCCCTGAGCATTGCAGGAAACCTCTGTTGCGGGGGAAATCAGCACATACTGAAGCTGAAGTGCGGTTCTTGCAGGCAGTTCTCTTATCTGAGAAAGAAGGCGGTCAAACTGCTTAGCCGACATGATCTGAACGCATCTGAAGTCCTTATCGAAACCGCTGGTAACGTAAAAGCTCTCGCCAAGCTCATCGCGGAACTTCTGAGAAAGAGTAACCCTGCCCTTTGCATCAAGGGTCTGGAAAGTCATACCGGTAAACATTCTGCCACCTCCTTTTGGTAAAAATCTTTTTTTCGTGTCACTCAAAGTACGTCTTACTTCAAATCTGCGTTTTTTTGATTAAAAAAACGCAATTTTCGTATTTTTCGAGTCACTTTTATACACACTTTGACACTGTAAGTTCATTATACAGTATTAAATGCAGAATTGCAAGAGAAAGATTACGACTTTTTTACCAATATTTATCGGCTATTTTACTGCATTTTAGACAAAAGAAGACCGCCGTGGAAAGCACCTTGCAAACCACGACGGTAAAATATTGTAATTTTTTGGTAT
>JAZSME010000008.1:0-16579 GCA_045535715.1 Ruminococcus sp. | reverse complement strand
GACGAGAAGCTCAAGGGCATCATGAAGGACATCTACAAGAACTCCTACGAGGCTGCTAAGGCTTACGGCATGGAGGGTGACCTCTGCGCAGGTGCTAACATTGCAGGCTTCCTCAAGGTTGCTGAGGCAATGAAGGCTCAGGGTTGCGTTTAATCCTGAACTTATAAGGGTATAATTTGGAAGAATAGATAAAAAATCACGACCGTTTCCATAGTGGAAGCGGTCGTTTTTTTATCTTTATTCAGTTTCAGAATCCGCTGTTTTTTAAAAGCCACCTTGCAACGGCATCATCGTCGCAGCTTTCTATAACGGCTGTGGCGTATTTTTTCAGCTCCTCTTCTCCGTTTTCAACGGCATAGGCTTCGTCTGACACCTTGAAAAGCTCAATATCATTGATGCCGTCACCAAAGGAGACGAGCCTTTCACAGCAGAGCATCTCCTGAAGCTTTAAAGCTCCCTTTGCCTTGGTGGCTTCTTTTGGCATAACCTCAAGAAAGTAATTGTCGGTGTAATTATCCTTCTGGAAAAGGCAGTTGCACTTATCCTTTAAATACTCATAGACGGGAAGTAAATCCTCATAGGGCTCCATAAAGGTAAAGTAGAAGATATCCCCCAAAAGGGTCCCCTCGAAGCCTGCGCCTTTAACCTCATAGCTTCTTCTGTCACCCTCTCTGGTTCTTAAGAACTCATCCACATTTTTGCTTACACAGCCTCGGTCAAAGATGTACTTCTCCTCCCCCTTAAGGCAGGAATACACAATGGGGATAAGTGAGAATTTTCTGACAGCCGAAACTACGGCGTTTATCTCCTTCTCATCCATAAAGTTTGTGACTATCCTCTCACGAGTTCTTCCATCAACAATGAAAGCACCTGTGTAGACGATGATGGGGATATCCTCGCAAAGTCCCTCTGTCACCTTCATTGCGGTGGAGGCAGACCTTGCCGTTGCAAAGGAAAACTTCATTCCCTTTTTCACAAGGCTCTTTATTGTATTTACGGTAAATTCCGATATTGTGCCGTCACTTCCGAGAAGTGTTGCATCCAGATCGGAAACATAAAGTGTTGACATTTTTTCTCTCCTTCGGGAACTTTTACTCACACTTTCAGTTTTTCTCTCTGTACTCCTCTTTACTCTCGGGAGTAACGTAAACTGTGGTCTGATGGGTATAGATGACTCTGCCGAAAGGCGCCCCCTGAGGCTTTGAGACATACCTTATCTCTGTGAAATCCACAGGCACCTGAGAGGAATCCTTTGCCTTGGAATGAAAGGCACAGAGGGACGCTGTCTCCAGGATATCCTCATTGGGCACCTCTTTGCCCTCGGTGAGCAGAACTGTGTGGGAGCCGGGGATATCCTTGGTGTGAAACCAAAGGTCGCTCTTGTGTGCGGTCTTAAGGGTCAGAACATCGTTCTGTCTGTTGTTTCTTCCCACGAGAACGGTGAATCCTCCTGAGGTTCTGTACTCCTTGGGAGGAAGCTCCGAAGGAGGCTTCTGCTTTGTTCTGGGAGTTCTGATATATCCGCCCAGAGTCAGCTCCTGCTTTATCTGAGAAAGCTCCCTTGCTGTCTCTGTTCTCTCTATGGAGTCAAGGACAGATTCAAGATAGAGAAGCTCCTCTCTGCCCTTTTCGATCTGCACTCTGAGGATCTTGTCTGCATTCTTTGCCCTTGCGTAGTCTTTGTAGTACTTCTGGGAATTCTGCGCAGGGGTCTTTGCAGGATCAAGCTCGATTCTTATGAGGCCGTAGTTTTCATCGTAGAAATTCTCCACCTCAATAAAGGATGAACCCTTTTCTATTCTGTAAAGGTTCGCCTGAAGCAAGTCTCCCTTTATTCTCAGATCCTCGCGACATTTTGTGCTCTCAAGCTCCTGCATCTGAAGAGAAAGCTTCCTCGAGAGCCTTGCAATACTGTTTGTCACAAGCTTTGTGAGTTCTCTTGAGTGAGCCTTCATTCTCTCCATGGTGTCGCGGGTGTGGTAGTATTCGTCCAGAAGCTCACAGTAGGAGGAAAACTCACGTTTTTTTGCGAATTCTCCGTACTGGTCGATATTCATAAAGCTCATATCAAAGGGCTTGTTCTCCCCGTTTATGAGCATAAGAGGCGTGCCGCTTCCCTCTCTCACAAGGTAGCCGAGTGCCTTGATTTCTTCAGAAAGCTTCTCCCTCTCCCGCGCGGTCATATCCGCAACGGGAAAGTCCGTAATGCCCGTTACTCTATGGGAAATCTCTCTGCACACCACAGGGGATACACCCATAAGAGTTGAGAGCAGAGCCTTATCAAGACCCATATTCTCCTCTTTCATCACTCTGTTTGTGATTTGTTCAGGCTCAGCTGACAGAAGGGACAGCTTTCCCTGAGAGGGCGGAAGCTCATACTTAAGTGCAGGAAGCACCATTCTCTTGGAGGAAAGGGTCATATCTATCCTCTTCATGGCATCGATGATCACACCCTCAGAGTCCAGAAGAATGCAGTTGCTGTGCTTGCCCATTATCTCCACCACAAGGGTAAAGAGAGTCTTGTCGCCGATACTGCTCATACCCTCAAAATCAAGAAACACCGTTCTCTCAAGCTCGTGCTGGCGCACTCTTATTAGCCTTGCTGAGGAAAGGTGCTTTCTCAGAAGCATACAGAACATGGGAGGAGTCTGAGGATTCTCCAAAGAGTAAGAGGTAAAGCTTAATCTGGGTGTGTCCGCTCTTGAGCAGATGAGAAGCTTTTTATTTCCGTTTCTGGTGTGAAGAGTCAGGACCAGCTCGTCCTTTGAGGGCTGACCTATCTGATTCACCTTTGCAAGCTCTGCTGTCTCCTCTATTTCTCTGCGGAGAAAGCTCATAAAAATTCCGTCAAGCGCCAAGGACGGCACCTCCCTTAAAAATAAATCAAACGCCTTTTTGAGGCTTATTACTTGTGATATTTTCCCCCGGACATAATCTGAAAGGCTCTGTAAATCTGCTCTGAGAGCATCACACGAGCCAGCTGATGGGGAAAGGTCATTTTGCTCATTGAAAGCTTAAGCTCCCCCATTTTCTTCACCTCGTCACTAAGCCCGAAGGAGGAGCCGATGATGAAATCCACCGCACTCTTTCCCCTTACCGCCGATTGGGATATCTTTTCGGAGAGTTCCTCTGAGGACAGAAGCTTTCCCTCAATGCACATAGGCACCACAAGGGAATTCTTTGAGAGTCTCTTTATTATCTCTCTGCCCTCCTGAGAAAGCGCCTTGTCTATCTGAGACTGTGATGCCTTCTCGGGAAGCTGGTATTCGGGAAGCTCCACTATGCTGAATTTACAGAAAGCGGAAAGTCGGGTACTGTATTCCTTTATGGCATCGGTGAGGTACTTTTCCTTAAGCTTTCCCACACAGATAATGTTGACGCTCAGCATAATATCCCCTCCTTATCAGAAAATAACCGCCTTGCCTCTTGTCTCCTTGGGAGCCACCTCAAGGGTACAGTCCTCGCCGACACGAAGACCCTGCATCCGAAGGGCGCACTCAGAGGTAACATAGGCTACGTCGGGAGTGTTGTTTTCTCCGCTTAAGTGACCGAGCACCAATCTTTTCACACCGGACCTTACAAAATCCGGAAGCTCCTCTGCGCAGGCGGCATTGGAAAGGTGTCCTCTGTCCGAGAGAATTCTTCTTTTGAGAGGATAGGGATAGGGGCCGCTCAAAAGCATATTAACATCATGATTGGACTCGATAAGTGCCATATCGCACTCTGAAATTGCACTTCTCACCGTTGGGAGCATAACCCCCATATCCGTTGCTACCATAGCCTTTTTTCCGTCGGGAGTGGTGACTCTGTATGCGCAGGATTCCTTTGCGTCGTGGGGAGTGTTGAAGCGCTCGATAAGCATATCTCCCAAAGATACCTTTGAGGTAATTATATCCGCAGTAAATCTTGAGTCGAGAAGTCCGCCTCTCTCAAGCTCCGACATGGTACCTTCTGAGGAGTAAACCGTAATGCCGTAGCGTGAAGCCAGCACCCTGAGGCCCTTTGTGTGGTCACAGTGCTCGTGGGTGATGAATATTGCCCTGACCTTTCTCATATCAAGATTATTGATGTTCATTGCTTCCTCGATCTGCTTACAGCTTCTGCCTGCGTCAATAAGCACACCTTCGCCTGAACTTCCTATGTAGTAGCTGTTGCCTGAGCTTCCGCTATAAAGTGTTACGAATTTCGCCAAAACCTTACCCTCTTACAAAACAAAACTTAAAAAATAAAGGGGCACATTGCTGTACCCCATTTTATCTGCTTATGCAGTAACTGCAGTGTCCTCGTCGGGCACATACTGCTTTCTGATATCCGCACCCAAAGCACGGAATTTGTCGATGATCTCCTCGTAACCTCTCTCGATATAGTTGATGGAGGAAATCTCAGTAACACCGCTTGCAACAAGACCTGCAATGATCAGCGCCGCACCGGCTCTCAGGTCTGTGGCCTTTACGGGAGCGCCGTGCATGGGCATCTGTCCGTCAATGATGGCAACTCTGCCTTCAACGGAAATGTGAGCGCCCATAAGGAGAAGCTCGCGGATATACTGGTAGCGGTTGTCCCACACATTCTCCGTTACAATGCTTGTGCCCTCAACGGTTGTAAGCATGGCTACAAACTGAGGCTGGCAGTCTGTGGGGAAGCCGGGGTGAGGCATGGTCTTGAGGTTGCAACGCTTGAGTCTTCTGCCTGTTGCATCAATAAGCACAGCCTCGTCAAACTCCTCAACAAATACGCCGATTTCACGAAGCTTTGCTGTGATTGACTCGAGATGCTTGGGAGTAACATTCTTCACCAGAAGCTTGCCTCTTGTAGCAGCAACGGCAGCCATGTATGTGCCTGCCTCGATCTGGTCGGGAATGATGGAATATGTGATGCCGTGGAGGTAGTCAACTCCGCGGATCTTGATGACATCTGTACCTGCGCCGCGGATATTTGCGCCCATGGAATTGAGGAAGTTTGCAAGGTCAACGATATGGGGCTCCTTGGCAGCATTTTCAATGATGGTCTGACCCTGAGCTTTTACTGCGGCAAGCATAAGGTTCATTGTTGTACCTACTGAAACGGTGTCAAGGTAAATTGAAGCACCCTGAATCTTTCCGTCGCAGCGGGCATCAACAATAGCGCCGTTCACAAGGTCACAGGTAGCGCCCATTGCTGCAAAGCCCTTTAAGTGCTGGTCAATGGGGCGAAGTCCGAAGTTACAGCCTCCGGGAAGGGCAACCTTTGCGTTGTTGAATCTGCCGAGGAGAGCACCGAGAAGATAGTAGGAAGCTCTCATACCTCTGACAGCGTCATCGGTTGCACTGTATGTGCTGATGGGTCTGGGGTCGATGTCGAGGGTGGACTTGTTCACTCTTGTGACAATGGCACCCAGATTCTTGAGTATTTTTGCTATTAAGGTAACATCGCTGATGTTAGGTATATTTTCGATTCGGCAGGGCTCGTCACAGAGGATGGTCGCGGGAATGATGGCAACAGCCGCATTCTTTGCACCGCTGATGGTAACCTCTCCTGAGAGGACCTTTCCGCCGTTAATTATATATTTTTCCAAATCTGCACACTCCGATAATTAAGTAATTAGGGGGATACATTATTGTTTTCAATCTCTGTAAAAAACTTCTGTTTACTCTCTTTAAAATCTTCTGAAAAACTCCTCCTTTTCGGGGAATTTTAGGCTTTTAATTCATTGTGAGTATTATACAAAACAAAAACAGCCAATTTAGTCAAAACCACTACTTGGCATACAACAAAATGATAATACATAAACGGCTCAATGTCAACCGCATATTTGTAATTGTAACCCTTTTTTGGTAAACTTGTATGCAAATTTTACGCTGTCCGTAATTTTTATTGAAATAATCACAACCAACGCTGAAAACAAACGAACAAGCGTTCTAAAAAATTCAGTCATATTCAGTCGTTCCAGTACTTTTTGTCCAGAGTTCTGTACTGGACCGCCTCAAGCACATGATCCTCTTTTATGATCTCACTTTCGTCAAGATCCGCAATGGTTCTTGCAACCTTCAGCACCCTGTCGTAGGCTCTGGCGGAGAGGGAAAGCTTATCAAAAGCGCTCTTCAAAGTCTCCTGAGCCTTTTCGTCCGTCACGCAGACCTTTTTCACGAAATCGGGGGTCATTTTTGCGTTGCAGGTAATGTCCGTATCCTGAAACCTTGCACTCTGGAAGGCTCTTGCTCTGTTGACTCTCTTTCTGATTTCCTCGGAGGACTCTGCCTTAAAGGAGCTGTTCAGATCTGAATACTCCACCTTGGGCACCTCAACGTGAATGTCGATTCTGTCGAGAAGAGGGCCCGAGACCCTTGAGAGATACTTCTTTATCTGGTTGTCGTTACAGGTGCATTTTTTTCCATTGCTTCCGTAGTAACCGCAGGGGCAGGGATTCATAGCCGCCACAAGCATCACCGAGCAGGGGTAGCTCACCGTTGCGTGGACTCTGGAGACTGTGACCACCGAGTCCTCAATGGGCTGACGCAGAACCTCAAGGGCTGTGCGGGAAAACTCGGGAAGCTCGTCAAGGAAAAGCACTCCGTTGTGAGCAAGAGAAACCTCGCCGGGACGGGGAATTGTGCCGCCGCCGGAAAGTCCCACAGCGGAAACTGTGTGATGAGGACTTCTGAAGGGGCGCTCATAAAGCAGAGCCGACCCCTCGGGGAGAGTACCTGCAATGGAGTGTATCTTTGAAGCGTCAATGCGCTCTGTGTGAGTCATATCGGGGAGTATGGAAGGAAGTCTCTTTGCCAGCATACTCTTGCCTGAGCCGGGAGGGCCGATAAGCAGCACATTGTGTCCGCCTGCCGCCGCCACCTCCATGGCTCTCTTTGCCTCAAACTGTCCGCAGACCTGAGAGAAATCGGGAACAAACCCACGCTCAGAGGAGAATTCCTCCACCTTGGCAGGGTCAATAAGCTTTTCGCCCTTCAGGTGGTCAATAAGCTCGTTTACGTTTCTCAGAGGATAGACCTCTATCCCCTCAACAACAGCTCCCTGAGAGGCATTTTCAAAGGGCACAAAAATTCTTTTGAAACCGCACTCACGAGCCTTGATTGTCATGGGAAGGATTCCGTTTACGGGCCTTACCTCTCCCGAAAGGGAAAGCTCACCCAGAAAAGCGCAGTCGGAAATATCCTCAGAAAGCTGTGCTGTGGCTCTGAGTATGGAGACCAGTATGGGCAGGTCATAGAGAGGGCCCTCTTTTCTGATGTCCGCCGGAGCAAGGTTTACGATAATTCTTGAAACAGGAAATCCGAAGCCGCAGTTTCTCATGGCGGCTCTGACTCTGTCACGGCTTTCTCTTACCGCTGTGTCGGGAAGACCCACTATGTCAAAGGCAGGAAGTCCCGAGGACACATCCGCCTCAACCTCCACCTGATATCCGTCCATGCCGAAAAGGCCCACGCTGCCTACTTTTACTACCACAATAACCACCTCTTAAGGCTTTTTTCGCAATTTCTTCCGAGAAAACGGGAAGTGCGCACATCCGTATTTTTACAAAATTTTACTCTATTTTATATTATAGCACTTTTCTCTTCCCTTTGATTCACAAAAAAACTTTGTCTGTTTTGGTGAATTTGTATAATCTTTCGCATTTTTTTGAGAATGTCAATATTTTTTTATTGACTTTTGACATTTTTTATAGTACGATATATTAGAATAATAGGATGGTGGGGAATTGATTTGGCTGATAACCGTTTTTTTCAGGAGCAAGGTGACTCCCAAGACCTCACCCTCGCTTTGAAAGTCCGTGAGGGCGACAACGGCGCCTTCCTCGAAATCAGCGAGAAATACAAGGGTCTTATTCTTTCCGTTGCGAACAAATACTCCGCCTCGGGATTTGATAAGAACGATTTTTATCAGGAAGGGCTTCTGGGTCTTCTCAGCGCCTGCAAGGCTTTTGACCCCGAAAGGAAGGTTTCCTTTCGAAACTTTGCCCTGACCTGTATCAACCGACGCTTCCTTTCCGTGGTGAGAAAATCCTCGGCAAAGGGCGCCATCCCCGGGGACTCCATTGTTCCCTTCGAGGGGCTTGAGCTCTCCGATGAAAACACCTCGAATCCTGAAAATCTCCTTCTGGAGAGAGAGAGGGCGGAGGATTTCGAAAAGAAGCTCAGGGACACCCTTTCCGACCGCGAGCTCAGCGTGCTCCGGCTCTACCTTCAGGGCCTTTCCTATCAGGATATTTCTAAAAATCTGGGTGTTTCGGTAAAATCCGTTGACAACGCCCTTCAGCGAATCCGCAAAAAGGTCACAAGCAAGTGATCACCTTTGGGATTCCGTCAGTTTGCTATCTGTCCCGAAATAGTTTTTGCGGTGCAATTCCGCACGGGATTAATTTTTTGAAGAGAGGTAAATCTCATGTACGAAGACAAGACACTCATTTGCAAGGATTGCGGCGAAGAATTCATTTTTTCCGCAGGAGAACAGGAATTCTATGCTGAGAAAGGCTTTGTGAATGAGCCTCAGCGTTGCAAGGCTTGCAGACAGGCAAGAAAGAATGCCGGCAGACCCCAGCGCGAGAGATCCGCTATCATCTGCGCCGATTGTGGTAAGGAGGACTCCGTTCCCTTTACTCCCATGGAGGGCAAGGATTACTATTGCAGAGAATGCTTTGCAAAGAGAAACGCAGGTACAGACGCAGAATAAATTCAAGGATCATCTTCGGTTAACAGGATAATCTTCGTTATATTTTGTGCACAAACGCTTCGGTCACACCGAGGCGTTTTCTGTTTTTATTTTCACTGTTTCTTTTTATATTTTTCCGAAAAATGTAGCATTCCGCCGCAGAAAGTGATATAATGGACTTCAAAATAACAATCAAACCAAACGGAGGTATAAATTATGACAGTTACAAAGACAATGATCATCGGTGATGTTCTGGACAAGTACCCTCAGACCGCAGAGCTTTTCCTCGAGATGGGTATGCACTGCCTCGGTTGCCCCGCTGCAAGAGGCGAGACCATTGAGGAGGCTTGTCAGGTGCACTCAGCAAACGCAGACGAGCTCATTGAGAAGATCAACGCAAAGATTGCAGAGTAATGTCAAGACCATTTTCTCTTGATTCAAGGCTTTCCCTTTGCTCGGAGTTTGTGAGAGAAGGCAGGGTCGTAGCGGATATCGGCACCGACCACGCCTATCTCCCCGTCTCTCTGGTGCTTTCGGGGAAGGTGCCGAAGGCCATTGCCTCTGACATTAACCCCGACCCCCTTGAAAAAGGCAGGCTCACTATTAAAAAATACGGTCTTGAGGATAAGATCAGCACAAGGCTCTCACCGGGACTTGAAAAGATCTCAGAGGGAGAAGCACAGGACATCGTCATTGCAGGAATGGGAGGAGAAACCATAATCTCCATCCTCTCTGCCGCCCCTTGGGTGAAATCTCCTGAGATTCAGCTTGTTCTTCAGCCTATGTCAAAGCCTCATCTCCTTCTTCAGTATCTCTCTGAGGAGGGCTTTGAGATAATAAGGCAAGAGACCTGCACAGCCGCTGATAAGCTCTACACGGTTATTGCGGCAACCTTCACAGGAAAGGCTTCCAAAAAGGATGTTCTCTATCCCTATGTGGGAGAGCTTTCCCCCGAGAAAAATCCCCTTGACCGAGCTTTTATCGAGGCTCAGCTCCACGCTCTTCTCAAAAAGGCCCCCTTCTCAAAAGAGGCAAAGCTCCTCTCGGAAAAACTTAAGGAAAGGCTTTGTGAACTATGACCAAAGTAAAAGATATTTTAGCCTTTACGGAAAGCTTCGCTCCCCTTTGCAGCTGTGCGGATTTCGACAACTGCGGAATTCTTGCGGGAGACGAAAACGCTCCCGTTACCAAGGTGCTTCTTGCCCTTGACATCACAAAGGCTGTGATTGATGAAGCAAAGGATATGGGTGCTGAGCTTATCATAAGCCATCACCCCGTTATTTTTACGCCCATTAAAAGGCTTTCCCGGGACTCCATCCCCTATCTCCTTGCAAAGGAAGGCATCACAGCTCTCTGCCTTCACACAAACCTTGACCGTGCCGAGGATTCAGGTGTAAACACAGCTCTTGCAAATGCTCTGAGCCTTCAGGAGCAAAGCTTTTACCCCGAGGACTTCCTGCTTCTGGGAAAGCTGAGAAAGGCTATGGCTCTGACTGAATTCTTAAGCTTTGTCAAGGAGAGACTCAACTCTCCCTGTGTAGCCTGTGCAGGCGACATGGAAAGCGTCACAAAAGTGGCAGTATCATCAGGAGCCGGTGCAGACGGCTATCATAAAGCCATCGCCCTCGGTGCTGATATTTTCCTTACAGGCGAGGCTCGCCACCACGAATATCTCATGGCAGCAGAGGGTGAGATTCCCCTTGTGACAGCAGGACATTTCCACACAGAGGATGTGGTCATATCCCCGCTTCTTAAAAAGCTCTCCGAGGAGTTTCCTCATATCGAGTTTATAAAAGCCTCGTGGGATTTCCCCGTCAGATATCTATAAAAACCTTCGGGACACAGATTTTTCTGTGTCCTTTTTTTGCGCCTTATCTCCTAATAAAAGCATAACAGTTTTGTTAAAAACTTTCCCCTCTTAAAACCGCAAATTTCCTGATTCTTTTTACATTTGTAAATATTATAAAAACAATGTAAATAATATGTGCAAAACGGTTGCAAAAACCACAATATTTTGATATAATAATATCTAACTAATGCACATATTGCGAAAAGCTGTTATTTTTTGGTGATAAAATGAGAATCAGAAAGAAAAAATGGGCTCAGCCCGAGCTTGATGCCTGTAACTTTTTCGTGGGAAATCCCGCAGAAATGAAGGGAAAATGGCAGAGCCTCTTTAAAAATACAAACCCCATCGAGCTTGAGGTGGGTTGCGGAAAGGGTACCTTCGTTGCAAAGAAGGCACTCACAAATCCCGACACCAACTTCATTGCCGTTGATATCAAAAGCGATATGCTGGGAGTTGCAAGGAGAAACATTGTTAAGCTCTTCGAGGAAGAAGGCAAAACTCCCGAAAACGTTATGCTCACCGCATACAACGTGGACAAGCTCTTCGACATTATCTCCCCTGAGGACAACATCGGCAGACTCTACATCAACTTCTGCAATCCCTGGCCCAGAGGAAAACACAACAAGAGAAGACTCACCCACACCACAAAGCTTGAAATCTACAAGTCCCTTCTCAGAGACGGCTTCGAGGTCCGCTTCAAAACCGACAACGACGAGCTCTTTGAGGACAGTCTTCAGTATTTCGAGGAATGTGGCTTCGAGATAACCTACAAAACCTATGACCTTCACAGAAGTGACGTAAAGGACAATATCGTCACCGAGCACGAGAAGATGTTCTCGGACGAAGGCATCCTTATCAAATATCTCACTGCCGTTTACAGAAAGAAATGATTAAAAGGAGGGCGGTAAAATGAAAAAAAGAATAATTGCACTCATACTTACCGTTCTTATGACATTTTCTCTCAGCGGTTGTACGGGACTTACCTTCAACGTCTCCGAGCTTATGAGACCGCCCAAGGCAACAGGCGAAAACGCCGCCATTCAGGAGCTCATTGACCAGCACGCAGGAGAAGGCTACTCCCTCAAGTATCCCCAGAAGGGTGCGCACCGCTCCGCCATCACCTCCATTGACTTTGACAAGGACGGAGAGGAGGAGGCCATCGCCTTCTATCAGCCCAAGGGCGATGTCAAGAGCATCCACCTTCTTGTTATGAATCCCGTAAAGGACGGCTGGGAGGTAATCGGCGACTTCACCGGCAAGGGCACCACGGTGGACAGACTTATCTTCACCGATATGGACAGCGACGGCAAGGACGAGATCATCGTCGGCTGGAGCACCTATAACTCCCTTGTAAACGACCTCACCGTATACATCCCCGACTCAAAGGGCAACAAGGAGCTTCAAAGCCCCAACCAGTACACCGAGATCTTGGTGGATGACTTCACAGGAAACGGAAAGAATGACCTGCTTCTTCTTTCCCTATACTCAGCTGACAGACCCTCCATGGCCTCTCTGGTATCCTTAAACGACACAAAGAACAACATCTACGTTGTGGGCGAAACTCCCATGGACGACGAGGTTGTATCATACAACCAGCTCCTTACGGGAAAGGTCAGCGAGACACGCTACGGCGCCGTTGTTGACGGTGTTACAAAGGACGGAGAATACAACACCCAGATTATTTATTTCCACGATTTCTTCTCTTCCCTCGAATGTGTCCGCTTCACTGAGAATCTTCCCACCAATCAGGCGCTGAGAAGCTACGCCACCAAGTCTCAGGACATTGACGGTGACGGCATAATAGAAATCCCCAACACCTTCCGTATGCCCCTTGACACCTCTCAGCTTGACGCTGTTCCCTCGGCTCAGGTCTACTGGTGCGAGTTTACGGATCTGGGAACTCTCAAGGTTGACGAGACCTGCATCGCTTCAATAATTTACAGCTTCCATTTCTTCACTCCCGACTCCTGGCAGGACAAGGTCACAGCCTACGTTAATTACTCCACATCTGAGGTTACCTTCTGCAAATGGGACGAGAAAAACGGAAACGGAGATGTGCTTCTTGTCATCAAGATTTTTGATCTGACCATCTGGAATGACGGAGTTTCCTCCAAGGGCTATACTGAGCTTGAGCGCACAGAAACTCAGGTTTATTCCTTCAGCATTCCTCAGAACAACAACCCCCTTATGATGACAGATCAGGAGGTAATGGACGCCTTCTCCCTGTCAAATAAATAACATCTGAATTCAAGCTTTTATATACGAAACGAAATTTAATCGAGACGGAGGTAATATTATGAAAAAAATTCTTGTCTGCGAAGATGAATCCGCAATCCGCGATTTTGTGGTAATCAACCTGCGCCGCGCAGGCTACGACGTAGTTGAGGCAGACTGCGGTGAAATGGCTCTTCAGAAATACGAAGAGCACGGCGGCGATTTTGACGTTGCAATTCTCGACATTATGATGCCGGGCATCGACGGACTCCAGGTCTGCAAGGAGCTTCGCAATAAAAACGGCAGTATCGGCATTATTATGCTTTCCGCACGCACTCAGGAGATGGATAAGGTAACAGGCCTTATGCTGGGTGCTGATGACTATGTTACAAAGCCCTTCTCCCCTTCCGAGCTTCTTGCCCGAGTTGACTCCCTTTACAGAAGAGTCAGCATCGCCGAGCAGCGTGCAGGCAACAACTTCAAGGAGGAGCTCAAGAGCGGTATCTTCACTCTGAATCTGAGAAACCGTTCCCTCCTCAAGCAGGGCAAGCTTATTGAACTCACTCAGGTGGAGTTCCAGATTATCGAGTATTTCTTCTCAAATCCCGGTGTGGCTCTTGACCGTACTGACATTCTTAACCACGTCTGGGGCGAAGCTTATGTAGGCGAGGAAAAAATCGTCGACGTTAACATCAGACGTCTGAGAATGAAGGTAGAGGACGAGCCCTCCAACCCCAAGTTCATTGTAACTGTCTGGGGTCTGGGTTACAAATGGGACGCATAATTCCCCTCTTCTCATAATAATCCTCAAAAGGGGCAGGATATCTGCGCCTTTGAGCAAAAATCCCCGGGAAAGGAGGTCCCGCATAAATGCTAAAGGGTATTACAAAGCGCTGGGTTTTCAATACCTTGTGCACCATTGTGGCAATTGTTATTTTCGCAGTAGTTTGTCTTTCATATTTTATGTGGACCTACTACTACTCCTCGGTGGAGCAAACCTTAAACGGCAGAAGCCTTGAGCTTTACAACACTCTGGCGGACTTCTCCTCTGACTCCGATGCCACCTTTGCGGTTACGGCCAAGGACTTCGTTGAAAATGTTTCCGACAGAGAGCTGATGGAGATTACCGTTATCGACCACGAAGGTCTCATCCTGGCAAACTCAACGGGCTTTACTCCCGACGCACCTGAGACCATGCCCGACTACGAGGCTGCAAAGAACAGCTCCTCGGGCTACGGCAAATGGACAGGAAAGCTCTCCACCGGCGAAAAGGTAAGTGCCGTCACCCGAATAGTCAAAAGCGCCAACGGCGACACCATCTGCGCCATCAGATACGTCTCCTCCATGGAGGCAATCGACAGTCTCATTTTCTGGGCAATAATCATTTTCTGTGCCATCGGTCTTCTCATTATCTTTCTGGTCGTCCTCTCAGGCACCTACTTCATCCGAAGCATCGTAAAGCCCGTCCAGAACATTACGGAAACCGCCATGAAGATCTCTCAGGGCGACTTCGGCGCACAGATCGACAAAATGTACGACGATGAGATCGGTGACCTCTCCGATGCAATCAACGATATGGCAAAGGCGCTGGGTGCCTCTGACCGAATGAAAAACGACTTTATCTCCAGCGTCTCCCACGAGCTGCGCACTCCCCTGACAGCCATCAAGGGTTGGGCAGAAACTATGCAGGGAGCTACCCTTCCCGATCCCGTAACCTTCGAAAAGGGCATGGACATTATCGTCAAGGAATCCACCCGACTTACGGGAATTGTTGAGGAGCTTCTTGACTTCTCACGAATGCAAAATAACAATATGATCCTCCAGACAGAAAAGTTGGATATTCTGGCAGAGCTTGATGAGGTTCTCTACATGATGAGAGACCGCGCCAGAAACGAACAGAAGCATCTGCTCTACGACGAGCCCGGCTTTGTGGCTCCCGTTATGGCTGACAAAAACAAGATCAAGCAGGTGCTCATCAACATAATCGACAACGCTCTGAAATACACACCCAAGGACGGTGTGGTAGGTATTCAGGTGCTCCTCAGCGATGACCTTGTGAAGGTGGTTGTCACCGACACAGGCTGCGGAATTGCCCCCGATGACCTGCCCAGAGTTAAGGATAAATTCTTTAAGGCCAATCAGTCCGTAAGAGGTTCCGGAATCGGACTTGCTCTTGCCGATGAGATCGTTCTCCTTCACTCAGGAGAGCTTCAGATCGAAAGCAGTATCGGTGTTGGTACAAAAGTAACCATCATCCTTCCCAAGGCCACGGAATAAAATTTTTTTGAAAAGAGAATCGCTATGGCTAAATGCAAAGAAAACTGTAAAAAAATCACTTCCATCGGCGGCAGTGCTCTGATTGAAGGCATTATGATGAGAGGTCCCAAAAAGATCACTCTTGCCGTCAGAACCGCTCCCGATAAAATCGAAACCGAAGACGTGGAGTTCACAAGCCTTTCTTCCAAGTCAAAGTTCTTCAGAGTTCCTTTAATAAGAGGTGTGGCAGGTATGATCGACTCTCTTCGCCTGAGCTACAAATCTCTGATGATCTCCGCCAACAAGGCAATCGACAGCGTGGAGGTCGAGGAGGAACAGATGAGCAAGTTCGAGCGCTGGCTCAACGATAAGCTGGGCGAAAAGGTTATGACGGTGATTATGTCCATCGCCTCCGTGCTTGGAATCGCCCTTGCAATCGTCCTCTTCTTCTGGCTCCCCACCTTCCTCTACGGACTCCTGCGCCCCCTTGCCCCCTTCTTCGAAAACAGAGCAGTTCAGTCCGCTGTTGAGGTTACAATCCGAATGATCCTCTTCTTCGGCTACATCATCCTCTGCTCACAGATGGAGGATATGAAGCGAGTATTTATGTATCACGGCGCCGAGCACAAGACCATCTTCTGCTACGAAGCAGACGAGGAGCTCACCGTTGAGAACTGCAGAAAACACAGCCGTTTCCATCCTCGTTGCGGCACAAGCTTTATGGTTATCATGCTGCTTCTCGGCTTCGTTATCGGTCTCTTCGTTCCCCAGTTTGCTTCTCTGGGAATCCTCGGCACCATACTTCGAAGCGTCATCAAAATTCTGCTTCTGCCCATAACCGTCGGCATCGGCTACGAGCTTATCAAGCTCTGCGGCAGACACGACAACGCTTTCACAAGGATCATTGCCGCTCCCGGTCTCTGGGCACAGAGAATCACCACCCGCGAGCCCTCTGACGATATGCTGGAAATCGCCATTGCAGCCATCACCCCCGTTATCCCCGAGGATGGCTCCGACATTGTGAAGCGCTGATATGACACTTAAAGAACTCCTCTTAGAGGCTGAGGAAACTCTCAGAGCCTCAGGGGCGGATTATCCTCTTGATGATGCCCGACTGCTCCTTGAGGGGGCCCTTCTCATCCCCGAAAAGGAACTGAAAAATCACATTAACGAGGAAATAGACCACGAAAAAAAAGAGCTTGTCCTCTCTTACGTCAAAAGACGTGCAGAGGGCGAGCCCTTGCAATACATCACAGGCTACTGGGAATTCTTTTCCCGCAGATTCTTTGTGGGAAAGGGTGTGCTTATCCCCAGAGATGACACCGAGGTGGTGCTGAGAGCCTCCATAGATTTTCTCAGAAAATCAGGTAACGAAAGCCCCTCCGTCCTCGACATCTGTTCGGGAAGCGGAATCCTTGCAATAACCCTCAAGAAGCTTTTTCCCAAAGCAAGGGTGTCTGCTTTGGAGATTTCAAAGGACGCTCTTTTCTATCTCAAAAAGAACGCAGAGTACCACGAAGCGGATATAGAAATCATAAGCGGTGATCTTTTCTGTGAACATTCCCGCTTTGAAAATGAGAGCTTCGACCTCATTATCTCCAACCCGCCCTACATCAC
>JAZSME010000076.1:0-35120 GCA_045535715.1 Ruminococcus sp. | reverse complement strand
GAGAATTGTGGGATACAGACCCAAGGAAGATATCCTTGATATCCTCGGCTGAGAAGTATAGTGCAAATCAAAAACGCCCTGACAGGTTTTCTGTCGGGGCGTTTAGTTATTATTTGTTCTTTTTGAGTTTTATCATCTTGTTCCAATTGGTTATGGGGTAAAGCACATAGTCCCATATTTTCATAGAGAGAACAAGAGTAAGAATCAGAGAAGTAACAAAGACAATAATGATAATGACATTGGGATGAAGTGTGCAAAGAGAGAGTCCGGGCAAGGTGTACTGCAAAACAAAGAGAGGCTGTCTGTGCAGTGCATAAACTGACAGCGTTTTCTTTCCTGTGTGGGAGAGAAGAGGAATTTTTTTTGAGGGAATGAGTGAGAGTACTGAAGTACCCACGAAGAGGGATACTCCGTAGCAGAAAAGTCTGAGAGCCGAGCCGAAGGGGTACCAGTCGGTACCGAATTCAATGTAAGGATTGTTGCCGGTAAAAACATATCTGAGGGAAAAGATCTTGTCGGTCATAAAGATGAGCACAAGTGAAAAGGCAATAAGTATTATTATGGCTGAAATCTTTACCCATATTTTCTCAAGAAAGCTCTGAAGCTTCTCGGGACTTAGCATATATCCCAGCCAGAAGGAGGGGAAGAAGGTAAAAATACGGGAGAGCATCAGCACATTGCCGATAAAGTCAAGATAACCCACCAGCAGAGAAAGAACTACGGATACGATAAGCACGGTGGTTTTCGGAAGATTTCTCAGGACTCGCGCAATGAGGATGAAAACCGCAAACACAAAGATGTACCAAGGAGTGCCGTTTTCAGAGAGAAGAGGGAAGGAGGGATTCCTTCCCAGAAGCAGGAGAATAAAGTAATTTGTTATTCTCATCACAAAGAAGAGCAGAAAGAAGGAAACCACCTTCTCATAGCGGAAGGGCTTTGAGTTTACTGTACTCTTTGAGAAAAGACCGCTTAAAAACATAAAAAGCGGCATATGGAAACTGTAAAGAAAAAGACAAACTGCGTGCATATAGCCGCCCCTGTCGGTGTAGGGGGTAAGAGCGTGTCCAAAGACCACAAGGAGCATAAGAAAAGCTTTTGCGTTATCCCATTTTGCGATTCTTGGGGTGCTGATTTTTTCGCTCATAACTGCCTCCTTTTTGAATAATGGTGAGGAAAAGCCGCTGTGAGAATTCACAACGGCTTAATTCTTATTTTGTGATGCTTCTCAGCTGTTCCTGATTTATGTCATAGAGGGTGTCACAAATTGCAATTTTGCGGATGATGCTCTTCATAGCGCTTTCAAGCTCTCCGCCCTCACGATAATCAGAGGGGAAGATGAAGTTAACTCTGTCTTTAATGAGCAATTCCTCTACCTTGTGTCTGTCGCCTTCGGGATAAACCGCAATGGACTGTCCGCCGTAGGACTGCATCATCTTCATACAGGGTACGTCGGAGAGACCGTCACCGATATAAATCATATTTGTGAAGGGGATTCTCTTGGAATCATCAGGCATAGAACGATTCAGGTCAATGTCATTTGAAACATCAAGAACACCCTTGTTTATTCTGTAAACGAACTGAGTTTTGTTGGTATAGTTTACGGCAGTTTTTGGCCATGCTGCGTTACCGTCTTCGTCATAATAAAACTCGCAGGCAAAGATTTCCTTGAACTCTTTTGCGATTTCCGTGCCTTCGATAATCTCTTTCATACCTGAGGAGATAATGTAGTGCTCGATGATAACTCCCTGCTCTTTGCCGTAGGTGTTTATGCGGTCAAACCAGCTCTCAACTCCGGGGAAGAACTCAACAGACTTTCCGTGTGCCACAAGAGCCTCTCTCTTTAAAGGCATATTGTGCTCCCGGGATTTCTTTACCGAGGTGTACATATAGGCAAGAATGCCGTCCATCTTTTCATTTCTTCCGAAGTCGTTGGCACATTTCCAGAAATCGGCACTCTCCATTCCGAGGCTTGGAATGAAGGCGAAATCCTGCATATCTCTGGTGCTGAGAGTCTTATCAAAGTCATACATTATGGCGATGATGGGCTTGTTCATGGTGCTCACTCCCGTTTTATCACTTGATTACTGTGCAGAGTAGGTTGTGATTTCAACAGACTCGAGAATCACGTCTGTGGTGGGCTTGTTGTTAGTGCTGTCAACTTCAACGCCTGCGATGGAGTCAACAACATCCATACCGTCGATAACCTGAGCGAAAACTGTGTGTCCGCCGTTAACTCTCAGAGCGCCGTCAAGGTGAATATTGCCGCCGTTTGCATCGTAGAGAGCCTGAATTTCATCGGTAACTGCATAGCTTAAGGGATAGATGGGATAAGTGCCCAGGTACTCTGCGTATGCGTCAATATATGCCTCAGCGGTGGGATATGCGGTTTTCATTGTGGGATCCTGAGCCACAGCCTGATTGTAGCCCTGAACAATGTACTCATACTGCTCGTCAAAGTCGGGAACAGAGGGAGCGGACTTTGACTGATTGATGAAGAACTGGCTTCCGTTGGTGTTTGCACCTGAGTTTGCCATTGCAACTGAGCCGCGGATGTTGAAGAGAGTGTTTACGAACTCGTCCTCGAACTTGCCGCCCCATGCACTCTTTCCGCCTGTGCCGTCGCCATTTTCATAGTCACCGCCCTGAATCATAAAGTCGTTGATAACGCGGTGGAAGATTGTGCCGTTGTACTTACCATCTTTTGCAAGAGTGAT
Source organism: Ruminococcus sp. (assembly GCA_045535715.1). Classification (GTDB taxonomy): domain Bacteria; phylum Bacillota; class Clostridia; order Oscillospirales; family Acutalibacteraceae; genus Ruminococcoides. Next base: position 32,406 of record JAZSME010000076.1, on the reverse strand, counting down.
GAAGTTCTCAACAGCCTTGGGTGCGTTTTCGGGGAAGAATCTCCAGGTGATGTCGCCCATATTGGTGTGGAGGATTGCGATGGTGTCTCCCTCTTTGGGCATCTCAAGCTGGTAACCGACCTTGTTTGCTGTGTCATTTTTAACCTCTGCGTTTACAGAGGGACGAGTGCTGTTTGTTTTGTTGTCGGAGTTGTTTTCTGTTGTTTTTTTGTCACCGCAACCGCCTAAAGCAAAGAGACAGCCGGCAGTCATCACGGTTACGAGAGTCATTGCAAAAAGTTTTTTGAGAGTCATAGTTATATTTCCTTTCAAGAATATTGATTACTGTGTAAGAATTTCTTCACAGGTAATGGCATCGGAGATTATAAAGCTGTCAACGTAGTAGTTGCCACCCTTTTCGGACATTATTTCGATTGCGGTGGAGATGGATGTTCCGCCGTTTCTGAGAACCTCGAACTCAGCGGTGATGAGAGCACCTCTCTGAGTGAAGTCAAAGCCTGAGATGTTCACGGCATTGAACTTGACAGTGTCTTTGATTGCTGTGTTGTAGATAACAGAGCCCCCCATAACGGGGAAGAAATCCTGAGCCTCCGAGGTTTTGAGTCTGAGCATTCTGCTGTCGTAGGTGAGAGCTGCCTGAACATCCTCGATTTTCTTGGGGGTTGTGAGGTAGAAGGTGTAGGTGATTGTGTCTCCCACATCCTTGACGTAGCCTTTGCTTCCTACTGTGATTGTGCAGTGCTTTGCTGTGTCAGAGGGACCTGCGTCAGCAACTGCACCTGATGAGGTGTTGGTCTGGGGCTTGCGGTTGCCTCCTGAGGTGTTGGAGTTCGAAACGCTGCCTGAGTTCTGGTGTGTTCCTTGATTTGAGTCTCCTGAGTCAGGTCTTGTAACGGTTTCGGTTACCTCGGCGGTAGGCTGAGTTTCACTCTCGGTATTAGAAGTGTCTGTTTCACCTGATACCGGTGCTACGCTTGTTGTCACCTCGTCAGAGGTTGAGGAGGGGTTGCCTCCCTGTTTTGAGGAGCAACCCGAAAGCACAAGAAGCAGGCACATCAATGCTGATATAAGTACAGATAAAAGTCTCTTGTTTTTCATAATTACACGCACCTTAATAAACTTAACTTATATTGTACATCAACTGAGTTGTTTTTTCAATATCTACGAAGAAATAAGCGAGCCTCAATGTGAATATTACCTGAATTTTTTTCATAGAATTGCTTATAAAACGAAAAAATACGGAGGCTTTAATATGGCGGACTTTTTACCTGAAGGTTGTCTTATGGAAACAGAAGAAAACAGAGATTGTTTGCAGAGCATCACAACCTTAAGCGAAGCGTACAGAGACGGAAAGATTCTTGAGGCAAGGGCAACCGTCTGTGACTCCCTTCACAATCTGACCGTTGACCTTGGGTGCATCAAGGGTGTTATCCCCAGGCGTGAGGGTGCTTTGGGAATTAAAGAGGGAAGAGTCAGGGACATTGCGGTAATCAGCAGAGTTAACCGACCCGTAAGCTTTGTGATAACGGGGTTTGACAGAGACGAGAGCGGCTCTACCGTTGCGATTCTTTCCAGAGAGAAGGCTCAGAGAAGGTGTATGGAGAGCTTCATTTCAGGACTCTCTGTGGGAGATGTGGTGGATGCTCGTATTACTCACCTTGAGACCTTTGGAGCTTTTGCGGATATCGGTTGCGGAATAGTAGCGCTTATGCCCATTGATACAATCTCAGTTTCGAGAATCGAGCATCCGAGGGAGCGTTTTACTGTGGGGATGAGTGTGAAGGCTGTGATAAAATCCATGGAAAACGGAAGGATCACCTTAAGTCACAAGGAGCTTCTCGGCACATGGCAGGAGAACGCAGATATGTTTTCGCCGGGGGAGACGGTGGCAGGAATCATCAGGTCTGTGGAGAGCTACGGAGCCTTCGTGGAGCTTTCTCCCAACCTTGCGGGCCTTGCTGAGTGCAAGGATGGTATCAAGGTGGGTCAGCAGGCGTCGGTTTACATAAAGAGTATAATTCCAGACAAGATGAAGGTGAAGCTGATTATCGTAGATACCTTTGATTACAAATACAGTCCTGTGCCTCCCAGATATTTCTTTGAGGGGAATCACATGGATGAATTCAGATATTCCCCCACACAGTCCCAAAGACAAATTGTCACAAGATTTGAGTAGGGAATAAGGGGCAATTTAGTTGACACAAAAATCCTCGGGTGATATGATAAACATATACTGAGGAGGTACTAAAAATGGATATATTGATTGTGGCTTTACTTGCCGCTATACTTCTTGTGGCGGTGATTATTCTTATCAGAAGCCTCGGCTCAAAGTCGGGAGACACAGAGGCAATTCGTCAGCTTCGCGAGGATGTGCGGACTGATAATGCAATTCTTCGTCAGGAGGTTGCAGGAAACGTTCAGCAGACAGTGAAGAATCTGGGCGATATGATCTCTATGAATCAGACAAACGCCTCTCAGAGTCAGAGTGAAAAGATGGCTCAGCTTGAGGAAAGATTCAAGACCTTCTCCCTTGAAAATGAACAGAAGCTTGACATCATCCGCAGTACTGTTGAGAAGCGTCTCTCCTATATGCAGGAGGACAATAACAGAAAACTTGACGAGATGAGAAAGACAGTTGACGAAAAGCTTCAGAAGACTCTCGAGGAGAAGATGAATCAATCTTTTTCCCTTGTAAATGAGCGTCTAGAGCAGGTTTACAAAGGACTGGGAGAGATGCAGGTGCTTGCTACTGGAGTTGGAGACCTTAAGAAGGTTTTCTCAGGTGTTAAGGCAAGAGGTATTCTCGGAGAAATTCAGCTGGGCTCCATTCTCAAGGAGATCCTTTCCCCCGAGCAGTACGAGGAGAACGTGGTAACAAAGCTCAAGAGCACAGAGAGAGTTGAGTTTGCGGTGAAACTTCCTGCTGAGGATGACGGATTTATCTATCTGCCCATTGACTCGAAGTTCCCCGGAGATACATACATCGCTCTTCAGGATGCCATCGATTCATGTATAAAGGAAAACATTGACGCAGCTGCAAAGATTCTTCTTACTACCCTTAAGAAGGAAGCAAAGGACATAAGAGATAAGTATATTGATCCTCCCAACACTACGGAGTTTGCCATTATGTTCCTGCCCACAGAGGGTCTTTACGCTGAGGCTGTGAGTCGTGGTATGGTTGAGGTGCTTCAGAGAGAATACAAGATAAACATTGCAGGCCCCAGCACTATGGCGGCACTACTCAATTCTCTGCAGATGGGCTTCAAGACTCTGGCTGTGCAGAAGCGTTCCGCTGAGGTGTGGAAGATACTGGGCTCCGTCAAGACGGAGTTTGACAAGTTCAACGATGTGCTTGTAATGACTCAGCAGAGACTCGATCAGGCAAATCAGGAGCTTGATAAGCTGGTGGGGGTGAGAACCCGTCAGATAAGAAGAAAGCTCTCATCCGTTGAGGCAAATACCATTTCTCTGGATTCTCCTGAGCTGGGACTTCCTGCTCCCGATGAGGCAGAATAATTTTTAATGCGCAATAAGAAAACGGCGGTACCGATTTGGTACCGCCGTAATTTGTTTTAGCTTACGTGTTCGTATTCTACTTTGGTGATGTAGTTGTTATCACCGGAGAAATTAAATCTGATAAAGGAATTAGGATCACTTTTTTGAGTATATTCAAGCATAAGTTCTGAATATTCGTATGCCCCTAAATCATCAGTGCGTACTTTGTGTGTGATTTGTGAAGGAGCACCGAGACGATCTATAACATCCTTGACTGTAGAGCTTTCGGTTATGCTTTCGCATACGGTGAATCTTGTTGCCTTGCTGTTTACTGAACCATCAGAAAGGTAGGGAGCGAACTCAACCTTGCATACAGCGCCGTTTTTAAACATATCTTTGACGGACGTGGGATTGTAAGCCACAACGGAAATCTCTTTTCCTGAATTGTTTCTGATAACACCTGATGTAGCATAGCCGGGTGCAAGTTCATTGTCTCCGGAGCCTTCGGGGATTGTCCAGCCGGCATTTGCAAGATCGGAGAACATAACGGGAAGAGTAAACTCTGCACCATCTGAAAGCTTAACATTGTAGTCAAGAGCGTAATCTTTCTTGTCGGTGAGTGTGTATATGTAGAGAGTGCCGTTTGCAACGCTGCTTTCATCAAGGGTATAAGCGGCATCTGGGAGAAGTGTGTCAAATTCTTTATTGAAGGTGTCCTTGGTGGTAATATAGTTACCGCCTGTGGGTGCGGGATTTATAGGTGTGTCAGTAATAACAGGTGTGTTAGTTTCTTGTTGTACGGGAAGAGTTGTTGTTTCCTCAGATTTTGTGGTAATTTCAGTTTCCTTGCTGTTTTCTGTTTTGGCTTCTTCACCGCAAGCGCAGAGTGAAGCGAGTAAGGTGATAACAGCGAGAAGCAGAGCCAGTTTTCTTAAGTGTTTCATATTGTACCCCTTTCAGTTGTATTCTTTAGGAACCCTTTTGCCTCAGCAATAGGACACGTTAGAATATGGTTTCCATCAGAATAATGTAAAAATGTTTATTTTGTCCTATCACAGGACAAAATATCCTTACGGATATGGTAGCATCAAAATTGTCCTATGTCAAGACAAAATTTGATGATCGGTGGGATTCTGATGGCAAGAATTATTGACGGAGAAAATATGAATATGATAGGGGACAATGTGCGTCGGCTCAGAAAGAAGCATAAAATGAGTCAGCAGGCACTCTCAAATAAGCTTGAACTTATGGGGGTTTATGTGTGCCGTGGGTCTGTTTCAAGAATCGAGGATAAGTCAAGAACGGTAACTGATATTGAGCTTTTTTCTATTGCAAAGGTGTTCGGTGTCAGAGTTGATGAGCTGTTTCTGAAAAATGAGTAATGTGATATATAAAAAATGAGGCTGTCCAAGTTTGGGACAGCCTCTGCTTTTTGCTTATTACTCGAAATCAAACTGATCCTTCCACTTGTCCTTGAACATAGTGAAGATAGTGTCGAGGAGCTCTTCGTCCTCGATGCCCTCGAAGGACTCGTTTTCGTCGTCGATGGAAACGATCTTGAGGATAAGTACCTCGTCGGTTTCCTCTTCGTTTGTGGGGAGGAGGAGAATGAACTCTTCGCCCTCGTACTCGATTACATCGAGATACTCAAACTCTACCTCGTTGCCGAGGTCATCCTCCAATACGATGATATTGCTGTCTTCCTCTTCGGGAATATTGTTCTTGATTTCTTCTGCCATTATTGTAACCTCCTTTTATTTATCAGTATTGTTTGCCCCAGTAAACCATATGCTTTGCGGGTTTGCCGCAGCATACGCATACATCTGAGAGCTGTTCCTCTTCGAAGGGGATGCAACGGCTCTTTACGCCGCCTGTCTCTTCCTTGATCTTTTCTTCACAAGCAACATCACCGCACCACATAGCTTTGATAAAGCCGGGGGTTTCCTTTGCTGTGGTGAGGAACTCATCATAGCTTCTTGCTTCAAAGGTCTTTTCCTTCATATTTTCGAGAGCACGGTTGTACATGCTGTCGTGAATGAGATCAAGAGTCTTTGCAATCTCTTCCTCAAGATTATCAAGAGAAACAAAGATCTTCTCTCTTGTGTCACGGCGAACAAGAACACACTGATTCTTCTCGATGTCCTTTGGACCGATCTCAAGACGGAGGGGCACACCCTGCATCTCATACTGAGAGAACTTCCAGCCGGGAGAATTGTCGGATGCGTCAAGTTTTACTCTGAAGCTCTTCTTGAGGTTATCTCTGAGCTCATAAGCCTTATCAAGAACACCCTCCTTGTGCTGAGCAATGGGAATGATTGCAAGCTGTACGGGAGCAACTCTGGGAGGGAGGATAAGACCGTCATCGTCACCGTGTACCATGATGATGGCACCGATCATACGGGTGGATACACCCCATGATGTCTGGTGAGGATAGTGGAGCTTGTTGTCTCTGCCCTGGAATGTGATATCAAAGCTTTCAGAAAAGCCTGTGCCGAAGTAGTGAGTGGTACCGCCCTGAAGAGCAACACCGTTGTGCATCATAGGCTCAATAGTGTAGGTAGCCTCTGCGCCTGCAAATTTCTCCTTCTCAGTCTTTCTGCCTACAACAGCAGGGATAGCAAGAGTCTCGCGGTAGAAGTCCTCATAGACCTTGAGCATCTGAAGTGTCTCAGCCTCTGCTTCTTCCTGAGTCTCGTGCATTGTGTGGCCTTCCTGCCACAAAAACTCGGAGGTTCTCAGGAAAGGACGGGTGGTCTTTTCCCAACGTACAACGGAGCACCACTGATTGTAAAGTTTGGGAAGGTCACGATATGTGTTGATGATTTTTGCATAGTGCTCGCAGAAGAGAGTCTCGGAGGTGGGGCGGACACAAAGCTTTTCTGTCAGCTTGTCGCTGCCGCCGATGGTGACCCATGCGCACTCGGGAGCAAAGCCCTCAACGTGGTCTTTCTCTTTCTGGAGAAGACTCTCAGGGATAAACATGGGCATATATACATTCTCGTGCCCTGTTTCCTTGAATCTTCTGTCAAGATCTTTCTGGATGTTTTCCCAGATTGCGTAGCCGTAGGGTCTGATTACCATACAGCCCTTAACACCTGAATAGTCAACAAGCTCTGCTTTCTTGACTATGTCAGTATACCATTTTGCGAAATCTTCGTCTCGGCTTGTGATAGCCTCAACCATCTTTTTGTTTTCTGCCATATTAACACCCCTTCAGGATAATAAACATACACATTTATTATACATAAAATATCTTGGTATTTCAAGTCTTTTGTAAGTCTTGGTGCCAATTTATAAAAAAAGTACCGGAACCCGATATAATCGGATTCCGGTAAGAAATTGTAAGTGTAACTTATGCGTTTGCTTCGATGTAAGAAACAAGCTCGCCTACAGTTCTGATGTTTTCGATTTCCTCGTCGGGAATCTCAATCTCAAATTCGTCCTCAATTGACATGAGAAGATCAACTACGTCAAGAGAATCCGCGCCGAGATCATCCTGAAGATCTGTCTCAACTGCGATTTCGCTCTCGTCAATGTCAAACTGTTCTGCTAAAATTACCTTTACTTTTTCAAGTATCATGTGTGTTTTCCTCCTGTGATACGTGGCCGTCGGTGTATTTTGTGCACGGACACTTATATGCAAACAACCTTAGGTTGCATTGCGACGAAATAATTATTCAAAAATTATTTGCCGGAATCAGTCTTCCTTCTTTGCAAATAAGAACTTTGCTACGAATGCAGCGATTGCAGCACCGATGAAGGGAGCGATGAGGAAGGGCCATACCTGCTCGAGAGCTGTGTCGCCTGCGAAGATAGCGGGACCGAAGCTTCTTGCGGGGTTAACGGATGTTCCTGTGAAGCCGATGCCTACAAGGTGAACAAGTGTGAGAGCAGCACCGATGAATACGCCTGCGTGCTTCTTTGTCTCTTCCTTCTTTGTAACGCGCATGATAACGAGAACAAAGAGGAATGTGAGGATAACCTCTACAAGAAGTGTGCCGAAGATGTACTCGGAGTCCCTGCCGATGTAGTAGTTGGAGCAGCCTGCGAGGATGTCTGTCTCAGCAACAGTGAGAGCAAGAGCACCTGCGCCTGCGATGCCGCCGATGAACTGAGCTACAACGTAGCCGATGAAGTCAAAAAGTGAGAGCTGACCGTCAAGGAACATAGCCAGTGAAACTGCGGGGTTGATGTGGCAGCCGGAGATGTCACCGATGGTGTAAGCCATTGCAACGATAACGAGACCGAAAGCAAGAGCTACGCCAACGCCGCTCATACCGGAAACAGCAGCACCGCAAGCAACGAATACCAGCACGAAGGTACCGAAGAGCTCAGCAACGTACTTTTTGATGTTCAGAAGAACGTTTCCTAAAATGTTTTCCATAAAAACCAACCTTTCTTAAAATAAAATATTGATATTTTATTAAAATCATATTATTGGTATTTACGGATAATGTCAATATTTCTAACAATTTTGTAATAAAAACCGCCTTGAATTTTCAAGGCGGTAGGGGAGAATTTCTTAGTTTTCGGGGAAGAATTTGTCGTGAAGAATACGGACAGCCTTGTCAGCGTACTCCTTACGGATAAGAACGGAGATCTTGATCTCGCTTGTGCTGATCATGTGGATGTTGATGTTTGCATCAAAGAGTGCTTCAAACATATCGGTAGCAACACCTGCGTGGCTCTCCATACCTGAACCAACGATGGAAACCTTTGCAACGTTGTCGTTCATGGAGATATTGACACCCTCGTAGCGGGAGAGGAACTTTTCAGTGAGAAGATCTACTGCTCTCTGGCCATTGTCCTTGTTTACTGTGAAGGAAATATCCTTTGTCTTGTCTCTGCCGATTGACTGAAGAATAATATCAACGTTAATATTCTTTGCAGAGAGGATAGAGAAGAGTTTGAAAGCGAGGCCGGGCTCGTCGGGAATATTTGTAACAGAAATACGAACGATGTCGTCATCCTTTGCAACGCCTGAAATAAGTAATTTTTCCATTTTAGTATGCTCCTTTACGATGGTTCCGGGTTTATTTGTAAGGCTTGAGAGAACCTCAAGTTCAATGCCGTATTTTTTGGCAAGTTCTACTGATCTGTTGTTGAGTACCTGAGCACCCAGGGATGCAAGCTCGAGCATCTCGTCATAGGAAATCTCATCGAGCTTCATTGCACCGGGAACTTTTCTGGGGTCTGCGGTGAAAACGCCTTCTACATCGGTGTAGATCTGGCAGAGGTCAGCGTGCATTGCGGCAGCAATTGCAACAGCACTTGTGTCAGAGCCGCCACGGCCGAGGGTCGTGAGATCATCGTGCTTGTCGATACCCTGGAATCCGGCAACAATTACGATGTTTTTCTTGGAAATTTCATTTCTGATTCTGGTGGGATCTACCTTTTTAATACGAGCGGTAGTGTGGGAAGAGGAGGTCTTGAAGCCTGCCTGCCAGCCAAGAAGGGAAATTGCAGGACAACCCAGCTTCTGGATTGCCATTGCAAGAAGAGAGATGGAAATCTGCTCACCTGCGGCAAGGAGCATATCACGCTCACGCTCAGAGGGGTTCTGGTCAATTTCCTTGTATTTTGCAATGAGGTCGTCGGTGGTGTCGCCCTGAGCGGACACAACTACAACAACGTCGTTGCCCTTTTTGTAGGTGTCGGTTACGATCTTTGCAACGTTAAAAACGTGTTCTGTGTCTTTAACGGAAGAACCGCCGAATTTCTGTACGATTAAACTCATGTGTAAAGTATCCTTTCTATATTAAAGAATTACAGATTACCGATTCTGATGGCTGAAAGCACATCAACGCCCTGCTTCTTGAGAGAATCGAGACCTGTAAGGATTTCTCCGTAGGGAAGCTCCTGCTCTGTAACGAAAGCAAATTCGCCCTCGGGAGCATTTGCGCGCTCAAGCTTTGATACAGCACCGAAGATGTCCTGTACCATAGTATATGCAGAAGTAACATCGTCTGCATTTGCGCGGATATAAACCTTAACAAGGGACTTCTTGTAATCTGCAATGAGATCACAGTCTGTATCAACCCAGAAGAGGCGCTTTCTTGTCTTCAAGTGCTTGCAGCAGTCAACAGCGTCAGCCACAACAGCGGAAGCGGTGGGGAGCTTGCCTGCACCCTTGCCGTAGAAAACAACGTCGCCTGTGCAGTCGCCGCGGACCATAATTCCGTTGAATACGTCATTGATGTTTGCAAGCTGGCTGGAGCAGGGAACGAACATGGGAGCAACCACGATGTCCATTGTGCCGTCAGGAAGGGGTTTGCAGCTGCCGATGAGCTTGATCACACCGCCCCAGGAGGATGCATATTCCACATCTTCGAGAGTGATTTTTGTGATGCCCTCGGTATGTACATTGTCGGGATAGATGTGCTTGCCGAAAGCAAGGGATGCAAGGATGCAGATCTTGCGGCAAGCGTCATGTCCCTCAACGTCAGCCTCGGGGTTACGCTCTGCATAGCCCAGATCCTGAGCAAGCTTGAGAGCATCCTCGAAAGCCATATTTTCGTTGATCATCTTGGTGAGGATGAAGTTGGTGGTACCGTTGAGGATACCTGCAATTTCGTGAACATTGTTTGCAACAAGGCACTGGTTGATGGGACGGAGAATGGGAATACCGCCGCCTACTGATGCCTCGAAGAGATAGTTTGCGTTATTATCCTTTGCAATCTGCAGAAGCTCTGCACCATGACGTGCAACAAGCTCTTTGTTGGAGGTAACAACACTTTTGCCTGCCTTAAGGCAACGCTTTGTGAACTCATAGGCGGGACTCAGTCCTCCCATAGTTTCGATAACGATACGAACATCTATATCGATGATGATGTCCTCAAAGTTCTTTGTGAATCTGTCACAAAGAGGACTTTCAGGAAAATCTCTCAAATCAAGAATGTATTTGAGATCTGTGTCCTCACCGATGGATGAGAACAGTTTCTGCTTGTGGGTGGTGAGTATCTCGGCAACTCCCGAGCCTACAACACCATGACCCATCAGTGCGATTGAAATCATATTATAACCCCTCTTACTTTGGAGAATTTATTAAACAAGTTTATGGACGGAATCAGTTTGTTTCCGCGGGATAGGTTGTTACCTCTGTGGGAGCGCTCTCCACAACGGGAACGGTTACATCCTCCACTGTGATGGTGAAGGAAGGAATGGTAACTTCCTCGGTTGATTCTGTGGGAGCGGTGGTTTCTGCCTGACCCTTTCCAATGTTGGGACCTGAGTGTGAGCTGCAGGTGGGAGGCAGGTTATATACAGAGTAGTAACCTGATTTTGTGTCCTTACAGTTCGAGGAAGCAAGTGTACCTGTGTGAGTACAGAATTCTCTCTCGACCACGTTGGGGGAAATGTCAAATTCCTTGTACTCTTTGTCCTCGAGATATCTTGACATAACATCAGAGAAGGTGTCAGCGGCAACGGTTGTGCCGGGATAGGAAATTCTCTGAGGATCATCGAAACCTGTCCATACTGCCAGAGTGGCGTAGGGGGAGGCACCGCAGAACCAGCTGTCGCGGTCGCTGTTGGTGGTACCGGTCTTTCCTGCAATCTCCCAACCCGAAACATTTGCAAGCCATGCACTTGTATGAGCGCAGTTGTTAACGTTGTAGTTAAGGATCCTGTTCATGATTGAAGCAGTCTCTGTGGAGTATGCCTGAATGTAGGAATTATCTCGGTTGTCGATGATGATGTTATCGTTTCTGTCGGTTACGTAGTAGTAGGTGTAGGGTTCGTAGTATCTGCCGCCGTTTCCGATGTAAGCGTATGCAGCAGCCATTTCACGTACTGTGACACCGCCGTTCATACCGCCCAGAGAGAAGCTGGCGTAGGCGTTTCGGTCTCCTGACTCGGTGAGATGCTCAAAGCCCATTCTGTTCACCGCGTGGTCATAAGCCACGGTGGGACCGCCGATCATCTCAAGAGCGTTGGCGGCGCAGGCGTTGGAGGACCACTCGATAGCGTCCATCAGGAAGAGACCATACTTGTGGTGGTAGTCATACCAGTTTACGGGACCGTGGGTTCCGTCTGAGTAGATCCACTTTTCAAGAGTATTATCAGGAACAGCTGCTGACCAGTGCAGGAAATCACGCTCAACTGCTGTGGGGTAAGCAACAACGGGCTTAATGGAAGAACCGGGCTGGAGTGTTGCCATGGTGGCTCGGTCAAAGAGCAGGTTGCTGTCTTTAGCGTTTGAGGAGCCGACAGTTGCAATAACTCTGCCGTCATATCCCATAAGGGTCATACCGATTTCAAGGTCGGGGTTATTGGTCTTATCGATGCTCATAGCCTCTTCTTCAATTATCTTCTGTGCGTCAAGGTCCATTGCACAGAAGATTTTGAGACCTTCGCTGTAAATCTTGTCCATAGCGGCATTTTCGCTGATGTTGTAGTAAACGGCAAGGTCCTCTGCAAGATCAAATACAAGCTCGTCCATGTACCAGTTCTGAACTGTGATACCCGAATCCTGCTCGTCTTCGTCCTCGGAGCTGTAATCTCTGAAGGTCATATTTGCGGACTCCTCAAGAGCCTGCTCGTATTCTTCCTGAGAGATTTTGTTCTGATTACGCATTTCCTTGAGAACGAGCTCTCGTCTTTCGCGGTTGTTTTCGGGATAAACCAGAGGATCCCAGAGAGAGGGGTTCTGGGTGATGCCTGCGATTGCGGCACACTCTGCAATGGAGCAATCGGCAATGTCTTTGCCGAAATATCTCTGTGATGCAGCCTGAACACCCTGACAGTTTCCGCCGAAGTTTACAACGTTGAGGTAAGCTTCGAGGATCTCCTCCTTGGTGTATTCCTTTTCAACATTAAGAGCCTTGATGATCTCGCGGATCTTTCGGTTTATGCTGACCTCATCGTCATCGGTGAGGTTTTTGATGAGCTGCTGTGTAAGGGTGGATCCGCCGTAGGAATCGTCGCCCTTGGCAAGGTTTAAGACAGCGCTTCCGGTTCTCAACCAGTCAACACCGTCGTGGCTGAAGAAACGTTTGTCCTCGATTGCCACAATGGCATCCTTCATGGCGTCGGGCATTTCGTTGTAGGGAATCCATACTCGGTTTTCCGTACCGTAGAGACTCTGGTACTCCACAAATTCACCTGTTTCGGGATCCTGAACGTAAACGAAGCTTGAGAGATTCAGGCTTCGGGCGTTAAGGTCGATTCCCGAGGGTTCCTTTGAAAGGTCTACAAGGTAGAAGAGCAGGTTAAAGCAAACAAGAACACCTGCCACGAAGAAAACAAGTAAAACGGTAAGCAGGGATTTCAGAAGAAATAGGAGCACGCCTTTGATGTAAAACCAAGCCTGCTTCTTATCGGAATCCTGCTTCTCTTTATAGTTTGTAATATCAGTTTTTCTCATTGAAACAACCTCCTTCGCATCTTTACAAAGTGGATGAATCCTGCCTGATTATTATTTACATAATAATGCACCTTAGTATTATATCATTGCTTTGTAAAAAATAAGAGTTTTTTTATGATTTTTTTATAATGTGTCAGTATGGAATATGAATATCAAAGGATTTTTGTGGAAAAATAACTTAAAAAGGAGGGCTTTATGTGAAAGAAAGTCTTTTCAGACGGTTGTTTTATGTTACCTGCGTTATTGTTGTGGCAAGTGTGATTGCGTCTTTTACCATCGAAAAAGTGACAGCTTCCATTTCGAAGGGATATTTTGAAAACTCTCAGGTAAGCTCGGATTCTCAATCTGTGGTGTTTGTGATGTCGGTAAACGGCGACAGAGTTGCAGGCTATATCAAAGGGGAAAAGGAGCCCTTTATCGAAACCGACACAGCAGTAAGCTCACTGCCTGAAACGGTGCAGCACAGACTCAGAGAGGGCATAGAATTTCAAAGCGAAAAGGAACTGAGAAAAGCAATAATGGAGTATTGCAGCTGAAGTCTTTACTTAATTTTCCTTTCATAGTTTCCACAGTTTTTCACACACTATTCTTGCAACAAGAAAACAAGTTGTTGCAAAGCGGCATTTCACTATGATTTGATAATAGTCTGCGGATAGAAAGACGGTTTTTGATAAAAGAAAACGGCGGGCTTCTGATACACAGAAGTCCTGCCGCAAGCTTTGAGAAATGTCGCCTTTAAGACTCTCTGTCCTTTCGGGCAGAGATTCGTTTTCTTTATTGTTGATTTGTGGTTTCAAAAAATCCGCAAAGGTCGGGATTGGGGCTTTCGAAAGGTCTCACAGGCGCACTTACATATCGGCAATGTATTTCTGAATTTCGGTTGCATCTTTGATGTTTACCTTGCCGGAGTGGTCTGTGTCGGCGGATACAACTCCTGCGTCGGAAAGAGTGATGATAAGTGCGATGTGTTTCTGGATAGCGGTTGCATCCTTGACATTCACCTTGTTGTCGGAATTTGCATCGCCCATAAGACATCTGAGAGCAGAGTCGGAAGATGTGGTTCCGTCGTGCTCAAAATGAATGGCAGTATTCATGAAATAAGGATGGTTGTTGGAAATACTAAGGGCTTCCCAATCCTCAGGTGTGCCCGAATAGTAGATGTCCGTAAGGTTTTTGCAACCGTAAAAAGCATAGGAAGCCATAGATGTTATACTCTTGGGGATTGTGACAGTCGTGAGGTTTTTACAGCCCGAGAAGGTTGATTCGGGAATGTATTTGGCACCCTCGAGAAAGGTGACGCTCTGAAGGTTTTCGCAGTTGGAGAATACTCGCTTACTGGAATATGAACCAAGGGCGTTTCCTTTGATGGTGACGGTCTCAAGCTCAGAGCAATCACCGAAGGCATCAAGTTCTACGGTGTGAACACTTGACGGAATTTCAAGGCTCTTGATTTTGCAACACCTGAACGCAGATTCTCTGATAGCTTTCATATTCTCAGTGAATGTGACGTTCTGAAGCTTATGACAGCCGTAAAATGCACTTTCACCTACCGAACCGAGATTTGCCGGAAAATTTATTTCGGACAGGTTGTCACAATCGTAAAAGGCTCTTGGACCTATGTAGTCCACACTATCGGGGAGCACAACTCTCTCAAGGCTTGTGCATTCGTTGAAGGTTTCCTCGTATATATCCGTAACCTTATCGGGAATGTTGATGCTCTTAAGGGATTCACAATTTGAAAAAGCTTCTTCGCCGATGTAATTTACTGTTTCGGGAAGGTTGATGCTTTCAAGGTTATGGCATCCCCAGAAAGCACCTTTATCTATCGTTTCTACATTATCCGGGAGTTCGATGCTTTTGAGACTGTCGCATCCGTAAAATGCAAAGTCACCGATACTCTCTAAGCTTTCGGGGAGGGTAACGCTTTCAAGGCCGGAGCACTTCCAGAACGCATTACTGTCTATATCTTTGATTTTGTCGGGAAGCCTGATGCTTTTAAGGCTTGAGCATCCCGAAAACACAGAGATATCCAAAAACTCAACTGTGTCGGGAATGGTGATAGTTTCGAGATTTTCGCAACCGTGGAAGGCACTTTCATGTATGGCGCGCACTCCGTAGGGGATGGTGATGTGAGTGATTCCTTTACAACCGCTGAAAGCATAGGTGTTTATGGATGAGACTCCTTCGGGAATAACAGTATTAGCGCATCCTCTTATCAGTATGTCGGTAGATGTATGGATTATTGCGTTACAGTTATCTCTGCTGTCATAGTACACATTTTCCTCATCCACGACAATGCTTGTAAGACTCTGGCAGTATGCAAAGGCATCAGAGGATATACTGAACACATCCTTGGGAATTCTGATGTGTGTAAGGGTACTGCAACTATAAAAAGCACAACTTGATATGGCTTTAAGGGTTTCAGGGAATATAACGCGTCTGCTTTCACAAGAGTTAAAGGCCCCGGGACCTATTCTTGTAACGGGAAGTCCGTTTATCTCCTCAGGAATTATCAGCAAGGGAGCTGAACCTGAGTACTCTACGATCTCTACCTCTTGATTACGTACAGTGTACGTAAAATCATCGAAGGTGAGCTCGGCCCCCACCGGTGAAAGCAGGGAATTTGCTGCCATCTCAGTACTTTCAGAAGAAGCGGAGGAAACACCCAAAACAGACATTGAGCATATAATCATAAGTAAAACAAGCACGCAGGATAAGATTCTCGGATAATTTCGCTTTTTCACGGAAGATACCCCCTTTACTTTTTACAATTTAATTATACATCCCACTAAGAGGTTAGTCAACAAAAAGTGCAGATGCTTTCTGTGTTTGAAGGTGGTTTTATATGATTTTGCGAAGAGGAATGTTATACGCCTTCTCAGTTGTGCTTTTTGTGTCTCAATTTGCAAAATTTTCTACTGATATAATCTTCTTGCCTTCACATAATAATTGTGCGGCGAAAAAGAGTAGTCGCAAATAAAAAGGTCAGGATAAGGCCTTTCAAAAAATGAGAAAAGGAGAAGAACAATGTCTAAGAACAACATCGTAGTTCCCGAGGCTAAGGACGCTCTTGATCGTTTCAAGATGGAAGCTGCTGCTGAAGTAGGCGTAAACCTCAAGCAGGGTTACAACGGCGATCTCACATCACGTCAGGCAGGCAGCGTTGGCGGTCAGATGGTTAAAAAGATGATCGAGTCTTACGAAAAGGGCTTAAAGTAATTTTAAAAGAATAATAAGGGGAAACCCGTGTCAGGAAAATTTGATTGATTATATCGGGTTTTTCGCAAAAAGAAACCGCCGTCTCAACGCTGAGACGGCGGTGAATTTTATCAGTAGCCTTTTACGGCGTCAAGGGATTCGTCGTTTTCAATCCACTCTTCAACGTAGAGCGCGGTGAAATTCTGCTTGTTGTTGCGGATGACCACCCTTGAGATGCCTGCGTTGATAATCATACGCTTGCAAAGAGCACAGGCGCTGGCGTTTTCTACATAGGCACCTGTTACGGCGTCCTTTCCCACAAGGTACAGAGTGGCGCCGATCATTCGGTCACGGGATGCGTGAATGATGGCATTCTGTTCAGCGTGGACGCTTCTGCAGAGCTCATAGCGCTCACCTCTGGGAATGTTGTTGGTTTCCCTGACGCAGTGACCCAGATCAATGCAGTTCTTTCTGCCTCTGGGAGCGCCTACATAGCCGGTGGAAACAATCTGATCGTTGTTTACGATGATGGCACCGAAGTTGCGTCTGAGGCAGGTGCCTCTTTCAAGTACGGTTTCGGCAATGTCGAGATAGTAGTTTTCCTTGTCAATTCTCTGCATAAGTGGCCTCCTCAAAGATTTATGATGTCATAATTACACAATAATAATGATATATTTGAAAGGGAATGTCAAGTGAAAATAAAAGATGTAAGAGCTTTAGGATGATCCGCCTTCTGAGGAGAAGGCATTTACTCCTGATCTCTGAGTTTTTTAAGGCAGTTTTTACACAAAAACTTCCCTTCAAACTCGGTAAGCTCTACTTCCTTGTGGCAGAAAATGCAATCTTTTTTGTGCTTGACAATGACGATCTTGCTGTCGTCAGAGGAGAGTTCAAGTACTGAACCATCGTGGAGTCCCAGCTGTTTTCTCACCTGTTTGGGAATTACGATTCTTCCCAGTGAGTCGATTTTACACAGACGACCTGTTGTGTTCATGGTTGCACCGCCTTTTCCTTAATTATTTCCTTGATTTTATATTAACACAACTTAAGGAAAAGTCAATAAAATGTGAGAAAATCTGCCAATTCGGGGTCGCTTTCGGGGGTGATAGCCATGATGAACTATATCTGGGCGGGAATGATAATCATAAGCTTTGCTTTTTCATTCTTTTCGGGAAATTCAGCTGCTTTGGGAGAAGCTCTGATGAATGGTGCAAATCAGGCGGTGGAGCTGATACTTTCCATCCTCGGAACACTTTGCTTCTGGTCAGGGATAATGGAGATATCGTCAAAAAGCGGTCTGAGTGAAAAAATCTCAAAAGCCCTTTCTCCTGTGCTTTCAAGGCTCTTTTCGGATGTGCCTCGGGAAAGTGAAGCAATGAAATACATAACTCTCAATATAAGTGCAAACCTTCTGGGACTCTCAAATGCGGCAACCCCATTCGGGCTCAGGGCGGTGAGAGAACTTCAGAATATGAATGCTGAGAAAGACAGAGCCTCTGACAGTATGGTGCTTTTTGTTGTACTCAATACCGCTTCGCTTCAGATTATCCCAACTACCTTGGGTGCTTACAGATCAAACTATGGGAGCAAGGCTCCCTTTGATATTCTTCCTGCGGTGTGGCTCACGTCGCTGCTTGCGCTTTTTTTCGGTGTGAGTTCGGCTTCGGCAATTTCCTCCATGCACAGGGAACTTCCGAAATATAAAAAGAGAAGGGGTAGTGTTTTACGGAACTTGCAGCACCCTTGATCGTTGTTACTTTTCTGATTTACGGAATATTAAAAAAGGTGAATGTTTTTGATGCATTCTGTGAAGGCGCCGTAAACGGACTCAAGGTGGCTTTTTCCATTGCTCCTACTATGATCGGCATTATTGCGGCGGTTTCACTCCTCAGAGCAGGAGGTGTTCTGGATGCTCTGGAAAAAGGGATATCTCCTTTGGCGCAGAAGCTTGGGTTTCCTGCGGAGATAGTACCTGTGGCTCTTCTCAGACCCGTGTCGGGAAGCGGGTCGTCTGCTCTGATGATGGACGTTTTCGAAAACTACGGTCCCGACAGCTTTATAGGAAGAATTGTGTCTGTGATGGCAGGTGCAACGGATACCACCTTTTACGCGGTAGCGCTTTACTTCGGAAGCGTGGGCGTGAAAAAAATCCGCCATACCCTTTTGTCGGGACTTCTGGCGGATTTTACTGCTGTGGTATTTTCGGTTATTACGGTCAGGTTGTTCTTTTAGAAGATTTATCTTATTCTCAGTACCTTGTGAAGGAAGGCTTTGCCTTCAAAGGGGATGAGGGGATAGAGGTAGCTCTTGCCCGAAATTGTCTTGTTTGTGAGGAGAAGGATCAGGATGATTCCAAGTCCTGCAAAGAAGCCCCAGAGATTGAGAGTGGCTGTGAGGATAAGAAGTATCACCCGCATAAACTTGATGCAGTAGCCAAGCTCATAGCTGGGCTGTGAGAAGGTGGCGATGGTCACAAACGCCATATAGAGAATTGCCTCCGTTGAGAACCAGCCGACCTCAATAGTGAACTCCGAAAGGGCGATGGCGCCTATAATTCCCAGAGTTCCCGAAAGGCTCTGGGGAGTGTTGAGTGCTGCAAGCCTCAGACCGTCTATGGCGATTTCAAGTATCAGAAGCTGCCAGAGGATAGGAATGTTGTGGTGTCCTGTGGAGATGACAAACCTGAGAGCATCAGGGACAAAATCAGGGTTTTGCTGAGCCAGAAGCCACAGCGGTGTTATAAAGAGGGAAGCAATGACTATGAAGAGCCTTGCAAGCCTGAGATAGGAGCCTGTGATGGGAGGGAAGTAGTAGTCATCAGCTTCCTCTGTAATATCGAAGATGGAAGTGGGAAGAATGAGAGCGGAGGGAGAGTTGTCAACGAGGATGATGATGTTGCCCTTTATCGCGTTGGCGGCGGCAGAATCCGGACGCTCCGTGTATTTGATTTTCGGGAAGGGATTGAACCATTTTTTTGGATAAATTGCCTCGATGAGACTTTGCTGATTCATTGCAAGGGAGTCAACCTTCACATTCTCGATTTTCCTGATAATTGAGTCCAGAAGTTTGTGGTCTACCTTGTTTTCCATATAGCAGACCACCACATCGGATTTTGAGGTTCGGCTGACGGAAAAGGGCTTTACGGTGAAGTTTGTGTCTCTGATTCGTCTTCTCATAAGGGCAATGTTGGAGATGATGGTTTCTACAAAACCGTCTTTGCTTCCTCTGAGGACCTTGTCGTCATCGGGCTCGCTGGTCTGACGCTGGGGGTAGGTACGGGTATCCATAAGGATCGCTTCGCTCATACCATCGATAAACAGAGCCGAGATTCCGCTGAGAATATTCCATATTATGGTTTCTGGATCTTTTTCTGTGTTTACCTCTATATAGGGAACACAGTTTTTTGCGAAGGTCTCTGCGTCCTTCATGAAAGATTCGTCCTTGAGAGAGTAAAAGAATATCATCATCTTTCCCATGACGGTATCCTTCACAAGACCATCGATAGAATATATCCGCGCACGTTTTCCGCATATAATAATGTCGCGGCGGATGATGTCAAAACTTTCATCCGAGCGCAGGAGTTTGTCTATGAGAGCAATGTTTTTCTCATAATTATCAGTAAGATTTATATCTGTCATTATTTATCACCTGAGGTTATTGTATCCTGAGGTGATTTTTTTATTTATTTCCAAAGGGTATTTGAGAAAAAACAATGAAAAATAATATTTTTTTCAAAAATTGCATTAAAGTATGCAATTTTTTACGATTTTGGAGGTATAGGTGAGAGCACTTATCTGTGAAAAGGTTTTTCACGGGCTTTTAAACTTTGGAGGAATGTATATGAAAAAAAGAAACTTAAGCTCAAGGGAGAGGGAGTTCTGTCGCAGATTTGTATCCTGCGGGGACTTTGAAGAGGCGGCAAAACTTTCGGGCTACCTCACAGATCCCAAGAGCAAATCACAGGAGCTTTTGTCAAGAGAAGATGTGGTCTGTGAAATCAGGAGGCTTTCGGCACTTCGTCGGCAGACGGTGAGTGAGCTTGCTCAGGCAGGTTACCAGCGGTTGGCCTTCGGGAGCATTGCTGATGCGGTGTCATTGCTTTATATGGAAAACCCTACTTTGTCTGAGCTCAAAAGTATGGATCTGTTTTCTGTATCTGAGATAAAAAGACCCAAAGACGGTTCCATGGAAATCAAGTTTTTTGACAGACTCAAGGCGCTGGAGAAACTCTGCGAGGAGCACAAAGAGGAGAGTGGGGCCACTCCCGTTTATGATGCGATCTTAAGAGGAGCTTTAGCTCTTGGAAAGTCTCCCGAAAGTGAAAAAAGCGATGAAGCTTGAACCGTTTTCCAGAAAGCAGCTGCTTGCTCTTACCTGGTGGTCAGAGGGGTCGAAATATAAAAGCAGGGATGCAGTAATATGCGACGGCGCAGTAAGGTCGGGAAAAACCTTCACTATGTCACTGTCTTTTGTGATGTGGGCGTTTTACCGATTCAGCTCAGCGTCTTTTGCTATATGCTCAAAAACCATACGTTCTGTCAGACGAAATGTGACCGTCCCCTTAATACCGGTACTGAAGGAGCTGGGCTTCGAGGTCAGAGAAAATCTCTCGTCGAATTACCTGCAAATTACCTATCGGGGAAGAGAGAACAGATTCTATCTTTTCGGTGGTAAAGACGAGTCCTCTGCCTCGCTGATTCAGGGAATGACCTTGTCCGGGGTGCTCCTTGATGAGGTGGCGCTGATGCCTCGTTCCTTTGTAGAGCAGGCTCTTGCAAGGTGCTCCAAAGATGGTTCAAAGTTCTGGTTTAATTGTAACCCCGAACATCCTGCGCACTGGTTCTATCTTGAATGGATAAAGAAAAAAAGAGAGAAGAATGCTCTTTATATCCACTTCCTTATGGATGATAATCCCTCTCTTTCAAAGGAGATGAGAAGCCGCTACGAAAAACTCTATTCGGGCAGCTTTTACAGACGCTTTGTAAAGGGAGAATGGACAGCTGTCTCAGGTGCTGTGTATCCGTTTATGGACCATGAGGATGCCTTTTGTGATGTGCCCGAAGGTGAGTTTGAGGATTACGCCGTATCCTGTGACTACGGTACGGTGAATCCTGCATCCTTCGGGCTGTGGGGAAAGAAATCAGATGTGTGGTACAGAATTGACGAGTATTACTACGACTCTAAAAAAGAAGGCTTGCAACGGACTGACGAGGAGCACTACGGTGCTTTGTGCCGACTTGCGGGAAATCGTGCGGTGTCAAAGGTGACGGTGGATCCCTCGGCGGCAAGCTTCATTCAGGTGATAGAGAGACACGGCAGATTTCACGTGTTTCCTGCCAGAAATTCCGTGACCGACGGTATACGTCAGGTGTCTACGGCTCTTAAAGAAGGCAGGATAAAAATCTGCAGGAACTGCCGCGACTCGGTAAGGGAGTTTTCGCTTTATCGCTGGGATGAAAAGGAGGGCGTGGAAGCTCCTCTCAAGGAAAATGACCACGCAATGGACGATATCAGATATTTTGTAACAACAATTTCAGAAT
The DNA here is from genome assembly GCA_045535715.1 of Ruminococcus sp. Lineage (GTDB taxonomy): Bacteria > Bacillota > Clostridia > Oscillospirales > Acutalibacteraceae > Ruminococcoides. The sequence continues at coordinate 10,809 of JAZSME010000076.1, read as the reverse complement.
GCGGTGAGGACAACTTTTTTGCCTTTGCCGCAAACAGGAGGAAAAGCTGTGAAGCTATTTTCTAAGAAAAACAAAACAGGGGAGCCTGCCTCAGAGGCAAGGTCCCCGAGAAAACCCGTAACTCATCCGCTCTCGTCGTTTGGTATGTTCTCCTCCTCAGGTGTGGCGGAAATCGAGCTTTTCGAGTCCTTGAGAGAGGCGGTTCCCGTTATTGATGCGGCAATCGGAAAGCTTGTGAGACTTCTGGGAGATTTCAAGGTCGAGTGTGAGGACAAGTTCCTTGAAAGGGAGCTTGAGAGATTTACCTCGGAGGTAAGATGTGCAGGCTCTGGAGTAGGCATTTCTTCATTTGTTAATGCCTACTTTGACCAGCTTCTGACCTATGGAACTGCGGTGGGAGAGATTATCCCTCAAAGTGATATGAGAGGTGTGTGGGGCCTTTATAACGCATCTCTAAAAAATGTGTCGGTAAATCTGGGAGAAAATCCCATGGAGCTTAAAGTTTACCGTAAAGATATGAATCAGACCGAGGTGGAAAATCAGGAGCTCATTGTTGTGAGTATGAATAACCCGAAGCCCGGTACAGCCGAGGGAACATCCATTCTCAAAGGGCTTTCCTTTGTAAGCTCCATACTCCTCAAAATTTATTCATCTGTGGGGCAGAACTGGGAGAGGGCAGGTAACATCCGTTATGCGGTAACCTACAATCCTCCTGAGAATGCTCAGGTGAATGCTCAGAAGCGTGCTAAGGAAATTGCTGAGGAATGGGGCAGAGCCATGAGAGATGAAAGCTCTGTTTGTGATTTTGTGTCTGTGGGCGATGTATCCATAAAGGTTATCGGTGCAGACAGTCAGATCCTCGACTGCGACGTGCCGATCAAGCACATTCTCGAGCAAATCGTGTCAAAGCTTTCTATTCCACCGTTCCTTTTGGGGCTTTCTTGGTCAAGCACCGAGAGAATGAGCGCTGTGCAGGCGGATATCCTCACAAGCGAAATCGAGTATTGGCGCGGACTTATCACGCCCGTGATCAGAAAAATCTGCAATACTCATCTGGCGCTTATGGGATATCAGACCCGGGTTTCTGTCAAGTGGAGCAATATCTCTCTTCAGGACGAAGAGGGACTTTCACAAGCAAGACTCAATAACGCAAGAGCTCAGCAGATCGAAAGAAGTTCGGAGGTGACAGCTTGAGAACAGGCGAAATCATTAAAAGTATAAACGAGAACCTTCCCGAGAAGGATTTGGAACTTATAAATCAGTACACCCGAAGAGCCTTTTCCGAAGATGAGATCTACGCTTTTTCTGTTGTTCTCTGTGACAACGAGGTAGACAGGGATTATGAGAGGTTTACCGTTGAGGCTCTCTTTGAGCTGGAGAAGCTCTTTGTAGGCAAGACAGGAATTTTTGATCATAATCCCAAAGCGGAAAACCAGACCGCAAGAATTTATCGCTGTGAGGTTGAGGCCATTGAAGGCAGAAAAACCTCAACAGGGGATCAGTACTTCAGACTCAGAGCATCAGCCTATATGCCCCGCACAAAGGGAAATGAGGAGCTTATTATGCAGATCGAAAGCGGTATCTGCAAGGAGGTAAGTGTGGGCTGTGCCTCAAAGAAGTCGACCTGCTCTGTGTGTTCTTCTCAGAGAGGGGTAAGTCACTGCTCTCACAGGAAGGGTGAGGTATATAACGGCAAGCTTTGTTACTTTGAGCTTTCTGACATTACCGATGCCTACGAGTGGAGCTTCGTTGCGGTGCCTGCTCAGCGTGAAGCGGGTGTTATCAAAAACTTTGAAGAAATCAAAGGAAAGGAACATAAAGATATGCACGACATTATCAAATCTCTGAGCATCGGCGACGCGGTGACTCTGTGCGCCGAGGATGCAAAGAGACTCTTTGAATATATCAGAGAAACCGAGAGAAAGGCTGAAGACGGCAAGGAATACAGAAAAAATCTCACCGATGAGGTGCTGAGACTTTCTGTGCTTACCCAGCCAGGGATTTCCAGAAAGACTATGGAAAATGCAGTCAGAAACCTTTCGCTTTCGGAGATCAGGGAGTTTATTTCTGCCCTTGGTGAGAAGAACGAAAAAAGCTTTACTCCCAAGTGTCAGCTTGCTCCCTCAAAAGATGCCCCTAAGACCGAGGGCAACAAAGAATTCAGAATTTAACGGAGGTAAATATGAATATCAGTTATAACGGATTTATGGAAAACACAATGACCTTTGAGGCAGACGACAGCCTCAGCGCTTCAGGTGTGCCCGTAACAATCACCGAAGAAGGCAAGGCTTCAGCCTGCTCAGAGGGCGACAAAATCTGTGGTGTGACAGTAAATGTCAGAGAGGGTTACGCCTCTGTGCAGCTTGCAGGCTATGTTGAGCTTCCCTCAGAGGGTGAAATCAAAACAGGCTTTACTGCAGTTTCTGCAGGTGAAGGCGGTGTCGTAAAGGCTGACGCTCAGGGCAGAGAGGTACTTGTCCTTTCAAATCAGGACGGCGTCGCCGGCTTTATTCTTTAATGTAAGGAGAGATTCAATATGGCAATTTTTGAAAATATTTCCCTTGAAAAGGGTATGTACGCAAACAGCTCCAAGTCAATGACAGACGTCCTTGAGGAGCTGGATCCCTCTGTGAATTACAGAGGTACAGAGCTTGAGGGTCTTGATGCTTTTTCAAGACAGCTCAAGAGATTTGATATCAAGGTGAGCGGTGCTAAATCCGACCCTGTTGAGAAATTCTTCATGACTGCTGACAGCTCAGCTCTTTTTCCTGAGTATGTCAGCCGAGCAGTAAGACAGGGTATGGAGCAGGCAGATGTGCTTTCAGATATCATTGCCGCACGAACAAATATCAACGGCATGGATTACAGAAGCATCACCTCCACTCCTTCCGAGGAGGACAAAACCCTCATGGTTGTATCTGAGGGCGCTTATATTCCTCAGACAAAGATCACTACCTCTGAAAATCTTGTGAAACTTCACAAGAGAGGCAGGATGCTTGTGTCCTCTTATGAGGCTCTGAGATTCCAGAGACTCGATCTTTTCACTGTTACTCTTCGCCAGATCGGTGCTTACATCGCAAGAGCACAGCTCAAGGATGCTCTTGATGTCATTGTCGGCGGTGACGGCAACTCAAATCCCTGTGAGACAGTAGAAGCGGAGAATGCAGGAAATCTCAGCTATGGGGATATGGTGAAGCTCTGGGCAAAGCTTTCTCCTTATGAGCTCACTACAATTCTTGCTCCCACGGATGCTGTATGCAAGCTTATGTCTGTTTCTGAGTTCAAGGACAGCACAGCTTCACAGAATTTCCACGGCACAGGCAAAATGATCACTCCTCTGGGTGCAAATCTCATTCACACACCTTTTGCCGAGGAGAATACGGTTATTGCTCTTGACAAGAACTGCGCTCTTGAAATGGTAGAGGCAGGTCAGATCATCACAGACTACGACAAGCTCATCGACAGACAGCTTGAGCGTGCAACTATCAGCTGCATCGCAGGCTTTGCAAAGATTTTTGACTCAGCTTCAGTAAAGCTCAGCTACTAATCGGGAGGTGAGCTCCTTGAGACTGAATTTGGTTTTAAGCAGGTTCGCTCTCTTGTCTTCTCTTTCAGGAGAGGAGCTTTCCCGATGGGCTCCCCTTTGCAGGGATGCAATGGACGAAATCGCCCTTTGCGCAGATGAAAAGGACCCGTCGGACGAAACAGCCGTCAGGATGCTCTCCAATCTTGCGGGAGTGCTTGCTTATTACAAGTACTGTCTGTATTCCCATGAGGGCGAGAAATCCGTAACTCTCGGGTCTTTGAAAATCGATGAGAAGGACTCCAGGGCGGAGTTTGCAAAGGCGCTTTTTGAAAAAGAAAGAGAAGCAGCGTCAGAGTACCTGAAGCTTCCTTCTGAGGTGTGCTTTCAGAGGGTGGTAATATGAATCTTTCCAATCGGGTGTCAAAGCTCATAGAGAAATACGGCACCTGCGTGACTCTCAGAGAAGGAGACAGGGAGAGAGACTGCAGGGTTGTTATTCAGCCTTTGATGTATAAAAACAAAATGTACATAGGATCCGATACGGTGCCTTTGGGTTTTGTGGACAAGGGCCACTATATGATGATCGCTTCTTCGGATCTCCCTGTTGAGGATTACAGAAAACTTGTGATCTGCGACAAGGATAAAAGTTACACCGTAAAGCGTAGTGAGGAAGTAAAACTTCGGGATGATGTGATATACATCTGGGCAGTGCTTACGGTTTACGCGAAGGAAAGAGAGGATGAATATGAGAGCGCATAAAGCTGCAGAGGCTTTTCATGATCTGATAAGAAAAATAAAAACCTTTCCCGAACTCAAGGAAATCCGCTTTGTAAGAAGATACGGAAGTGTCCCTGCTGAAAATCCCGTTGAGGGTTTTGTGGCTGCTTGCGGAATAAAGGAGGTAAAGTCAGCCCCCTCCTTTCTGGGGGCTGATTCGTGTAAGGATCTGTATTCCGTTTTTCTGACAGGAGAGATATGTCTTTACTCCGCCTTCGGGAAAAGCTCGGCTGACACCGAGATGACCGCTCTTCTCATTGCTGAAAAGATAATGGAGGCGGATGAGCTCTCCAGGGTCAGAACGGTGGAAATAAAGGACAGAAACTTTGAGTCGGATCTGCAGGCTGAGGTTTGCAGAATCTGGGTAAAAATGAAGGTGTACGTGTGCGGGGAGGATGAAGAGTGACGAAAACTTTAATTCCTTGTGAGAAAAATATCAAGGTTTTTGCAGACGATAAAAAGCTTGAAAAGCTGGAGGCTTTTGAAATTGTTGAAAAGAGAAATTTCCGCTCGGTGAAGGAGCTTCTGGCGGGAGAGGTTTCTCTTGAAAGAGTCTCCGAAAATTACACATTGAAGCTTACGTTCAGGGGAGAAGAGGAGTTATCCGAGGAGTTTATTCTCAAGGTCATCACTCCCTCTTATCTTAAGAAATTCACAGAATGCAAGGTCACAGAAGTCAGAGAAAAAGCTTCCTCTCAGGATGGATTTCTTCTGGAATATATCGTGAGCGCCAAGAGAATGCACAGGAGTAAAATTTGAGGTGAGAATTTATGAACGATGAATATATTTTTGAGAGCGACGATGAGAGCGTTGCTGAAAACCTCAGTCTGGTTTTTCAGCGTGACAGCAGACGGCTGAGTACCTATATTGACGCTGAAAAGGAGGCTTCGGTATGATACTTTCCCTAATGCGTTTCATGGGATATCAGTGGAAGCACAATCCCCTCGAAATCAGAATAACCGAAAAGAACGCCGGTCAGTTTGAGACCCTTAACGGTATGGGAGAGAGACTTCTTCCCGGTGTTAGGAAGTGTACCATTATTACCGGAAAGGGAGAACTGGTGGGTGAGAATGCCATAGAAGTTTATGAGGAGCTTTCCTCTCTTTTTAAGGAGAAGAAGACGGGGATACTCACTATACCCGGAATTGCTCCTATGTATGCACAGTTTTCGGAGCTTTCTTCAGAGGCGACTACGGAGCCTGATGTGATATTTTACAGTTTTACCTTCACAGAAGTTGAGAGTGTTGCTAAAAATATTTCTCAAAAAGAAATATATATTGCATCGGAGGGAGAGAGTCTCTTCAGTATTTCTCAGGCTGAAGGGGTTTCCCTTGAGACTTTGGTAGAGCTTAATCCTCAGATAAGATACATAGATTATCTTTCTGACGGGGAAGAGGTGCGATTATGCTGAATGTAGTTCTGACGGCTAAGGATGGCTCAAAGCTTTATCCCGAGAGCATTTTCTCCCTTACCTTTTCCTGCGACGAAGACACTCCCTGCGACAGCCTGAATCTTGTGGTTGAGGGGATAATCTCTCAGGAAATCTGCGGTGTTACGCTTTATGATGGGAAAAAATCTGTTTTCGAAGGCATTGCTGACGAACAGATAACTCAGTTTTCCCACAGGGACAGAACTCAGATAATCTCCAGAAGCACAGCGGCTTACTGTGTTGACAACGAGGCTTGCCCCGAAACCTTCAATTTTCCTGATACTCAGCTTATTTTTGATCGGTATCTTCGTCCTTTGGGCTTTACCTCGTTTCGTGGTGAAAACAAGGTGTATGGCGGAAAGTTCAGAGTATCCAAGGGCATGTCCTGCTTTCAGGTGATTGAGAATTTTTCTCAGGGTGTCTATGGATCTTTTCTCAGAATCAATAACAGAGAAGTTGTTTTCGAGGAAGAGGAAAAGGAGCCGCTGATGTTTTCCGATGATCCCTATGACAAGGGTGTATTTTACAGCTTCATGGAGTATTCCCTGAGAAGATATTATCCGGTCTCTTGCGTGTGGGTGAAAACCGAGACAAACGGAGGATATGACACACCCATCCGCAGTGAGTATGCTGAAGGCAGAGGAATTCTCAGGCAACGCTATCTCAACGCTTCCATTCCCTCAGAGGTGTCTCTTGAAAAGGCTGATGAGATCCTTGAGAAGTCTCGCAGAAAGCTTGAGTCCGTGACTCTCAGATGTCCCTTTGCTGTTTTTGATGCCTTGGGGAGAAAGGCGGTAATTTCCTGCGAAAAACAGGGGCTGCTTACGGACTATCGTGTGTGTTCGATAAGGTACACCCTTAAGAATACGTTGGAAGAAACAAAGGTTATTTTAAGGAGGGACAGCTGATGTGGCTAACATCTTTTATGTCGAAAAACACTAAGGATACTTCCTCTGTTTCAATAGGAAGCATCAACTCCTCGAAAAAAGGTCTTGTGGGGGTGAATGCCTCACAGAGTCATCTGGGAATTCCTCTGATTACACCCTCGGGAATTGCCTGCGTGCCCAAAAACGGAGAGGACGCTGTGGTGGCATTTTCTGATCTCGGAGAGATATGTATGGGAGTTGTTTCCAAGCATCACAAGGACCTTCAGGAGGGCGAAATCAAAATATACACAAAGGCTGCTTCCGTTACCCTTAAAAACGACGGCAGAATACTCCTTGAGGGAAAGGTGTATATAAACGGAAAGGAGGTTTCCTGAGTCTTTGGATGTGATGATAAAAGACGGTGACATTGTTACCGATGTGTCGGGAAAACCTGTGTATGTAAAGGGAATAGACGAGGTGCTTCAGCGTGTGAAGCTGACCTTGTCCACGGTAAAAGGAGAATTTGTGTACAACAAAAGCTTTGGCTGCGAGCCCTTACGTCTTTCGGAGGACGAGAGACTTCTAAAAAATGTCGAGGCTCAGCTTCGGGAGGCTATAATAAATATTTCGGGGGCGCAGTTGGAGCTTCTCAGCGCAAAAAGTGTTTCCGAAGGACTTTTGATTACCTTTTCGCTTTGGTACGGAAAGGAAAATGTGAGATCAGAGGTGGTGGTAAAATGAGAACCCATGAAGAGATATATAATTCTATGAAAGAAAAATACGCAGAGCTTACAGGGATTGTTCCCTGGGAGGAATCTGATATCAACCTCAGAATGAGAATCTTAAGCGGAGAGATTTACAGTGCTCTTTGCAATGCTCAGTGGCTGAAAAGGCAGATGTTTCCTGATACGGCTGAGGGTGAGTACCTTGAGAAGCACGCGCTGGAGAGAGGTCTTGTGCGCAGAGAAGCAGGCTTTGCTTCGGGAGAGGTCACATTCTCTGTTTCAGAGGCTCTTGACTTTCCCGTTGTGATTGAAAAGGGTACGGTTGTAGGTACCGGGGGAGAACAGCCTCAAAGATTTGAAACAGTGGAGAGTTGTACTCTGGAAACAGGAGAAACTGAGGTTACTGTGAAGGTGATCGCTCTGAGAGCGGGCAGAGAGGGAAATGTTATGCGCCACAAGGTGAATGTGCTTGTGACACCTCCGGCTTACATTGAAAGCGTGAGAAATGAAAAGGCTTTCGCAGGCGGTGCGGACAAGGAGTCCGATATGAGTCTCAGGGAGAGGATCGCGGAAAGCTTTTTGAATGTCAGCAACGGCACCAACTGTGCTTACTACAAAAAGATGGCAACTATGGTGAGTGGTGTGGCGTCTGCTTCGGTAGTACCCAGAGGCAGAGGTGTCGGCACTGTTGATGTGTACATTGCCTCCCAGAATTCTGAGGCATCTGATTCTCAGGTGCAGAGTGTTCAGGATTTGCTATCAAAGCTTCGTGAGGTAAATGTGGACGTGAAGGTTATGAAGGCTCAGCCCAGAAATGTCCGACTTGCCCCTGACATTGTGTTAAAGGAAGGCTATGAGTTTGAAGAGGTTAGCCGAAAGTGTGAGGAAGCACTTCACGATTATGTCAGCACAAGAGGTGTTGGCTCCAATGTGCTTCTTACGGAAATTGGTGAAATACTCCATCACATTGAAGGCGTTAAACAGTATTCCTTGAGCTCTGTGGTAAACGCAAACGTGATCTGCGAGCCCTATGAGTATCCCGTACCCCTTGAAATCAGAGTTCTGGAGGGTGAGGAGCTTTGACGAGAACAGATTCACTTATTAAAGCTCTTTCTTCTGTGGGGCTTTACGATCTTAGTGAGGGAACTCTGGTCAGATGTGAGCTTGAGGTTTACTCTGAGGTGCTGGAGGAGCTGAGAACGGAGCTTGAAACTATGCTTCGGGAATGCTTCCTCTCAACAGCTGAGACTTACGGACTCAGCCGAAGGGAAAGAATCTGGGGAAAGGTCAGGGATGATTTACCCGAGGATATGCGTCGGCAGATGCTCATCCTCAGAAAAAGCTTCGGTTTTGATGACTTCACTCCCGAGGGTGTCAGAAAGGTGCTGGGATTCCTCGGGGTCAAGGGTGAGATTTATGAGTATCCGAGCCTTTCGAGGATGGTAGTAGATCTCAGAAATGAAAGCTTCACTCAGGGCGAGAGGAGCTTTATTCTCAGCCAGATAAAAGCGGTGCTTCCCGCTCATCTTGAGATTGACACCGTTTTTTCGGGACTTACCTGGAAGACTTGTGACGATAAGTCTCTGAGCTTCTCTCAGATAGAGGGTAAGAATTACACCTGGGCGCAGATTGATTTGCTCAGTATTTAAGGAGGATTTATGGCATCTACAAATAAAACGGAAAAGCTGGGGCTGAATCTCTGGAGTGAAACAGACAGACCTCAGCGAAATGATTTTAACTCGGACAACAACATTCTTGACAGCGTGTTGGGTGGGCATACAGCAGATAATGAGGTGCATCTTACATCAGAGGAGAAGGCAAGGGTACACAGCCCCATGGCTGTTTTTTCTTATATCGGTAACGGTGAGGAGTACAAGGACTTGTCAATACCTTTTGACGCAAGAGCGGTGTTTGCTTACAGAGCATCCAATCCCATGAACTGCTACGACAGCACTCAGGGGATGAATCTTGTAAACGGAGGTTTCTCCTTCTACGGAGGAGACGGCACCCAGGGAGTCAGACTTATATCACCCAATTCCCTGAGAGTTTTTCAGGGGGAAAACCAGGAGACCAAGATGAAGCTCTGCCTCAATGAAAATGGTGTGCAGTATAAATTCGTAGCTTTCAGATAAGAATTAAAAGAGTATATAGTATATAAATCTGCCCGGGGAGGAGTGTAAAGCTTTTCTTCGGGCAGATTTTTATGAGGATAATGACATTGTTACTATGTATATATATACATTATAATAAAGACAGCTTGAAATCTTCTGCATGGTCAAATTTTTTGATTTCTAAAAAAATGCAAAATTTGCATATCAAATTTCACAAATAAAGTGGCTCTTTTTTGTTAGGTTTTAATTCCGACTTAAGGTTGTAAAGTTTTTAAAGTGTGATATAATTAAGAGGATACTGGAAGTGTCTAAAAAAATAGGAGTTTTGCAAAAAAACTGTCTATTGTGACCACAATCCGGTTTGAATGTCGGGCCCTTTGAGGCAACTTAACCGATGCACAGACGACTTTTCCGTTTTGCATCGGTGGTGTCTGTACATTGTTTAAGTTGCCTGACTTTCGGTGGTCAGACGGAAGAAAGGTTTTCTTTCGGCATTCACAAAACATACTTTTATCAAAAATCTTTAAGGAGGAAATTTATTTATGAATTCATCAAAGCGCATTACTGCTAGAATTCTTTCTACAGTTCTTGCAATCATGATGCTGTTCTCACTGGTTACAGTTGGCTTTAGTGCTTCTGCAGCTCAGGTAGAGATCGTAGAGACCGGCGCTACAATCACCGGCGGTCAGACTTTCTACCTCAATGCACAGAACTGGGGCTACTCCGATGCACGTTACGCTATGTATCTTTGCAACGGTAGCAGCGCATCAACATGGGTTGATATGACACTTGTTGACGGAACAACTTATATGTTCGAGGGTACTGTTCCCGCAGGTCAGTCTCATGCAACCATTATCTTCGCTCGTATGAACGGAGGTACCACAGCTAACAACTGGGATAACAGATGGAACCAGACAGGCGACCTTACTTGGAACGGTACATACAACTGCTTCAAGCCCAGCGGTTGGGACGGCTCTACAACAACATGGAGCACATACACTCCCCCCGTGGTTTCCGTTAAGCCCGGCGATGCATCTACATGCAATCTGATGGGTGACACACTTCCCGGCGGCAACTGGTCAACAGGTCTCAACATGGTATATGCTGAGGATACAAAGGTTGTAACCTATTTCTTTAAGGACCTCGCAGCAGGCAGCTACAGCTTCAAGGTTAAGAACGGCGACGCATGGAAGGCTCCCACAACCACAGTATCTCCCGCAGAGGGCGGTACAATTGGCACTGACGGAGACGGCAACATTAAGCTTACTGCTATCGGCGGCGATTACACATTCAACTATACAATCGCTTCCAATAGAATGACTATTGTTTACACACCTCCCGTAGTTGAGGCTCCCGCAGCTCCCGCTGCTGCTAC
>JAZSME010000077.1:0-9124 GCA_045535715.1 Ruminococcus sp. | reverse complement strand
CACAGGCAGAGGTTATGTGAATGTTTATGCCAAGGGCATAAACACTGACCTTGATTATGAGGGCGATGTTGCCGCCATCAACGAGGGAATGGAGCCAACTCTTACCGTAAGAGCTTCAAAGGGCTCCGTTATCAAGAGCGTTACTCTTGACGGCAGAACAATCAATGTCCCCAAAAATGCAACGGAGTATGAGTATCAGATGTCCGCTGTAACTGCTCCTATGTCCCTTGTGGTAGAGTTTGAAGAGGTTGCGTTCTCTGTTTATGGCTCAAGGACCGGTAACGGTACCATTACCTATGAGGCACCCGATTATTACGAGGATGCCGATGAATATATAAACAAGGGTGACAGCATCACCTTTAATATGCAGGCAGAAGAAGGCTTTGAAATCCTGAGAGTAACTGTTGACGGCGAGGATGTTGACCTTGCAACTCTTGGTAATGCAGGCAACGAAAAACTCACTTCTGCGTCCTATACATTTGATAATGTGCAGGAGTCACACCGCATCTACGTTGAGTTCTCTACTCCCGAAACTCAGTACGTAACCCTTACCGTTAATTGGAACGAGGGCGGTATCTGTAACGGCGGCGACACCGAGGAGCAGGTTGTAAAGGGCGGCTCCAGAGGCTTTTATATAGAGCCTCAGAATGGTTACGAGGTAGTGAAGATTACCGATGGCGAAACAGAGATCACAAACTTCATCGGCGACTACTATTATGTTAAGGATATGACCGCAGACAGAACTGTTACGGTTGAGTTTGCACCCATAGAGATTCCCTCTCTGCTGGGTGATGTTAATTGCGACGGCAAGGTTAATGTTATAGATGCGACCCTGATTCAGAAGGCTATTGCAAATCTGACAGAGCTTACCGAAAAGGGCGAAGCTCTTGCAGACACAGATCTTAACACAATGGTTAATATTAGGGATGCAACTGCAATCCAGAAGCACATCGCAGGCATCGAAACAGGTTATCCCATTGGCGAGCCTATTTAACCGTTAGCTGCGGTGGGCAATTCCGCCTTTGGGCAGGTCAAATGTAAATTGAACCTTTCCGTTACGGCGGAGATATAAAAGTATAGGGATAAATCCTTTTGTATAAGTTAATCTAAGTAAAGCATAAATAAAACTTATAAATGTAATTTGCAACCCCTCTGCGTGAAAACAGAGGGGTTAACTTTTTCATTCCCTTGCTAAACTCCTGTTAATCCATTTAATAAAGTAGATGCACTCTCTGCGATAATTCTGATATGTAGTCGAAGATACTATCTCATATTCTTATTGATGTTTCGCTTGTTGGAATGCTTGTCGATTCCTCAAGCATAAGTTTGCTTTGCAGGGCTTCGTTCCCCTGCTGAATTAGTGACTTGCGTTTATTTAATTCTTCTTTTCTGATAAATGATATTTTCCAAACTATGAGTTGACGATTGCGGAACACTCTTAGATATATCTTCGCAACCAACCTATAATAGAAGTGAATAGGTTTCGTTTAAAGTAACACTTTCCTGAGTATAACAAAAGCCGCCAGCATTTATTTTGCTGACGGCTTCTATATATTGATTAGAATACTAAGTGTATGGTGATAGGAATTTCGGTAGTTACTTCTTCGTTTGTACTCTTATCCCTTACGACAACTGCAAAAATATTTTCTCCGGTATCAGGGTTAGGTGTATAGAAACTTTCCTCGGAGAAATCTTTGATGGTCTCACCGTTTAAGAGAAAACGATACTCATACTCGCCACTTCCGCCCCCTACAAAGGCAGTAAATTTTGCATTATATGAGAAGAAATCATTTAAATTGCAATCATAAATAAAGTTTTTGATATAAAGCTTTTCTTCATTGCGGTTTTCAGTTACGATATACTGAATTTCGGCTGTACGCATATTATCACAGGCGTCATACATATTTACACTTACTGTATAAGTGCCCTCGGTAGGAAAGCATACTTTAAACTCGTCGTTTGTACTTCTCTCCTGTTTGATTTCGCCATTTACAGCAAATTCGTAGGTGATATCGCCTTCATTGAAAGTACTTGCTTTGGCAAAGAACGTTACTTCTTCGTCAACGGTTGCAAGCCCGGATGCAATATCAGAGTTGAAAGCTTCTCTGAACAAATAGTCAAAGTAGGATCTAGATACATCAAAATAGGGCAAAATGTTTGCCACATGTTTTTGAATTGTTGTTGCATCCTTGATTGTTACATTGCCGTCGTTGTTCGTATCGGCAACAATAAGCTGACCTTTTGAGAGATTTTCAAAATGAGCAAGATACTTCTGAATCAGAGTAGCATCTTTTATGGTGACTTCATAAGAAAGGTCAGTGTCTCCTGTGGTGTAACCCTCAACGAAGGACAAAGCGTTTGCAGGCAAAGCGGATATAATCATCATCGTTGCAATAACAAAGCTCAAAATAATTATAGTTTTTTTCATAAAATCCCTTCTTTCAAAATAATTAAGGTTTGTTTTATCCTTTCACTTATTAAACGCAAGTTATCATAAAAAAATCACACACTAATTTGAGAATAAATTAAATTTCTGCTCTTTGCATAAATCGTGAGAGCTTATTTTGTTAAATATGAATAATATCAGTTTGTTTTTATTTACAGTATAGTGTTAACACATAGTATTGTCGATGATTGTTCTGTAATTTTATCATATCATGAATTATAGTATGAATCAATCAACAGATAAAATCCAATAGAAACAATGAAAGCCGTTGAGCGGGCGTTAAAGCGGCTTCTGCGTGCGAAACAAAAGGAGCACATCGGTCTATAAATGCGAATTTATATGGGATCCCCGAAATCTGAGATTTTGGGGAGAGGAGGAGCAACGGTCAGGTCAGGCGACATTTTATATTTAAAACCGTCACAGACCTGTGTAGTCCGCCCCTGCCATAAAAATGAAAGCACTCACCATCAAGGTGGGTGCTTTTCGTTTTTATTGTTGAGATTCAAAAAAGAAGGACTTGAACCCTCGGCACGCGGTTTGGAGAACTCTTTTGGTTTATCAAAACCCGCATAAATACTGGCTTTTTTGAGGATGTCCTTTTGCATTCGGGTAAAATTCGGGTAAATTTTTACCGACTACTCGGTGATCAGGGTGGCTGCTACGATCAGAAATTGAATTAAAACAAAGGTATCATCTAAATGATGTGTTTCTTAATATATTTCCGGTTTATTATTCTGCAGCCTTAAAATTATAGATAGGCTTGATGTGTGCAAAGATTTCTGCGGTGGGCTCAATATTTGCAACGATCTCATCCATATTCTTGTATGCCATAGGAGATTCATCCAGAGTCTGTGTGTTGACACAGGTGGTGTAAATACCCTCCATCTGCTTCATATATTCCTCCATTGTAAGCTTTTCAAAGGCAGCAGAGCGGGACATTAATCGGCCCGCACCGTGAGGAGCGGAATAGTTCCAGTCTTCGTTACCCTTGCCGATGCAGATAAGGCTTCCGTCACGCATATTAATAGGGATCAGAAGCTTTTCGCCTGCTTTTGCAGAAACCGAACCTTTGCGGAGAATCATCTCATCTACATCAATGTAGTTATGAATGGTCTGGAAAGCATCGTAAGCTACAAGACCTGTTTTCTCAAGAAGGATTTCTGCCATTTTTTCACGATTACGCTTTGCAAACTCCTGACAGATGCTTACATCGTGTAAGTAATCCTCCATAAAGGAGCCGTAGAGGAAACAGAGATCAGCGGGCATGGTGGGACATTTAGCTTCCCATTCCTTCTGTAATTGCTTAAGTGTGGCTTGAATCTCACTTCTGCGTCCTTGCTCCTTGTAAGTGCGGATGATTTCCTCCCGCTTGTTAAAGTACTCTTCCTTTCCGCAGTTTAAATCAACAGCAATACTTTGATAATACTCCGCTACCTGAGTTCCAAGATTACGGCTGCCGGAGTGGATAATCAGGTATTTGTTTCCCTCATCATCTTTGTCGATTTCAATAAAGTGATTGCCTCCGCCTAAGGTGCCAAGGCTTCTCTCAAGTCTTTTGGTGTCCTTGAGAATTCTGTGACAACGCAGACGGGTTAAATCAAAACGCTCAAGTCTGCCCTCCCAGACATTTCTGCCACAGGGGATAAGGTGTGCGGCTTCGTCGAACTTTTCAAGATCAATTTCTGCTTTTCCAAGGCTGACAGTGTACATACCACAACCAATATCCACACCTACCATATTTGGAACAACCTTGTCAGTAATGGTCATTGTAGTGCCGATGGTACAGCCCTTACCTGCGTGAACATCAGGCATAATTCTGATTTTCGAGCTTGCAAAAGCCTCCTCGTTGCAAACGCTTTCGATTTGCTCAAAGGCAGTAGGCTCTAATGTATCTGTATAGCATACGGCAGTATTGAACTTGCCGACAATCTGAATCATATAAATCTTCCTTTCAAAAACAAATAGGGGCGAAAATTACTTCCGCCCCTCATCTTATGCAACTATTTTTTCGTATCTCTCACTACCGAGGACATCGAGCATAAACTCAAAGGGTGTCATGGCAGACAAACTTCCGTCGGTTACCTGAGAGTAAAGCACAGGTGTGCATCCCGATACAAGAGCAACACCCTGCTCGTTTTTCTTGACCGGCTGCTGTCTGTTTCTGCTCGCAACATTCCAGAAGATAACCTCGGGAAGTTTGTATCCTGCTACTTCAAATTTTCTCTTGGCATTATTGAAGTTCGTTTCATCTGCGTTATCAATGCACTCGTTAAACTCCATGTCAGAGACGATAATCAGCTTTTCGGGAAGTTCTGACTGAGGCACGTTGTTATTAACAGCGGCACTGAGAACCAGATCAAATACAGCCTCAAGATTTGTATCTGCAACCTCGTTGAAGGAGCAGATGTACTGAAGCTTATCGGCAAAAGTTTCTCCCTTGATTTCAATAAGCTGAGGCTTACTTGAAAACTCAATGAAATGATTTCTGAAAACACCCGTATTATGCTCTGCAAAGTAAATGCCGAGAGATAATGCGACTGCGGCAGGAATAGGCTTTGCCGCCCAATACATCGAACCCGAGGTGTCGATGATAGGCAGTACATTTGCTGCTGTTCCAAAGTCGGGAAGTGCTTCCCATGTGGCATTAAGGCTCTTCTTTTCTTCCTCGGTTATTCTCTTCATAAAGGAGTTGTTACCATAGTACCAGTCTGTGTTGATGTAAGGCTCTACAAGCTCGTAGGGGGCGAGGGTTGAAGCGTTAAGAGAAGCTTCACCTGTAGAGACCTTATTAAGAAACAGATTATAGCGCTCATTATCGTTACGCATAAATGCTTTGCGATACTTAAACAGAGCTTTGGAGGTCTGCTTTTCATAATCGAAAGTGTAGTCCTTCTCACGAAGATTGTTCTCGATTATACGAATATAAGCTCGCATCTGACTTAACATCTTTCGGTAAGTCTTATCGTCCATCTTGAGAAAGTGTGCTATTTTCTTTGCTGTTCTGATTGTGTCCTGATTAGAGGCGTTAACAGAAGGTAACCACTTGCAAAGCAAAGATATTTCCCCACCGTTTTCCATAGCCTTCAAATCCTTGTTGAGCTGCTCTCGGATAAGATTAAGCATCTCTTTTTCAAGGGGAGTGCCGAACAGCACCAGAAGGTCGTCAAAGCGACCATACTCTGCTATGTAAATAAGATTCTTGCGAACCGCTTCGGCATTGTTATTGGCAAGCCAGCGAAGGCTTGTGCGGAAAACCCTGCGTTCACCGAGACCGCCGCGGATATCACGAGCAAAAAACAGAAGTTTCATGGCGATATCTTTGTCTTCTGTAAATGCACGCATAAAGCGAGCTGTGATTTCTTCATCGCTTGCACGACGAATAGCACCGATGGTTGCAAACAGATCAAGACAATCTGACAGAGTTGTCTTATGAGTTGTCGCTCCGTTTTCGGTATAAGTCTTATTTGATTCTTGCTTCAGATATTCTATCATGAAACTCACTCCTTTTCTCATAAATAAACTAAAATATACAAAGTACGGTTTCCGTTCGGGAAGCATATCCCGGGGACGGGCATTCGGCACCCTGAACTATTGCTGTGCGTGCTTTTGGGGGAGACCAGGACGGGATTGCTCCGTCAGTTACCCGGCCGTCGAGTACAGGTCAAATATCAAGGTGCTCGGTAGGTTTCCTTGTCTGCCATAGTTTTTTGAGAGGATTGCACCTCGGTGGAGGAATGAATAATGCTGTAAGCACCTTTAATTTTACAGAGGGATAACAGAATGCACGGCGAGCAGGAATCGAACCCACGACATTGAGAGATATAATCTCCTGTTCTACCAACTGAACTACCGCCGTACACTCTGAGTGACACCCACTTCTGCATACGGAGAATCGGACTCCGTGCAACTCCTGTAATTTCAGGTGCCTGCCTTAGGCTAAATGCATCGGCAGATGTCACTTTACAAGACGCTGTTTATATGCATACAGGGATTCGAACCCTGCAATCCCTTGCCTACAAAGCAAGTGCTCGCCGTTGAGCAAATGCACCCTTAGTGTTGCTGTAAGCGTCTTTGTTTTTTATACAGTTTCCTTACCATGCTGCAATAGCCGTTAGGAAACGTATTTTTAAAGTTACAAGACACCGTGGGAATCGAACCCGATCTTCAAGACGTGACTCCTAAATAAGAGTCTTACGTTAACGATCATACCAATTTATTGCTGTAGGTGTCTTTTATGAACAAGGTGCTTTGTGTTTTGATAAGGTTCAGATAAAATCCTAGCCTATTCAGTAACTTCGTGGCTGCCAGCACCTTTACAAGATGCGCCGTGAATTTCAGATTGATAACACAATCCGTAGTCATAAAATACTTGACAAGGGTTTATTGCTGATCGCATCTTTAATATTCAGCACGTCATACCACAGAAGAACACAAGCTTCCGACTTGCTCCGCTATGTTGTGTGCCGTCTCAAGACGCATCTTTTTGGGAAGAGGTTATAATTACCAAGACCGAACTGGTTGCTGTGTGCGTCTTTTGTGACTACATTGTAGCTCCAAATTCTTCCATAATCACGGAAAAAAAGCTGCGAACTCATAAAAGTTCACAGCTTTTTTGGCTTTTCAGCTTGTTTTTAATAAGATTTCTGAAGTTTTCGCTTTCAATAACCTCGATGGTTGGACCGAAGGAAAGTACACGAATCACCATCTCTGCTTCATCATCCTTCAGAAATTTAATGTGCAGTAGATAATGTCCGTCTGTTTTTTCTGCTCTCTTTTCAAAGTGAGCAAAGTGCATAAGGCATCTTTCCAGAGTGTTCCTTTCCTCCTTGACCCTGAGGGTAATCCATTCATAAGAAGGGGCGGACATCGTCGAGTCTATAACAGTCTCACCGTTATAAAGTCTGCATTTGGTGATTCTGGCAATGTTGATTGTGCTTACAAATCTGCATCCGCTTGTGATAAGCCTGAACTTATCATCCTTTTCGGAATATTCCAAAGCTTCAGGAACACATCTTGTATAGACTGTATTACCTCGACGTCCCTGCATCTCTATTCTCAGATTCTGACCGTTTTTGATAGCGAAGAGTATGGTTCTGAAATTCTTTATGTATTTTTCATCTTCATAAGGATCTCCATCACAGTATTTATCATAGATATAGTAATCGTCCTTGGTGAAGAGAGGCTCTACGTCATTGAGATTTGGAAATTCAATATCGAAAAGTCTGATTCTCGGGTCAAGGGATATAGCCTTGAGCCATTGCTTCTGTGTCAGGGTAAGAGGCATGGTGGGCCTGTGCCTCAGCGGTGTTGTCAGATCAGAGTGGACAAGCTGCCACTTTTCTCCCTTGAGTGAGGGAAGAATGGTCAGAACACTCTCGCCGAAAGCATTTTCGGATATAATTTTACTCAGATGTTTTTCATCTTTGTTACCCTCAAGAACTGCGTTGATGATTTTTGCTACAGTGTTGTAGTAGGCAGAGTAGATTTCATTGAAGATCATTTCTCCACCTCCTCAATGTCATACATCTGATACATAGCTCTGAGATCCTTTTTGAATTGCTTTTCGAGAGTCTTGTTTGAGAAATTGAGCTCTGTGATTCTGCAGATAAATGTACGGATCCAGGGAATTATCTCATTGGTGTCGTAAATATCAGCAGTGAAACGATAGGTACTATCGTCTATTTTCTCGATACGGCCAACACGCTTTTCTCTTTCCAGACGGCGGACGATGTAATCCTCTTTTTCATTGACTTTAACCGTAAAATCCACATGCTCGGTCTGATCAAGATTATATCGCCTGCGGCTGGTCGAAACGCCCCACATCTTTGGTTTCATAATATCAAGCTCTGCTCTGAGCTCGTCGAAGCGGGGAGTAGGCTCTTCAATTTTTACATTTGAGAGATAATCTACCCTGAATGACTTGATTGTGTTGAAATCAGGTTGATATGCAATAAGATGCTGTCTTCCGTTCTGAACACTTATGAGAATTCTCAGAGGGATGATTCTGTTTCGCTTCGGACTGTCTTTCTTT
Source organism: Ruminococcus sp. (assembly GCA_045535715.1). Lineage (GTDB taxonomy): Bacteria > Bacillota > Clostridia > Oscillospirales > Acutalibacteraceae > Ruminococcoides. The sequence continues at coordinate 647 of JAZSME010000077.1, read as the reverse complement.
CGGCTCAGGTTATCAACTGAGATAACGCTTTTCTCCCTCATTGCTTTGAAGATAGTTGCCAGTACATCGCTGTCTATGGCCGATGTGATATAGTGATGCTTGAATGAGAAGTTATCGCTGCTCCTCTCTTGCTTATCGAGGAGGAAAGAGCCGATTACACCACAGGGAGCAACCTCTGAGAAGAAATTAAGAGCATCCGTAATATCGGGTAAATCGAGATTTTCTGCACGACGATATAAGAGTTTTCTGCCTTCCTTCTGAGATACGATGATGCCCTGGGCTATGTACTCCTTAAGCTTCTTGCGAACTGTGGAATCATCAAATGACATAGGGCTTTCAAAATCGCTCAGGTATTCATCAATCTTCTCAAGTATTTCAGGAAGGGATAAGATTACCTCAGGGGAGTGGAGAATATCAAAAATAATAAAGTGAAGAGTGATATCTCCGTCAGTAAAGCTTTTTGATTTGAGTGCCTTGTAAAAGGGATTGTGTGTGGAAACACGGCTGTCGATGGAGATGAACACATTCTTGCCTTCGGGAGTGCGTACAAAGCTCATGTGGTCACCGAGCCAGCTTTCCATCCTGCGACGTTCATCATCATAGGAACGTGCACTTTTGGCATCATATTCCGTTCTGCTCTTAAACCC
>JAZSME010000116.1:0-2914 GCA_045535715.1 Ruminococcus sp. | reverse complement strand
AGGCTTCTTCAGAGGCTGCGGAGGACGCATTCCGCAGCGCTGCAGCTGAGTTTGTCGAGGTTATCAACTTCACATATTGTACAGAGTTTATCGTTGGCAGAGACAAAGAGATCGCAACTGATCCTCTTGAGCTCCGCGCTTACCTTGAGACCATCGGCGACTGCGTAGTTGTTGTTGACGATGAGGAGATCATCAAGGTTCACGTTCACACAGAGAATCCCGGTAACGCAATGCAGAAGGGTCTCGAGTTCGGTCAGCTCCTCACCGTAAAGGTTGAGAATATGCGTCAGCAGCATGAGCAGGCTAAGGCTGACAACGACAAGCGCAAGGCTAAGAAGGTAAAGCTCACGCCTCAGGAGCCTACCGAGGAAATCGGCTTTGTTGCAGTTGCATCCGGTGAGGGTCTCGTAAGCCTTTTCACTGACCTTGGCTGCAGTCACGTTGTTTCAGGCGGTCAGAGCATGAACCCCAGCACAGACGATATATATGAAGCAGTTATGGCAACTCCTGCAAAGACTGTTTTCATTCTCCCCAATAATAAGAACATCATCATGGCTGCAGAGCAGACCCAGAAGATCGTTGAGGACAGAGAGGTTTTTATCCTCCGTACCAAGACAATTCCTCAGGGTATCTGTGCTCTTCTTGCATACGATCCCACAGAGGGTCCCATCATCAACAAGAGCAATATGAAGGAAGCCTTCAAGCATGTTGACACAGCTCAGGTAACCTTCGCTGCACGTGACTCAGAGTTCGGCACAAAGAAGATCAAGGAAGGCGACATCATCGGTCTTGAGAACGGCAAGCTCACAGTTTCCGAGAAGACACCTGAGAAGACTCTTCTTAAGCTTGCAAAGAATATGATCAACAAGAACACAACATTCCTCACTCTTATCTACGGTGAGGGTACTACTCAGGAGAAGGCTGACGAGTTATTCAATCAGCTTACCGAGAAGTACGGTGACGATGTTGAAATCAATATGGTAGAGGGCGGACAGCCTATCTACTACTATATTCTCGGTGTAGAGTCCGCAGAATAAAGCAAATAACCGAAGGCGGACGTAATGTCCGCCTTTTTTGTATAGTAATCTTAACGGAGGATAAGGTACTGATATGGCTTCTCTCTTTGAACAACCTATAAGCAGTCTCAAGGGAATAGGCGCTGCACGTGAAAAGCTTTTTCTGAAGCTTGGAATCAACAGCGTCGGAGCCTTGCTTTGCCATTATCCCAGAGATTACAAGGATTGGAGCAATCCCAAGAGGATCTGTGACGTTGCTCCTCCCGAGATATGCTGCGTAAAGGGAAAACTCTCCTCGAGAATCCGTGAGACAAGACTTCCCGGAGGAAGATTTCTAACTCAGGTAGAGGTCTCTGACGAAGTGAGCGTTATGAGAGTGGTTTTCTTCAATAACAAGTACATATCTTCAATGCTTAAATATGATACGGAGTATCTCTTTTACGGTAAAATCACAAGGGACTTCAATGGTCTCCAGATGGTGTCCCCTGAGTTTTCACCTGCCTCATCCTCAGAGACAGAGCTTCACCCCGTATACGCACTGACAGCCGGACTAAACAACAAAACTGTTGAAAGGGCGGTGCAGCAGGCACTTTCCCTTCTGCCAGAGAAAATCTCCGACCCGATTCCTGAGTTTATCCGAAAAAAATATGGTCTCATGGGGCTTCGCGAGGCTATCGTTAACATCCACAGACCCCGGGACAGAGATAGTTATGAAAAGGCACTGAGACGTCACACCGTTGAGGAATTGCTTGTGCTGAATCTGGGTATCAGAGCCCTCAAAAGCGGCAACTCAAAGGAAAAGGGTATATGTATCAAAAATGACTATACTGAGGAGTTTACTGAACTGCTTTCCTTTGCACCCACAGGCGCTCAGAAAAGAGTGATGGGGGATATTGCAAGGGATATGAAGAGCGGGCTCAGTCCTATGAACCGTCTGGTTCAGGGAGACGTAGGCTCAGGTAAGACGGTGGTTGCCGCCGCCGCTTGCTACAATGTTGCAAAATGCGGATATCAGGCGGCTTTTATGGCTCCTACCGAAATTCTCGCCGAACAGCATTTCATGTCCCTTTCAAAATTATTTGAGGGAACCGGAGTCACAGTCGGACTTCTCACAGGCTCTCTCACTCCTTCAAAGAAAAAGGATATGAGAGCAAAGCTTATCTCAGGAGAAATCTCTGTTGTTGTGGGTACACACGCCCTCCTCACAGAAGATACATTGTTCAAAAACTTAGCACTTGTTGTTGCGGATGAACAGCATCGTTTTGGAGTTTCCCAGCGTTCTAAGCTTCTTTCAAAGGGCAATTCTCCACATCTTCTTGTAATGAGTGCCACTCCCATTCCGAGAACTCTTGCTCTGATTATTTACGGCGACCTTGACATCTCCGTAATTGATGAGCTCCCTCCCGGAAGAACTCCCGTAAAGACTATGTTTATTACCTCAAGTGTCCGACACAGAGCGCTCAACTTCATAAAAGAGGAGATGAACAAGGAAAATCAGGCGTATATTGTCTGCCCTCTTGTAAGTGAAGATGAGGATTCTGACCTGGCTTCCGCTGAGGAGTATGCCGCTGAGCTTATGCTCACAGAATTTTCTGATTATCCCGTAGGTATTATCCACGGAAAAATGAAATATTCTGAAAAAGAAAAAACAATGCGTGAGTTTTCCAAAGGCGAGAAAAAGCTGCTTGTCGCAACCACAGTTATCGAGGTTGGTGTTGACGTTCCCTGCGCTACCGTTATGATGATTGAAAACGCCGAGAGATTCGGACTTTCTCAGCTTCATCAGCTTAGAGGCAGAGTGGGCAGAGGAAAGTACAGCTCATACTGTATACTTGTTTCCGACAATAAATCAGAGGAAAGCGCGCGCCGCCTTTCGGTAATGTGTACCACCGACAACG
>JAZSME010000136.1:0-3972 GCA_045535715.1 Ruminococcus sp. | reverse complement strand
GTTATTCCCAAAGAAATCAGACGCACTTTGCGCATTCGTGAGGGGGATCCGCTGGAGATCTACACCGCCACAGACGGAGAGGTTATTTTTAAGAAATACTCTCCCGTTGGGGAGCTTTCCGCTTTTGCGTCGCAGTATGCGGACGTACTCTCAAGAATCAGCACTCTGCCTACCCTCATCTGCGACAGAGACCACGTTATTGCTGTGGCTGGAGTTTCGAAGCGTGAGTTCCTTGAGAGACGGGTTTCTCAGGCCCTCGAGGGCTATATGGAGAATCGTCGCAGTTACACCTATCATCAGAATGATGTGTCTCCCCTGTGCCCCGTTGAAGGGTTGGAGGTTGACGCCTGCGTGGTTTATCCAATCCTTGCCGCCGGAGATGTGACGGGCGCTGTGGTGATGCTCAAGAGTGACTCCCTCAAGGTCCCCTCTGACACAGAGATAAAGCTGGCTCAGTCAGCTGCTGCATTCCTCGGAAAGCAGATGGAGGAGTAACCCTTTCAATTTTGGTTTCTCTCATCAGAACACCATCAAAAACAAAAGCCGACGAAGTCCTTTGACCTCGTCGGCATTTTTTATCTGAGATAGAATTCGTAAAGATCCTCTTTTGTGCCGATACCGTAATCGGAAAGTCTGAAATCGGAGACATTTCCTGTTATGTTCTCGTACCAGCTGAGGGTTTCCTGCATATTGGGCACAGGAACTCCTGCTACGTCTGCAATTTCCTTGAGGATTGCAAGGCCGTAGGGGAAGTCTGCGGTGAAGTATCTTGAGCCGAAATCGGGAATGAAGCCACCGTCCTTCTCAAGCATTGGAGAGGTGAGTCCCTGAAGACTTCTGATGCTTCTGATCTTCTTTGTAAGCTTCTCGGGGGTGTCGCTTTCATAGTGAAGCTTCAGAGAACGGACGTCCTGAAGCTCAAGCTCGGACAAGCTCCTGCAAACCTGCTGTAACTCCTCATCACACTTAAAGAGAAGCTGTGAGGATGCATCTGCCCACTCCTCATAGAAGAGAGTGTTTTTCTCGTAGATAACGCCCTCTTTGTAGTCGGAAAACAGGGTGCGCAGACGTGTTGTGTGAAGAATGGGATTTGAGGGAGTGAGGGTTACGCAGAGGTAATTGGGAAGCATATTGCAGGGCATATTGAAAACCTCAGAGAGGATCTCCTTAAGGGGTGCCACTGCTGATGTGGGAATTCCTGCAAGGTCAAGCTTGTCTCTGTATCCTGCTACGCAGACGGTTTTGCCGTACTCAGTAAGACGAGCCACCGAGGGAACTCTCTGAAGTCCGAAAAGCGAAACACCCTTGTCCACCAGCTTTTTGAAGAAAAACTCCGCTCCGCCGGTGCCGGGGATGACGCAGATTCCTGCACCCTCCTCAACGTGATCATAGAGCATTTCGGCTGTGGCTTTGAGCATAAATGCAGGATGGGTAACGAAGATATAGGAAGCGCCCCTGACAGCTTCCCCGATATCATTGGTCACAAGGCTTACTTCTGCCTCAGAGATGGTTTCTCCCATCTCATTCTCCATTCGAAGAGTCTTTGAAATTCTATTGGGATTCGATGCAAAAAGGGCAACTTCATAGCCTTTTGCAGCGAAGCTACACGCAAACTGAGTGCCGATATTTCCGGCACCGATAACAGTTATTTTCATAATACACCTCTAAAATGCAAATACATATACATTATATTATTACTGTGATATTATGTCAAGATGAGGTTTCAGACCCCTAAGAGCTCACCGCCCTTATTCCTCTCTCATTTTAAATCTTGACGGGGACTTATCCCCCTTTCTTTGTTTCTTGCGCCTGCGGAAAGTATGTGATATAATGGCATCATCAAAAGGAAAGGAGCAGGGCTGTGAGACGAGAATCCTACATAGACACCGCCAGAGGTATAGGCATTTTGTCTGTCCTCTTCTGTCACGTCATAATTCTTTGCAAAATAACGGAGCTTAACTTTATCTCAAACTTCTGTTACTCCTTTCATATGCCTTTGTTTTTCTTCATTTCAGGCTACTGTCAAGGACTCAGGCGCCACAGTACCGAGAGTTCTCCTCTCATAGACTCTTTGAAGAAAACGCTCAAAAGGCTGTTTCTCCCCTATTTTATCTGGAGCTTCATCTATCTTTTTATCGGCGGAAATCTCCTGAGTACGGAGAGGCTCTATGCGGTATTTACCACCAGAGGTATCGCTCCTATATGGTTCCTAGCGACCCTTGGGTTCTGTGAAATTATGTTCACTATCCTCAGAAGACTCACTCAAAGAGCAAAAGAGCGTACTCATTGCATTATCCTCGGCATAATCGCCCTCTCCTTTGTTGCGGTGGGATATCTGCTTTATGTCGTCAAAGGCTCCTGTTCCCTGAGCGAAAAGTCAATAGGTACGCCCCTTTACTATCTCTTTGTATCAACAGGAAGATTTTTCATGTGTATGCCCATGCTTCTTCTGGGATACCTTTTCTGCAAAGCAGATATTCTCAGGAAACTAAAAAAGCTTCCCTCCTTTTTGCTTGGCACAATTCTGCTGGTGGCAGTTTTCTTTATCGTGCGCTACACCAACCTTGTGACAAACATCCATCTCTTCACCACAAATCACTACTTCGTCTTACTCATAACCTCGGTGCTGGGCTCGCTCTCGGTACTTCTTCTTGCCTACGCAATACCGAAGAAGTTCTCCTTACCCCTTGAGCTTTGCGGCAAAAACTCTCTATATCTTATGCTTCTGCACTATGTTCCCTTTAAAACTATCAGTATTTCGGCAAAGATATTCAAGGGAGTATCTGACCCCTGTTTATTCCTTTTTCTCACAGGTCTTTCTGTAACCCTTCTCTCCGCTTTAGGGACTTTCCTCATAAAGCGCGGATTCTTCCTTGATAATGCAAAGAAAAAATAAAATACAATGCCTCCCCTTATAAATCACATGGGGAGGCATTTTATGTGCTTCATTTAAAACAGCAAATCGCTTTCTCCGGCACAAAGAAAAAACCGCATGGATAATCCATGCGGTTTTACTTTAACGTTAGGTGTTAGGGAGCCTAAATTACTTAAGCTCAACCTCTGCGCCAGCCTCTTCGAGCTTAGCCTTGAGAGCCTCAGCGTCATCCTTAGAGATACCCTCTTTGAGAGCCTTGGGAGCGTTGTCAACAACTTCCTTAGCTTCCTTAAGACCGAGACCTGTTGCCTCACGAACTGCCTTGATAACAGCGATCTTGTTTGCACCAGCAGACTTGAGAACTACGTCGAACTCAGTCTTCTCTTCCTCTGCAGCAGCTGCAGTAGCGGGACCTGCAACTGCAACTGCAGCAGCAGCGGATACGCCGAACTCATCCTCAACAGCGTGTACGAGCTCAGAAAGCTCGAGAACTGTGAGGCCCTTAAGTGTTTCAATGATAGAAGTAATCTTCTCAGACATTTTAGTAACCTCCAATAATAATTTAGTAATTTTTTAATTTAGTATGTGGCAGAGATTATTCTGCTGCCTCTGTTGCGGGAGCTTCCTCTGCAGGAGCTTCTGCGGGAGCTGCCTCCTCAGCGGGAGCGCAAGCTTCTACGCCACCCTTGTCAACAACGGCCTGAATAGCACGTGCGAAGGATGCGATGGGTGCCTGGAATGCACCGAGTACGTTTGCAAGGAGAACCTCTCTGGAGGGAAGCTTAGCAAGCTCCTGAATCTTATCCATAGAGATAACCTCGCCGTCCATGTAGCCGCCTTTTACAGCGAAGCCTTTCTTGGACTTGTCAGCAAAACCGCAAAGAATTCTTGCAGCTGCTACGTAGTCATCATCAGATGTAGCGAAAGCAGTTGTGCCTTCCAGATACTGGTTGAGGTCAGTAAGCTCTGTGTTCTCAAAAGCTCTGGTAAGGAATGTGTTCTTAACAACTGTGTACTGTACACCTGCTTCACGAAGCTCTTTTCTGAGCTTTGTGTCGTCAGCAACGTCGATGCCTTCGTAAGTAACAAGAAGACCT
>JAZSME010000078.1:0-3503 GCA_045535715.1 Ruminococcus sp. | reverse complement strand
AATAGAGAAAATCCTTGGTTTTCAACCAATTCTTTTTCGGACGCGAATGACAAAAAAACAAAGGACTTCGGAAGAAGTCCTTTGTTTTTTTATCCATTGCGAAAGAGGTGGCATATCATCACGCGTTAGCGTGTATATCATCAAAGGCGGCTCGCCGCCTTTGTATCTCATCACTCATTCAGGTGTTCTGAACAGACTTCTCATTGATTTATTAACTCTTTTGTGCTAAAGTAATTTCAAGGAGCGGATTATTATGGAAATATTATTTGAAAACAGCTTTGTGAGAACCAAAGACCTTGCAAAGGAGATGTATGCCCATCATTTCTTTTTGAGAAGAGGGGCGGTATTCTTTCATATATTTTTTGCAGTCTGCCTTGTTCTGCAGATTGTTTCGGGTGTTATGACCGGGGACTTGGATTTTTTAATAATCGGTCTTATTGTGTTTGTGTATGCTTTTCAGATTTTCTGTTATTTCCGGATGGTGAGCCTTTCTCACAAGCGTGACCTTGAGTGCTTTGCAAAGGATCCGGAGATCGTAGCTTTCGTCACAGAGGATTATATTGAATACGGCACTTCCGACGGTACCAAAAGTAAGCTTATGTACACTGCGGTGAAGAGCGTGTTCCTCACAAAGAATCTGATACTTCTCAGATCACAGGCGAATCTTCTTTACGTTCTAAGAAAGGATTCTTTTAAAAAGGGTACATTTGAAGAGTTTGTTCCTTTTCTGAAGTCAAGGGGAATCAAGATTAAAAAATGACGAAAGAGACCTGCAAATTTGTAGGTCTTTTTTTTGAAAATGTTGACATATTCCGACATATATTTTCAAAATGCGTTGAAAAGAACACTTTTTCTTAGTATAATGAAAAAAGAATACTGAGAAAGAGGGGTGCATTAGTCTGAAAAGCAAGGGCTTTTCGGGCGGTCATTTATGAATATGATAAAGGAATTCTTCGGCTTCGGCGGGTACACCCGTGAGCCTGAGGGGTATTTTTCTCTCGAGCATCTCGTTTTTGTGTCATCTCTCATGCTTTTGATGATTGCTTTTGCCGTGGCGCTCGGGCTTCGGAATAAAGGAAAAAGCGATAAAGAGAAAAACCGCGCTCTGGTGATATCTGCCATCCTCATTGATACCTTTGAGATTATCAAGATTACTATGATGTGCATCAGGGGCAAGGACCCTATGGGCTGGACTACGGAGCTTCCTCTGTTTCTGTGCAGTATCCAGCTAATTACCATTCCTCTGGCGGCTTTTTCAAAGGGAAGAATAAAGGAAGCCTCCCTTGATTTTGTGACCATTTTCGGAATACTGGGTGCCATTTTCGGTACATATTTTGCAGGGCAGAACTATGCCTGCTATCCTGTTTTCTCCATGGACAACGTGATTTCGGGAATCACTCACTCCATCTCAGGTTTTGTCTCCCTTTATGTCCTGATTTCGGGTATGGCAAGTATGAAGAAGAAAAACATCCCCATTACCATGGGAATCCTCACGGGCTTTTGTGTTTCTGCCTACGTTGTCAATAAGATAATCGACTACAACTATATGTTCCTCGAGCGTCCGGACGGAACTCCTTATGAAATCGTTTATAATCTTGTAAGCGGTAATGCGGTGCTTTATCCTCTTCTTGTGGTGCTGCTTTTCTTCGCTTACATCGTAGGTTACTACTATGTTTATTATTTGTTATCCGGGAAGGGAAAGAGAGCCTGAAAAAGATTCTGAAAAGCCTTTTGAGGGAATGATAAAATGGGAAAAATAAAGAAGTTTATCAGCTGCAGATTGCCGAAAGGAAGTTTGTGGCAGGCGCTTAAAAAGACAAAAAAGCAAATCGGGGAAAATCCCGAGGACAGGGTTTTCAAAAAGATATACAGGCTTAATCTCAAATGCTATTTTCATTTCGGAAAGAACTATCACCTGATGAGTTACGACGAGTCTGAGAATGTGCCCAAATATCTCTTTCACGTAACCTCAAAAGAGAATTTTGAAGAAATTATGAAATCCGGGCTCAAAAACCCAAAGACGGGCATAGTTTTCCTTACGGATTCGGTAAAGTATCTCAGGCATTTCTTCAATGAGAAAAAGGATCCGGTGCTTTTGTGCGTGGATGCGGAGAAGATGCTTAGTGAAAAATATCGGTTCTATCAGAACTCCGATTATTTCTGGATGTGGATTACTGAGGAGATTCCGCCTAAGTTTCTGTGTCAGGGAGATTTTGAGAAATATCGGGAATATATGATTTAAAAGACAGCAACTTTTTTAGGTTGCTGTTTTTCTTTTTCGGGTAATACTTTCTTTTTGCAAGAGACGTGTATATGTGCTACTCTTCCGTAGGATAGGTGAGAATGTAATTACAGATACACTTATGCTTATTATGAAACTTCCGCTCTCTGTTTCCTTTGGGGCTCACTGCCGCCGGGAGTTGCCCGGGATAAAGCTTGAAAACACCTCAGAGTAAGAGTTTTATTTGCTTCCGGTTTTTGATTAACATAACTTTTTTGTCTTGCAGAGAGTGAAAAGCAACTCTAAAATGCAGGATGACTACACGAAATCTTGCAAAAATATAACAAAATTACAAAAGTAATAAAAAATTTTGCAAGAACTGTTGACAAATTATGCAAAATCAGTTATCATAAAATCAAGTCAGAAATACATATATTTAATTTAAGGAGGCTTGTATTTATGTTCAGTCACAAAGATTTACCCCTGCTGCTTCTTGACAACAGCTCAATGATGTCCGTTTTAAATGAGGGTGAGTTCAAATGCTCCAACCTTTCCTTTGAGGAAGCAAAGCATCTGGTGGATATCTACGATGAAACAGATATTCTTCGTTGCTTCAGCAATCAGGATATCGAGACCATTATCTTCGACCATTTGGGTGCGGCTAAGAGAAACTTTGAGTACAAGCGCATCCGTAATATGCGTCCCGGTCAGGATGCAATTGTATTCAAGCTCTACGTTACCCCCTCAGAGACCCAGCCCATTATTCAGGCTGACGACGGGGTAGAGGCTAAGAAGATTCAGAATATCTACGTTTACTGCCAGTATCTGACCAGACTAAACTGATTATTTTCATAATTTGACTCCGTACATATAAAAACACGGGCTGTAGAAATACAGTCCGTGTTTTGCTTTGAAAGAACACTGTTGATTTCTTTCTTTTGATTGTGTATAATGAGCTTATACTGAAAATTACAATGGGAAAGTGTGATATAAATGGAGAAAATTTGGTTTAAAAGCGACTATCAGGAGGGTACCTGCGATGAAATTCTCAGAAGATTTACTGAGACTCAGTACACTCCCTTGTCAGGCTACGGCACCGATGTAATAACAGAAAGCGCGCAGGAAAAGATCCGCAAGGCAATCGGACTTGAGGATGCTCAGGTCAGGTTCATCTCAGGCGGCACCCAGACAAATCAGCTGGTAATCAGCTCTATGCTCAAGTCCTATGAAGGCGTTGTGTCTGCTGTTACAGGTCACGTAAGTGCTCACGAGGCAGGTGCTA
>JAZSME010000012.1:0-4552 GCA_045535715.1 Ruminococcus sp. | reverse complement strand
GCATCGAAGCCGTAGCCCACCTTGTACTCACGCTTGATGTTTTGAACGATAACGGAGCCCTCAAGACCTGCATTTGCAGCAATCTGACGCACAGGCTCCTCAAGAACGGTAAGCACGATCTGCATACCTGTCTTCTCGTCGCCCTCTGCGCTCTGCACAATAGCTTCAACTGCAGGGATAGCATTGACAAGGGCAATACCGCCTCCTGCAACGATGCCTTCTTCTACTGCAGCCTTTGTAGCAGCAAGAGCATCCTCAACACGAAGCTTTCTTTCCTTCATCTCGATTTCGGTAGCTGCGCCAACCTTGATTACTGCGACACCGCCTGCAAGCTTTGCAAGACGTTCCTGAAGCTTCTCTCTGTCGAAATCAGAGGTAGTTGTCTCAATCAGCTGACGAATCTGTGCAACACGAGCCTTTACAGCTTCGCTGTCGCCTGCGCCGTCAACGATAACAGTTGTTTCCTTGTCAATCTTGACCTGATGTGCACGACCGAGCATATCAAGAGTTGTATCCTTGAGTTCAAGTCCGAGGTCGGATGTAACTACGGTACCGCCTGTGAGAGTTGCGATATCCTGAAGCATCTCCTTACGTCTGTCGCCAAAGCCGGGAGCCTTGACAGCAACACAGGTAAATGTACCTCTGAGCTTATTGAGAACCAGAGTTGTAAGTGCTTCGCCCTCAACATCCTCTGCAATGATCAGAAGCTTTCTGCCGGACTGAACGATCTGCTCGAGAAGAGGGAGAATCTCCTGAGTGTTGGAAATCTTCTTGTCTGTGATAAGAATGAGGGGATCATCAAGAATCGCTTCCATCTTGTCTGTATCTGTAACCATATAGGGTGCGATATATCCGCGATCGAACATCATACCGCGAACAACCTCGCTGTATGTCTCTGCTGTCTTGGACTCCTCGATGGTGATAACGCCATCCTGAGTAATCTTCTCCATTGCCTCAGCAATGAGCTTACCGATTTCCTCGTTGCCTGAAGAAATTGTAGCAACTCTTGCGATATCATCAGAGCCCTTGACCTGAACGCTGTTTGCAATAATTGCGTCGGTTGCAGCCTTTACAGCCTTGTCGATACCCTTTTTAAGAATCATGGGGTTAGCGCCTGCTGTAACATTCTTCATACCCTCGCGGATAAGTGCCTGTGCAAGAAGGGTTGCGGTTGTTGTACCGTCACCTGCTGCATCGTTTGTCTTGATGGATACTTCCTTGACGAGCTGTGCGCCCATATTCTCGAATGCATCCTCAAGCTCAATCTCCTTTGCGATTGTAACACCGTCATTTGTGATGAGGGGTGCGCCGTACTTTTTGTCAAGAACAACGTTTCTGCCCTTGGGACCAAGGGTGATCTTTACGGTATCTGCAAGCTGATCGATACCGCTTTTAAGTGCTTTTCTGGCGTCTTCGCCGTATGCAATCTGTTTAGCCATAATATACCTCCGAATTATTATTCAATAACTGCGAGAATGTCGCTCTGACGAACGATAATATAGTCTTCTCCGTCAAGCTTAACCTCTGTGCCTGAATATTTGCTTGTGATTACCTTGTCGCCAACTTTTACGTACATTGTAACCTCTTCGCCGTCAATTTTGCCGCCGGGGCCTACTGCCACAACGTTTGCAAACTGGGGCTTCTCCTGTGCAGGTGCGGAAAGAACGATACCGCTCTTTGTGGTCTCTACAGCTTCCTCGAGCTTTAGTACAACTTTATCGTGTAAGGGTTTGATAGTCATATTAAATCCTCCTTAAAGAATTGATTTCAGAAAAATTAGCACTCTGCATCTCCGAGTGCTAATTATATTCTATACCATATTCTGTAAAAAATCAAGTGTATTTTGTAAGTGAGTGAAAATTTTGTGTGAACGAAACAATACTTTGTTCACATAATCACTCCGTTTTTGTTATGACAAGAGTTTTGCTGGGTTTGATACCCGTGATATCGATTCCAAGAGATTTTGCAGCAGTTCTGTTCACGAGACTGATGCACTCCTCAGGATAAATGACAGGCATTTCCCCTACTGTCTTGAGTCCCTTCAAAAGTGCAAGGACCATTTCACCCGCTGTATATCCCAGCTCTTTGTAATCAGGGATCACTGTAAGGAAAGCGCCCTTCGAAACAAGAAGCTCACCTGAAGAAGCAATGGGAACCTTTTTATCCGTAGCGGCTTTTAAGATCTTAGTGAACATAGCCTCTGTCAGGGTATCTTCGGGAAGGTAAAGAAGATCTGCATCATCAAGAGACTTGGTAAGAGAGGTGGTGAGATCTCTCTCCGTTGTGGCGGTAAACACCTGACAATTAAAGGCAAAATCCTTTGACTCTTCCTGAACAAGGGAGGCTATGAGAATCGAAGTGGGGTCTGTTTCACAATAAAGAACAGATATGTTCTTTGTTTTGGGGAGAGTTTTCCTGATGAACTCCATCTGATGGTAAACAGGGACAAAGTCTGAAACTCCGGTTATGTTTTTATCGGGAACCTCGCAGGACGAAAGAAGTTCTGCTTCAATGGGATCTTCAACGCAAGCGAAGATTACGGGAACGGTGTCGGTTACAGAAGCCGCAGCTTTGGCGGCATCTTCGCCTACTGCAAGTATTACATCAACATCCTTTTCAACATAAGACTTTGCGTAGGTCTCAAGAGCATCCGTTTCATCAGGAGTGCTTCTGAGGATGAGTATATTCTCTCCGTCTTTATACCCTGACGCCTCAAGGGCTGAGCAGAATCCGACAAATACAGCTTCTCTGTCCTCTTCCGAAGCACTTTCAAGGACTGCAACGGTATAATCGTAGGACACAGGAGCCTCTGTTTCAACGATAGGTGCGTCCTTTGCTTCCTCGGTGTTTTTACCGGCACACGCAGCCAGGCTCAGAACAATAAGAATGATAAGAATCGCAGAAAGTATTGACTTTAATGCAAATCCGGACTTTTTCATCTTAATCCCTCCGTAAAATCAGAGTTTATTTAAAATACATATACATCTGACACTTGAGCATTCCGTTGTAGAGCTTTCTTCTTTTGTCGGCTCTTCTTCCGAAGCATTTTTCAAAGTCGTCATCAGGAGTTATTATTCCGTAGCTCCACATGGGTTTATTCTCAAATACCTTTCCCATAACTTTATAAAGAGCTTCTGCTTCCTTTATGTTAAGAAGTCTCTCTCCGTAAGGCGGATTGGTAATTACAGTACCCCTTTCTCTTTCGGGGATAAAGTCCCTGAGGTCTCTTTCGATAAACTCTATTCTGTCAAGAACACCTGCACGATGGGCGTTGTGCCTTGCAAGAGCAAGTGCCGAGGTATCGATATCGCTTCCCACGGCAAAAAAGTCGGCATCGGGACGCTCCAGGCTCTTGGCTTCTTCTCTCGCAAAAGTGAAAAGCTTATTGTCGATACACGCCCAATCCTCCACCGTAAACTTTCTTTTAATTCCCGGTGCAATGTTGAGAGCCTTAAGAGCGGCTTCGATAAGAATGGTTCCGCTTCCACACATAGGATCTGTGACAAAATGATTCTGTCTGACCCTCATAAGCTCGCACATTACCGAAGCGAGGGTTTCGCTTATGGGTGCTTCGTTTGCCTCCTTGCGGTAGCCACGCTTATGAAGACCGTCACCGCAGGTATCAAGGAAGATACTCACCTTATCCTTATGAATATGAAACTGAATCTGGTGAATTGCTCCTGTTTCAGAAAGCCACTCTGTATTATATTTTTCGCCGAGACGTTTTGCCACAGCCTTCTTAATAATCTTCTGACAATCCACGGTGCTCATAAGCTGAGAGTCAAGGCAGGCACCCTTAACGGGAAAAGCCTCATCCTTCATAATAAACTCCTCAAAGGGAAGCTTATAGACATTCTGAAAAAGCTCCTCGAAGCTCAGTGCCGTAAACTCGCCAACAACGATATGTATCCTTTCTCCGCATCTGAGTCTGATAAGAGCCTTTGCCAGAGAGTCATAACCGCCTTCAAAATACACCTTACCGGTTTCGGCGGTGACATTATCAATATCCATAAATCTGAGCTCGTTGGCGACAAGACCCTCGGTGCCGAAAAGGCAGGGTACGCAGAATTTTAGTTCTCTCATATAATGTACTCCATAAAAACAGGCGGGAGTATTGGTCCCGCCTGTAATGCTATTTATTTAAGAATCAGTCATCCAAAGCAGGCTCCAGAAGTCCGTATGCACCGTCGTTTCTGGTGTAGACAACGTTTATCTCACCGGTGTCGGCATTGGTGAACATATAGAATCTGTGGCCGATCATCTCCATCTGAAGAATTGCTTCCTCTACTGAGATAGGCTTAACGGGGATCTGTTTTTTACGAAGGATCTCAATCTCATCGGATTCTTCCTCGGAAGGTTCTTCAGAAACAGTATCCTCTATTAAAAGGTCATCGAGAGAATTCTCTCTGAGTCTCTTTGAAAGCTTGGTTTTATACTTTCTGAGCTGACGAGAAAGCACGTCAACAACCTTATCCAATGCATCATTCATTTCAAGCATTGTTGACTCAGCGCGGTAAACCATGGAGTTGTCCTTGATGGTAACTTCCACGGT
>JAZSME010000026.1:0-9648 GCA_045535715.1 Ruminococcus sp. | reverse complement strand
TCGTTGTCATGCGTGCCTGTGTATACTACACAATTTTCAACATAGAGGTGGGGGAGATACTCGTTGTCGTTGCCTGAGCCAAATGCAAACTCAAGGATCTTCATACCGGGATAGCCGCAATCAAGAAGAAGCTGCTTTACGCCGGGGGTGAGGTCGCCCAGATCCTCTGCAACGATCTCTACGTTTTCGATCTGCTCATTCATGAGATTGAAGAACTCAATGCCGGGACCCTCTTTCCATGAGCCGCCGATAGCGTTCTCTGCGGGGAAGGGAATAGCATAGTAGGTATCGAATGCGCGGAAGTGGTCGATTCTTGTGATATCGAAGAGAGCGGTTGCTGCCTTGATACGCTCAAACCACCACTTGTAGCCGGTCTCCTTGAGGTAGTCCCAATTGTAGAGGGGGTTGCCCCAGAGCTGACCTGTCTCGGAGAAGTAATCGGGGGGACAGCCTGCAACGCAAACGGGGTTGCGCTTTTCGTCCAGCCAGAACACCTCGGGGTTTGCCCAGGTGTCAGCGGAGTCCATAGCAACATAGATAGGCATATCGCCTAAGATTTTAATGCCGAGGGAGTTAACGTATGCACGGAACTTCTCCCACTGCTCGTAGAATTTAAACTGAACGAAGCTCCAGAAGCCGATGTCATCACTGAACTTTCTTGTGTAGCGGGCAACAGCCTTCTCGTCACGAAGACGGATAGCCTCGTCGTCCCACTCTGTCCAGGCTTTCATATCGAAGCTCTTCTTAACGGACATATAGAGAGCATAGTTCTTGAGCCACTTGCAATTCTTTCTCTTGAAAGAGGAGAAAGCCTTTGTCTCAGGTGCATCCTTGCCGAGAGCCTTGAAGTTCTCGTAAGCCATACGGAGTACTTCGAAGCGGCTGTTGTATACCTGCTCGTAATCAACATAACCGGGGTTTGTGCCGAAGTTGAACTTTTTGAGGTCGGCCTTGTTTAAAAGACCTTCTTCGCAGAGCATATCAAGATCAATCATATAGGGATTGCCTGCATAGGTTGAGAAGGACTGATAGGGGGAGTCGCCGTAGCTTGTGGGGCCAACGGGAAGAATCTGCCATACCTTCTGACCTGATTTCTTCAGAAAGTCTGCAAACTTGTAAGCTTCCTTGCCGATAGTACCAATGCCGTAGGGTGAGGGCAGAGAGGTAATGGGCATAAGGATACCTGCCATTCTTGACATGAAATCATCTCCTGAAAAAATATTATTTTTTAGTATTGGGGTTGGCGTTAGGCGAAGCCAAACCCTATCCGGAGTTTTCCGGAAAAAATTTGTGATTCTTAAAAAGCCGTCCTTTGCAGTACGCAGATCAGCCGACTTTTTTTATGTTTGCGTATGACGAAAAATTTCCACATACTAAAATAATCACCAAAATTTTACCATATTTCTTTTGAATTTGCAAGCCTTAAAAGTCCTCGAGGGGCTTAAAGACTGTGAAATGCACAATAAAGTGCCAAGGCGGCGGCGAGTTGTCGATTTTTGTCTCGATTGTTATTTTTTGACATAAATTCTGCCTTGATGATGTCGGTTTTTGCCTCGGTGGCGATTCCTATATATATGAGTCCCACGGGCTTCTCCTCGGTGCCTCCTGAGGGGCCTGCAATACCCGTGGTGGAGATTCCGATGTCAGCCTGTGAGAGCTTTCTTACCCCTTCTGCCATTTCCTTTGCACATTCTGCGGAAACGGCTCCGAAAGCTCGAATGGTGTCGGGATTTACTCCGAGGACGTTTTCTTTGATAAAGTTTGCGTAGGAGCAGACTCCGCAGTCAAAAACCGAGGAGGCACCATCACAATCGGTGATGAGCTTTGAGATGAGACCGCCGGTGCAGCTCTCTGCTGTGGCAACTCTCTTTGCGCTTTTTGCGAGCTTATCAATAAGGAGGCGTGGAAGGTCCTTTGCTTCAATTTCAGCCTTTGAAAGGCTCTCTGTGAAATCCTGCTCTGTCACTTTAAAGATTATCAAAAAAATCACGGCTTTCTTCAAATAGTGTTCACATTAGTAGTATAAAGTGTCTCAAGTATAATATTATCATTTCCAGATAATTATTGCAATATTTCTCCTCTTTTGGTATATTAGGTTAAGAAACTGAAAGGAAAGTCCGGGTGGAAGTTTATGGCTTGGTTTTTTACACCTGAAAATATTGAGACCGAGGAATACCTTATTACCGGAGAGGATGCAAGGCACATAGGGAAATCTCTGAGAATGAGAGAGGGCGAAGAAGTGTTCCTTGTGACTCCCGACGGGATGCTCTTTACCTGCGAAATACAGGAAATCACTTCGGAGAGCGTTTCGGTCAGGATAATCTCAAAGAAAGCTTGCGACACCGAACCCGACGTAAAGGTCACCCTCTACCAGTGCCTTTCAAAGGGCGAGAAGATGGAGACGGTGATTCAGAAGGCGGTGGAGCTGGGAGTTTCTGCGATTGTGCCCGTAATATCTTCGAGATGCATCTCCCGTCCCGACGAAAAATCTCTTCGCAAAAAAGAGGAGAGGTGGCAGAAGATAGCACTTTCTGCGGCTCAGCAGTCAAGGCGGGGTATCGTGCCGAGCGTGGAGAAAACAATAAGCTTTGAAAAAGCTCTCGACTCTGTAAAGGAGAGGGAAAAGGGCATTCTTTTCTACGAGCTGGGAGGAGACTCTTTGAGGAAAATCGTAGATGACATTACCTCCCATAATATAAAGAATGTAGCTGTTTTTGTGGGCTCTGAAGGTGGCTTTGAAGAAAGCGAGGCCGCTCTTGCGAAGGAAAAAGGCGTAGTACTTGCCACTCTGGGAAAAAGAATCCTGAGAACAGAGACAGCTCCCTTGGCGGCACTGTCGGCAATAATGTGCCTGACAGGCAATATGGACTGAGAAAGGTGATAAAAATGACAGGAATTATTTGTGCAATGGAGCTTGAGCTTCAGGGACTTCTTGATATCATAGAAATCGAAGGCACTGTTACAAGATCCGGTGCTACATTTTACAGCGGTAAAATTCAGAACACCGAGGTGGTTATCGTTCAGTGCGGAATCGGTAAGGTAAGTGCGGCAATCTGCACCCAGATGCTTATTGATTACTACTATCCCGATGTTATTATCAACAGCGGTGTTGCAGGTGCTTTATCCGAAGAGGTTACCGTAGGCGACGTGGTGGTTGCCACAGCGGCAGTTCAGCATGACTTCGACTGTACCGCTTTCGGCGATCCAAAGGGTACCCTTGAGCTTCTGGGAAAGAGAATGATAGAGCTTCCTGCTGATGAGGAGATTTCCTCAAGGCTTTATGAAATAGCAAAGACCCTTGAGAATACACGAGCCTTCAGAGGCATCATCGCAACAGGCGATAAGTTTGTATCCGACTCAGAGGAGCGACTTTCCATCGGCAAGGAGTTTTCGGCCCTTGCCTGCGAGATGGAGGGTGGAGCAATGGCTCAGGTCTGTGTCCGTGCAGGTGTTCCCTTCGCAATTCTTCGCTCCATTTCCGATGACATCGGTCACAACACCACAGTAAACTTTGACGAGTTCAAGGTTATGGCGGCAAAGAAGACAATAGATATCCTGAAAAAGGTGCTCTGATACTGTTAAAACACAGAATAATTCTTGACTTTTTCTTGTGCAGATGATAATATTCCCTCGAGGTGAGGTATAAATATGGAAAATAAATACATACGTACCTTCAAATGGCTTTT
This sequence comes from Ruminococcus sp., assembly GCA_045535715.1. Lineage (GTDB taxonomy): Bacteria > Bacillota > Clostridia > Oscillospirales > Acutalibacteraceae > Ruminococcoides. The sequence continues at coordinate 5,962 of JAZSME010000026.1, read as the reverse complement.
GATGGTATTGGCAGGCAGTACCTTCGTGCTCTCCATCACTCTGCTTCCTGAAATCCTCAGCTGGATGGCATGGAGATTTCCCGAGGTCGCTTACCTTCAGTATCCTTTTCTGATATTCCTTTGGGTGACGCTCATAGGATTCTACTATATGGTGGTGCTGGTGCTTCAGATATGCTCCAATATTCAGAGCGGAAAAGGCTTTACGGTAAGCAACGCAAAGCTCTTTGACAGAATTGCTTTTATGGCACTTCTTGAGCTTATTGCGTATCTTGGCGGGTTCGTCACCGTTGCAATCTGGCTCAACGAAGCACACCCCAGCTTCATCTTTGCTTTGTTCCTTGTTGCCTTTGTGTGTCTGGTGGTTTTCGGCTTCTGCAAGGTTATGCAGCATCTGCTCCAGAGAGTGGCAAACATCAAGGAAGAAAACGAATATACAGTTTGAGGAGATGTAGAGATGGTTACCATTAAACTTGAAAAGCTTATGCAGGAAAAGGGAGTTACTCCCACCGAGCTCTGCGAAAAGACAGGCCTTACTCCGTCAGCTCTTTCTATGCTGAGAAGCTCAAAGGCAAAGGCAGTGAGACTTTCCACAATGGATATTCTCTGCAAGGCTCTCTCCTGTGATATCTCCGATTTTCTGGAGTTCAGCGAAGACTGAGAAGTTTAGCCGCACAGCGAAAACTGTGCGGCTTTTTTATGCGCTAAAAGGTCGGAAAAAACAAAAAGCACAGCGTTTTTTGCGCTGTGCTTTGTTTTGTCTTTTGAGATGTGATCAGAGCTTTTCCACTTCGTCGGCGGCATTTTCGAAGTAATCGCCGACAAAAAGTTCCATTGTGCCTGTGTCTGTGCACTTTGCAAGGGAGGAGTCAATGGGAAGCTTTGCGATAACCTTTGTGCCGTACTTTGCGGCAACCTCGTCGGTGTGGCTCTCGCCGAAGATCTTGTGTTCCTTTCCGCAGTCGGGGCACTTGAAATAGCTCATATTTTCAACGATTCCGATAATGGGAATGTTCATGAGAGTTGCCATCTTTGCAGCCTTTTCAACGATCATTGAAACCAGCTCCTGAACGGATGCGACGACAATAATGCCGTCAAGGGGAAGACTCTGGAAAACAGTGAGAGGAACATCGCCGGTTCCGGGGGGCATATCAATGAACATGTAGTCAACGTCCTTCCAGAGGAACTCTGTCCAGAACTGCTTGACTGTTCCTGCGATTACGGGACCTCTCCAGACAACGGGGTCGGTCTCGTTCTCAAGAAGAAGGTTGATGGAAACAACATCAATGCCGGTCTTGGTGGTAACGGGAAGAAGACCTAAGTCTGTGCCGGTGCATTTTTCCTTGATGCCGAAGGCTTTGGGGATAGAAGGACCTGTGATATCAGCGTCCATGATAGCGGTCTTGTAGCCGCGACGGTTCATGCTTACCGCCATAGCTGAGGTGACAAGGCTCTTGCCGACGCCACCCTTACCGGATACAATGCCGATTACTTTTTTTACTGAGCTGTTGGGATTAAGTTGTTCTTTGGGAATTGTGTTTTCGCCTTTTGAGCCGCAATTCTCTTTGCAGGTTTCACAGTTGTGAGTACAACCCATAGTAGTCAATACCTCTTTTTTAGTGATTTGTATGAATATGTTTTGAGCAGTAAAGGGATTTATTCTCCCTTAATGCTTTTATTCCTCTGTGGAAAGACCCTTTACGAAGGAGCCTACCTTGATATCCTCAATTGATGAAGAGACCTCAGAGAGCTTAATTTCCTTCTCGCTGTCAAATTCCTCGTCCTCGTCGTCTACAACCATAAGAGCGCCTTCGGTGTTTTCGTCTGCAAGAACGTAGTTCTTTCTTTCGCTTACTGCGTCCTCTTCTGCCTTGAGAAGTTCGTGAGAGTCCTCTTCGCTCTGTGCGCACTCACAGCAGCCGCAACTGCAGGGAAGTTCTTCTTCCTTTTCTTCGGTCGCTTCAGCTATCTCGTAGCCGGAGAAGAAGGTGTAAGGCAGACCATAGCCCAGAGCCACCGCAGCTAAGATGAAGAGGGGGCTGTAAGGGAGCTTATCTGCGCTTAAGTTTGCAATTGCATCGTGTAAGGGAAGGTCTCTGATAATCTGTGCAAGCACAATGTAAAGTGCGGGCAGGTCCAGCACGAGAAGTGTTGCAAGGCTGAAACGCATAACCTGCTTGCCCTCGCCGACTCTTGTGGCATAGAAAAGAATAAGACCGAAAACGATGAATACAAGAGCATTTACATAGGGCTCAATTTTGGGTACGGTTGCGCTCATTGTAAGGAAGAAATATGAGCAGATAACGTAGCCAAGCACCAGAAATGCGGAAAATACAAGGTTCAGAGTGTCTTTTTTATTGGGTTTGTTCATAATTGGTACCTCCGTCAGTTGAGATTTATTGAGAGCATAATACACAAATGTGACAGGGATATGAAAATGTGTCAATGCTCACACAATAAGTACAGTAGAGATTATACTATCATTTTCTGAGTTTTGCAACCAGACAAATCCAACCGCCGTCAGAAAGAGTGCGGATGATCTCAAATTTGTCCTTGATAGCAGCCAGAACGTCGGGAAGTCGACCCTCGATGATACCGCTCATAATGTAGAGAGAATCTTCTCGCATAAACTTTGCAACGTCCTTTGAAAGCATAATGATGGCGTCGGCAACGATATTGGCAACAACTACGTCGTAGGTGCCCTCTACCTTGTCGGTGAGGTTTCCTGCCACGAAGGTGCACTTTTCAGAAACTTTGTTGAGCTCTGAATTTTCTACCGCTGTGCGTACTGCGGTGGGGTCAATGTCCACACCAAAGGCTTCCTTTGCGCCCAGAAGCACTGAGGCGATGGAGAGAATTCCGCTGCCTGTGCCCACATCCAGAACGGTTGTGCCCTCACAGATGTGCTTTTCAAGCTCCGAGAGACAGAGTCTGGTGGTTTCGTGATTACCTGTGCCGAAGGCAAGACCGGGGTCAATGTCGATGACAACTCTGCCCTCGGGGTCCACCTCGTCGCGCCAGGTGGGACGGATAAGGAGCTTTTCGCCTACGGGAATGGGGAAGAAATACTGTCTCCAGTTGTTTCTCCAATCCTCTTCGTTGCAACAGAGGGTGTTGATTTCGTTTTCAATTCCCTCGGTTGCAAGACGTTCTCTGAGGAAAGCAATGGATTCAGCAGGGCTTTCCTCGGGGCTTATGTAAACGTGAATGAGAATCTTGCTCTTGTCTTTCCTTAGAAGTTCCTCGTCAATGAGGTCGATGTGAGCAATCTGCATTACCTCGTCCTCAAGGGCGGTGTAATCCTCAACGTAAATGCCGTAGGGCACCACCATGTGAGCGATGGCCTCTGCGGTTTCGGCGTCTTTGCTGTCAACTGAAATGATAATTTCTGTCCAATCCATAGGAATGCTCCTTTAAGAGTTTTTATCTTATGTTTTTCTTCGTTTTTTGCGGAAAAAGGGGAAGATTCAACCGAAAACCTTCTTCAGAAGGTCGGCGAAGGTTTTCTTCTTCTGATAGTTCTTCTCGCTGGAAGCTTTTTCGAACTCCTTGAGAAGCTCCTTCTGCTTGGAGGTCAGGTTGCGGGGAACGTCGATGGTAACCTTAACGTACTGGTCGCCTCTGCCTCTGCCGTTTATGTGGGGGATACCCTTTCCCTTGAGCTTGAAGACGTCGCCGGGCTGTGTGCCGTCGTGAACGCTGTAACTTACCTTTCCGTCAATGGTGGGAACGGTGACCTCAGCGCCGAGAGCCGCCTGAGTGTATGTCAGAGGAAGCTCGCACCAGACATCGTTTCCTCTTCTCTCGAAGATGGGATGAGGTCTTACGGTGACGTATACGCGCACGTCGCCTGCGGGGCCTCCGTTAATACCGCTGGAGCCCTGACCGCTGATGCTTACTACCTGCTCGTCTGCAATGCCTGCGGGAATGTTTATCTCGATCTTTCTTGTTGCCTTGTGTCTGCCGTTTCCTGAGCAGGCCTTGCAGGGGTGCTCAATAACCTTACCGGTACCTCGGCAGGTGTCGCAGACTCTGGAGGTCTGTATCATACCGATGGGGGTGCGCTGGTTCACTGTAACGTGACCGGTACCGCGGCAAGTGGGACAAACCTTGGGTGAGGTGCCGCTCTGAGCGCCTGTACCGGAGCATTCCTTGCAGGAAACCATAGCGGTGTAGGAAATTTCCTTTTTACAGCCCTTGGCGGCCTCGTCAAAGGAAATAGCTACGGTAGTTTCAATGTCAGCACCTCGTCTGGGGGCGTTGGGGTTTGAGGAGCGTCTGCCGCCGCCAAAGCCTCCGAAGCCGCCGAAAATGCTGTTGAAAATATCGTTCATATCGATATCCTGACCGTAAGGATTTCCGCCGTAACCGCCTGCCCCGTAGTTGGGGTCAACGCCTGCGTGACCGAACTGGTCGTATCTTGCGCGCTTGTCCTTGTCGGAGAGAACCTCATAGGCCTCGTTGACCTCTTTGAACTTTGCCTCAGCTTCTTTGTTGTCGGGGTTTAAGTCGGGATGGTATTTTTTTGCAAGCTGTCTGTATGCTTTTTTTATCTCATCGTCAGAAGCACCCTTACTGATGCCCATGACCTCATAGTAATCTCTCTTATCAGCCAAGATATCACCCTCTGTCGTTAATGTGGAAAATTAAGTATAAACGCCGCAAAGGCTGCTCCGAAAAAACGGAGCAGCACAGCGCGGATGTAATAGATAAAAGGAGTCTATTTTAAATAAGTCGTAATCGATTAAGCGAGCTTATCAGTTGCCGTCAACGTCGGTGAAATCAGCATCGTAAACGTTGCCGTCTGCGCCGGAAACGTTGCCTTCGGGAGCTGCGCCCTGAGCGTTCTGAGCCTCTGCGGCTGCAGCCTGATAGAGCTTTGTGGAAATTTCGTAGAGAGCCTTCTGGAGGTCCTCCTTAGCAGCGTCGATGAGAGCCTTGTCATCCTTTGTGATTGCCTCTTTTACTGCGGCTGCCTTTGTCTGAAGAGTGTTCTTATCCTCTTCTGTGAGCTTGTCACCGCTGTCGGAAACCAGCTTCTCTGCCTGATAAGCCATATTCTCTGCCTCGTTCTTTGCATCAACTGCCTCACGACGAGCCTTATCCTCAGCAGCAAACTGCTCAGCTTCCTTAACAGCCTTGTCGATGTCCTCCTTGGACATATTTGTGGAGGAGGAGATGGTGATCTTCTGCTCTGTGCCTGTGCCGAGATCCTTTGCGCTTACATTAACGATACCGTTGGCGTCGATGTCAAAGGTAACCTCGATCTGGGGAATTCCGCGGGGAGCGGGAGCAATGCCTGTGAGAGCAAAGAGACCAAGCTGCTTGTTATCTCTTGCGAATTCTCTTTCACCCTGAAGAACGTTTACTTCAACCTGAGTCTGATTGTCAGCAGCGGTGGAGAAAATCTGGATCTTCTTTGTGGGGATAGTTGGATTTCTGTCGATAATCTTTGTCATAACTCCGCCCATGGTCTCAACACCGAGAGAGAGGGGAGTAACGTCAAGGAGAAGGAGACCCTCAACCTCGCCGCCGAGAACACCTGCCTGAATTGCAGCACCGATAGCAACACACTCGTCGGGGTTGATGCCCTTGAAGGGCTCCTTGCCGATGAGAGCCTTTACAGCCTCCTGAACAGCGGGAATACGGGAAGAACCGCCAACCATGAGAACCTTGTCGATTTCGGAAATCTGGAGACCGCTGTCTTTGAGTGCCTGTCTTACGGGGACGATTGTCTTCTCAACCAGGTCTGCTGTGAGCTCATTGAACTTTGCACGTGTAAGAGTCATATTGAGGTGCTTGGGACCTGTTGCATCAGCTGTGATGTAAGGCAGGCTGATATTGGTGGATGTAACGCCTGACAGCTCGATTTTAGCCTTCTCAGCTGCTTCACGCAGACGCTGCATTGCCATTTTGTCTTTTTCGATGTCGATGCCTGAATCTTTCTTGAACTCTGCAATCATCC
>JAZSME010000045.1:0-9277 GCA_045535715.1 Ruminococcus sp. | reverse complement strand
CTTGAGAGGACCTGCGTAAGTTACATAAGAGTCAACACCCTCCTCAAAGGAAAGCTTTGTCTTGCCGCCAAGGTCATATCTCTGCCAGTTACGAGCACGGTTTGAACCCTCGCCCCAGTACTCCTTAACGTAAGTACCGTTGATGATGAGCTTGTTTGTGGGAGACTCATCGAAACGAGCAAAGTATCTGCCCAGCATCATAAAGTCTGCACCCATTGCGAGAGCAAGAGTCATATGATAGTCGTGAACGATACCGCCGTCAGAGCAGATGGGAATATAGATACCTGTCTTCTCGAAGTACTCGTCTCTTGCTGCAGCAACCTCGCTAAGAGCTGTTGCCTGACCTCTGCCGATACCCTTGGTCTCACGGGTGCTACAGATGGAACCGCCGCCGATACCAACCTTGATGAAGTCGGCACCTGCCTCTGCAAGGAACATAAAGCCTTCGCGGTCAACTACGTTACCTGCGCCTACCTTAACGGTGTCGCCGTACTTCTCACGGATGAAGTCGAGAGTCTTCTTCTGCCAGCAGGTGTAACCCTCGGAGGAGTCGATACAGAGCACATCTGCGCCTGCCTCAACAAGTGCGGGAACTCTTGTCTCGTAGTCGAGAGTGTTGATACCTGCACCTACGATGAATCTCTTCTGGCTGTCGAGAAGCTCGTTGGGGTTAGCCTTGTGTGCGGAGTAATCCTTGCGGAATACAAAGTAGAGAAGCTCGCCCTTCTCATTTACGATGGGAAGGGAGTTTAACTTGTTGTCCCAGATAATGTCGTTAGCTTCCTTGAGAGTTGTGTTCTCGGGAGCTGTGATGAGCTTATCGAGGGGAGTCATAAACTCGGAAACGGGAATGTCAAAGGACATACGGCTTACTCTGTAATCTCTGCCTGTTACGATGCCGAGAAGCTTGCCGTTCTGAGTACCATCCTCGGTAACAGCCATGGTGTTGTGACCCTTAGCCTCATAGAGGTCAAGAACGTCAGCAAGTGTGTCGGTGGGCTTTAAGTTGGAATCGCTTACAACAAAGCCTGCCTTGTAGCTCTTTACTCTTGCTACCATAGCAGCCTCATCCTCTACGGACTGAGAGCCGTAGATGAAGGAAACGCCGCCTTCCTTTGCAAGAGCGATAGCCATTGTGTCATTGGAAACGGACTGCATAATTGCAGATACCATAGGAATATTGAGCTTGATTGCGGACTCTTCACCCTTCTTGAACTTAACAAGGGGTGTGCTTAAGTTAACGTTAGCGGGGATGCAATCCTCGGAGGTATATCCGGGAACCAGCAGATACTCGCTGAATGTACGAGAGGGCTCATTGAAATAGAATGCCATAATTATCCTCCTCTTTCTCTTCTTTTTCTCAAGTTATTTTTACTATGTTACTACTATTGACCTGAAAAGTCAAGAAGCTTTTTTAAGATTTTTCAGAAAGTTCTGATTATTTGAAATATTCAACTGCAGCGCGGAAAATACCCATATCGGAATTACCGGGAACGTTCTTGTAAAGACCGTTGCCAACACGCTCGCAGTGACCCATCTTACCGAATACTCGGCCATCGGGAGAAGTGATACCCTCGATAGCGTAAGCGGAGTTGTTGGGGTTAAACTGAACGTCTGCAGTTGCATTTCCCTCAAGGTCAACATACTGAGTTGCTACCTGACCGTTTTCGATGAGCTTCTTGATAAGCTCGTCGCTTGCAAGGAAACGACCCTCGCCGTGGGAGATAGCTGTGAGGTATGTATCGCCAACCTGAGAGTTCTTAAGCCAGGGAGAAAGAGTTGAAGTAACTCTTACATTCACGAGCTTGGACTGGTGACGTGAAATTGTGTTGTATGTAAGTGTGGGACAGTTCTCGTCGGTGTCGATGATTTCACCGTAGGGAACGAGACCCAGCTTGATAAGTGCCTGGAAGCCGTTGCAGATACCGCACATAAGGCCGTCTCTGTTCTTGAGAAGCTCGTGTACCTGCTCGGTAACAGCCTGATTTCTGAAGAAGGCTGTGATAAACTTACCTGAACCGTCGGGCTCGTCGCCGCCTGAGAAGCCGCCGGGGATGAATACCATCTGAGCGTCTCTGAGCTTATTTGCGAAGTAGTCAACGGACTCTGTAACTGCCTGAGGTGTCAGGTTCTTGATAACGATGATCTCAGCGTCTGCACCTGCATCACGCATTACCTTTGCGGAATCAAACTCGCAGTTTGTGCCGGGGAATACGGGGATGAGCACCTTAGGTCTTGCAACCTTGATTGCAGGAGAGGCGGTGTTTCTCTCGGTGTAGCTGAGAGTGGGAATCTCACGATTACCCTGGTCGATGTTGCAGGAATATACATCCTCGAGCTTACCCTCGTAGAGAGTCTCCAAAGTACTAAGCTCTACTGTCTCGTCTGCGCAGGTGATGGCAGCGGTCTCGGTTGTAACACCAAGAAGTGTTCCCACTACTGTATCCTCGGTAACCTCAAGCACAAATGCACCGTAGTTCACATCAAAGAGGGACTTCATATCTGTACCCTCGAAGAACTTGAAGCCGATGCCGTTACCGATGGACATCTTGTAAACTGCCTCTGCAATACCGCCGAAGCCCAGAGTGTATGCGGAGAGGATCTTGCCTTCCTTATTGAGCTCTGCGATTCTGTCAAACACAGCCTTCTGGGAATCCTTTGAGGGGATTCCGTTCTCTGTATATTCGGGAGCAAGAAGAACTACCTTGCTTCCTGCCTTCTTGAATTCGGGAGTGATAACCTCCTGCACCTTGCCTGTGGTAACCGCAAAGGAAACCAGTGTGGGAGGAACGTCGATATCCTCGAAGCTTCCGCTCATGGAGTCCTTGCCGCCGATGGAAGCAATCTCGTAATCAAGCTGTGCATCGAAAGAACCAAGGAGTGCAGAGAGAGGCTTGCCCCAACGCTTTGCGTCAGTTCTGGGACTCTCGAAGTACTCCTGGAAGGTAAGGTATGCGCCATCGAGTTTACCGCCTGTGGCAACCAGCTTTGAAAGGCTCTCTACAACTGCAAGGTATGCACCGTGGTAGGGGCTCTTCTCAGCCAGATAGGGGTTGTAGCCCCATGACATAAAGGAACAGGTATCTGTGTGCTTCTTCTCAACGGACACCTTGTTTACCATTGCCTGAATGGGTGTTCTCTGGTATTTTCCGCCGAAGGGCATCAGAACTGTGCCTGCGCCGATGGTGGAGTCGAATCTCTCGGAAAGACCTCTCTTGGAACAAACGTTGAGGTCGGAAACGAGAGCCTTCATATTCTCTGTGAAGCTCTCGCCTACTGTTTTCTCGAACTTCTCGGGAGTAGCGGGAGCAATGTCAATGTGCTTCTCAGCACCATTGGAGTTAAGGAACTCACGGGAAAGATCAACGATGTTCTTGCCGCCCCATGTCATTACAAGACGGGGAGCCTCAGTAACCTCTGCTACCAGAGTTGCCTCAAGGTTCTCTGCTGCTGCAAGCTCCTTAAAGCGGTCAACATCCTTTTTCTCTACCACAACAGCCATTCTCTCCTGAGATTCGCTGATTGCAAGCTCGGTGCCGTCAAGACCCTCATATTTCTTGGGAACAGCATCGAGATTTATCTTAAGGCCGTCTGCAAGCTCACCGATAGCAACGGAAACACCGCCTGCGCCGAAGTCGTTACAGCGCTTGATAAGCTGTGATGCCTCTTTGTTTCTGAAAAGTCTCTGGAGCTTTCTCTCCTCGGGAGCGTTACCCTTCTGAACCTCAGCAGAGCAGGTCTCAATGGAGGAAAGTGTGTGGGACTTGGAGGAGCCTGTTGCACCGCCGCAACCGTCACGTCCTGTCTTACCGCCAAGAAGCATTACAACGTCTCCTGCCTCAGGTACTTCACGGCGAACATTTTCTGCGGGAGCTGCGGCAATAACTGCGCCGATCTCCATTCTCTTTGCCATATAGCCTCTGTGATAGAGCTCGTCAACAATGCCTGTTGCAAGTCCGATCTGGTTACCGTAGGAGCTGTATCCAGCAGCTGCGGTTGTTACGATCTTTCTCTGGGAAAGCTTGCCCTCGATGGTCTCTGATACGGGAACTGTGGGGTCAGCCGCACCGGTTACGCGCATTGCAGCGTAAACATAGCTTCTGCCTGAGAGGGGATCACGGATAGCACCGCCGATACAGGTAGCGGCACCGCCGAAAGGCTCGATCTCTGTGGGATGGTTATGAGTCTCGTTCTTGAAGAGGAGAAGCCAGTCTTCCTCCACGCCGTCTACATCAACCTTGATCTTAACTGTACAAGCGTTGATCTCTTCGGACTCATCAAGACCCGGAAGTTTTCCTTCTGCCTTGAGGAACTTTGCTGCGAGAGTTGCGATATCCATCAGAGTCTTGGGCTTCTCAGTTCTGCCGAGAGCCTCTCTTGTCTCAAGATATCTCTTGTAGGAATTCTCAAGGAGCTCATCCTCAAAGGTAACGTTATCGATATTTGTAAGGAATGTGGTGTGACGGCAATGGTCAGACCAGTATGTATCGATCATTCGGATTTCGGTGATAGTGGGATCTCTGTCCTCGGACTTAAAGTAAGCCTGACAGAAAGCGATATCGTCCTTATCCATTGCAAGGCCGTATTTCTCAACAAACTCTGCAAGACCCTGATCGTCAAGGGAAGTAAAGCCTGTGAGGGTCTCAACCTCCTCGGGGATATCGCAGACAAATGCAAGAGAGTCATACTCTGCAAGCTGTGCCTCACGGCTCTCAACAGGGTTTATGACGAACTTCTTGATTTTCTCAAGCTCTTCGTGTGTTACATCACCGTAGAGGATATATACCTTTGCGGTCTTTACTGTGGGTCTCTCGCCCTGGCTGATAAGCTGAATACACTGTGCAGCTGAGTCTGCTCTCTGGTCAAACTGACCGGGGAGATACTCTGTTGCTAACACGAAGCATCCCTCTGTATCGGGAAGAGTCTCGCTGATGTTATCCAGCTGAGGCTCGGAGAAAACTGTGGTCTTTGTGTACTCAAAAAGATCCTTGTCGATATTCTCCACGTCATATCTGTTGATAACTCTTAAGTTTGTGAGGGAGGTAATCATCAGAAGGGAATTGATTTCATTCTGCAGGGACTTTGCTTCTGCGGTAAGTCCCTCTTTTTTCTCTACGTAAAGTCTGTATACCATATTAGTTTTCCTCCATTACAGCCAGTGCTCTCTTGCCGATATCTGAGCGGCAGTAAGCATTGTCGAAATGTACCTTTTCTGCTTCGCTGTAAGCAAGTGCAACCGCTTCCTTCAAAGTGGGTGCTGTCATTACAACACCGAGAACTCTGCCGCCTGCGGTGAGGAGCTTGCCCTCATTGAGCTTTGCGCCTGCTACATATATCTCAGCCTTGAGATCCTCATCGTAGGTGATTTCAAAGCCGGATTCGTATTTTACGGGATAGCCCTTGGATGCCATAACTAAACAGCAAGCGGACTCATCCTTAAACTCAACATTGATGTCGGAAAGTGTTCCCTCTTCAACAGCCTGCATAATCTCAAAGAGATCGGTTTTGAGAAGAGGAAGTACAACCTGAGTTTCGGGATCACCGAAGCGACAGTTATACTCGATAACCTTGGGACCCTCCTCGGTAATCATAAGACCGAAGTAGAGACAACCCTTGAAGGTTCTGCCGAGAGTGTTCATTGCGTTCATGGTGGGGATGAAGATCTCCTTCATGCAGCGCTCTGCCACTTCCTCTGTGTAGTAGGGATTGGGAGCAACCGTTCCCATACCGCCTGTATTGAGACCTGTGTCATTGTCGCCGATTCTCTTGTGATCCATTGAGGATACCATAGGGATAACAACATTTCCGTCGGTAAATGAGAGAACTGAAACCTCGGGGCCTGTGAGGAACTCTTCGATAACGATATTGGAGCCTGAGTCACCGAAAACCTTATCCTCCATCATCTCTCTGACAGCCGCCTTTGCGTCCTCTTTGGTCTCTGCAATGATAACACCCTTGCCGAGAGCCAGACCGTCAGCCTTGATAACTACGGGAATCTTACAGTTTTCGAGATACTCCAGAGCCTTGTCCATCTGGGAGAAGGTCTCATACTGTGCTGTGGGAATGCCGAAATCTCTCATAAGATTCTTTGAGAAAATCTTGCTTCCCTCAATGATAGCTGCCTTTGCCTCAGGTCCGAAACAGGGAATTCCTACCTTGTGGAGAGCGTCAACTGCGCCAAGCACCAAGGGGTCATCGGGAGCAACTACCGCAAATTCTATCTTGTTATCTACTGCAAACTTTGTGATGCCCTCGATGTCCTTTGCACCGATATTCACGCAGGTTGCAAGCTCTGCTATTGCACCGTTACCGGGGAGCGCGAAGATCTCTGTGACCTTTTCACTCATACTGAGTTTCTTGATGATGGCGTGTTCTCTGCCGCCGCCACCGACTACCATAATCCTCATGGCTTCACCTCATTAAGTTTCTTTATTTAGCACTATTCCCCGCAGTCAAAATTAGGCTGCGAGGAGTATTATTTGTGTTTATGACACCCTTTCAGGAAAGGGATTTTTGTTTACGCTGAAGAGTCGCCGCACTCGAAAAAGCGAGGGCTGCGGCACTCGGCGCTTCTATTAGTGATGGAAGAGACGCATTCCTGTGAATGCCATTGCGATGCCGTACTTGTTGCAAGCCTCAATGACATTGTCGTCTCTGATGGAGCCGCCGGGCTCTGCGATATAGGAAACACCGGAACGTCTTGCTCTCTCGATGTTGTCACCGAAGGGGAAGAATGCATCTGAGCCGAGAGCTACGCCTGTGATGGATGCAAGGTAATCCTTTTTCTCCTGTGCTGTGAGCTCCTCGGGCTTCTCGGTAAAGAGTGCCTCCCAGTTGCCGTCTGCCAGAACATCCTCGGACTGATCAGAGATATAAACGTCGATAGCATTGTCTCTGTCAGGTCTGCCTACGTTCTCCTTAAAGGGAAGGTTCAGCACCTTCTCGTGCTGACGAAGATGCCAGATGTCAGCCTTGTTGCCTGCAAGTCTTGTGCAGTGGATTCTTGACTGCTGACCTGCGCCAACACCGATAGCCTGACCGTCAACGGCGTAGCATACGGAGTTTGACTGTGTATATTTCAGAGTGATGAGAGCAATGATAAGGTCTCTCTTTGCACTCTCGGGCATTTCCTTATTTGCTGTTACAACATTCTCAAGGAGTGCCTCGTTGATTTCAAAGTTGTTTCTGCCCTGCTCGAAGGTGATACCGAATACTTCTTTGGTCTCCTTCTCCTTGGGAACATAGTTGGAGTCGATCTTTACGATATTGTAGTTGCCGCCGCGCTTTGTCTTGAGCAGTGCAAGCGCATCCTCATCATAGCCGGGAGCAATAACGCCGTCGGAAACCTCACGCTTGATAAGCTCTGCGGTCTTGAGATCACAGACATCAGAAAGTGCGATCCAGTCGCCGAAGGAGGACATTCTGTCAGTACCTCTTGCTCTTGCATAAGCACAAGCAAGGGGTGAGGAGTCCAGATCCTCGATATCATCTACAAAGCAAGCCTTCTTGAGATTATCGGAAAGAGGAAGACCAACTGCTGCGGATGTGGGGCTTACGTGCTTGAAGGAAGTAGCGGCCACCATGCCTGTTGCCTCTTTGATTTCCTTTACCAGCTGCCATGAATTGAAAGCGTCGAGGAAGTTGATGTAGCCGGGACGGCCTGAGAGAATCTCAATGGGGAGATCCTTGCCGTCTGTCATATAGATTCTTGCAGGTTTCTGGTTGGGGTTACAACCATATTTAAGCTCAAATTCTTTCATCTTTATATCTCCTTATCCCTATCAAAGAAGGTGCTTATTGATCATTCTGTTCTCTACCTTGCCTGTCTCCAGGTCAACAAAACGTACGTAGAGAGAAATCTTGTTCTGCTCATTGAGAGAATTCCAGATCATATCTGTGAACTCATCAATTGAGCCTTCGATCTTCACTCTCTCGGGCTCGCCCATAAATGTGGGGATAGGATCGCCGTCACAGATATAGGTGTGGAGGAAGTGACCAACGCCTGCGAGAGACTTGTAGGAAAATGCGTAACGGTTGCAGATTGTACCCTCTGCGTCACCGCTCTTGAGGATGCTCATCTTGTAAGTGAAGTCACCTTCATCGAAGGTGAGCATACCGCTGATTCTGGGAGTAAGATTAGGAGCATCAGGCTCAAACTCACGGCTCTCGAGAGCTGTCTCGAAGGAAAGACCCTTCTCAAGACCCTCGTAAACTGTGTCAGTCTGATTGCCGTTTGTAACGATAAGGTTATTCTCATAAACTCTGATGGGTGAGTAGATAATAAGAGAGGGATCTCCTGCCTTCTCAGCGTCGAAGGGATGAATGATAACCTCATCGCCCTGCTGGGTGAAAATTCTGTTACGGCTGTTCTCGCTTCTTCCCATAATGAAGTAAGCAACGACTGCCTTCTTTGCATCCTCGGATTTACCGATAATAATTCCTCTGCCGGGGTATGTATTTGTGCTCAGCAGTTCCTTAATGCTGAATTCCTTATAAACGTTCATTACAATACTCCTTTTCCTTTAGGATCAGATAAGACCCTCTCTGATTTTCTTTGAGACCAGCTCTGTTGATGCAGGTAAGATTTTCCACTCTGCATTTTCAAGGATCCTCTTGCTGAGGGTTTCGGGGGTATCACCCTCCATTACCTCAACAGCCTTCTGCATTATGATCTCACCGCCGTCAGGAATCTCATTTACAAAATGCACCGTTGCACCTGAAACCTTGACCCCTTTCTCCAAAGCGGCTCTGTGAACCCTCAGTCCGTAAAATCCCTCTCCGCAGAAGGAAGGAATAAGAGAAGGATGGACATTGATAATTCTGTTTTTATATCTGTCTGTAAAGTCCTTGCTGAGAATACACATAAAGCCCGCAAGAACAATAAGCTCAATCTTGTTTTCCTGAAGAGTTTCAACGATTTTATCTTCAAACTCTTTCTGCGAAGCGCATTCCTTCTTTGAAACAACCGCTGTGTTGATGGATGCCTTCTTTCCTCTTTCAAGAGCATAGGCATCGGCATTATTGGAAAGCACAAGCTTTATCTCTCCGTTTTCAATGACGCCTGCCTTTTCAGAGTCAATGAGAGCCTGAAGGTTTGTGCCTCCTCCTGAAACCAGGACAGCAATTCTTACCTTCTCTCTCAGCATAAGATAACACCCTCGTCGCTCTTTACGATCTCACCGAGGAGGTATGCATCCTCGCCGGCGTTCTTGAGAACCTCGAGAGCCTTCTCAGCGTCCTCTTTTGCTACCACGATGCTCATACCTACACCCATATT
>JAZSME010000059.1:0-25771 GCA_045535715.1 Ruminococcus sp. | reverse complement strand
TCAAGTCCAGCTATGTGCTTCTGAACTGTGGTTGCATCACGAACATTGAGAGTACCGTTGTCATCAGCGTCGCCCACAATGCAGGTGGATTCCTCGAACATTTTCTCTAAATCAGGAGCTACATCAGTATATACACGGCTGTCAGCTTTATCGGGAGCAGTACCATACTCTCCGTTTCCATAGTAATAGAACCACTCGCCCCAGAATGTAAGTTTGCCATTAAAATGACTCACCGGATTATAATATGGATCTGTTATATAAATCATATTGTCAAAAGACTCTACGCCCTCGGGGTAGAAACCGGATTCTTCGGGAAAATAGAATTCTGTGCAGATATTTTTCGTCTGGACAGCATATTTATATATCTCTGCTTTGGGGTCTACGCCGCCGTCAACGAAATTGTTCCAGATAATTAATGTTACATCTCTCGGAACATCGTAGTAATAGACATTCTCGTCCTCCGCCTTGTGAGCCTCATATCCCGGCCACTCGTCGGGAGTTTCACTTCCGGCCCACCAGTAAATACCGGCTGTATCGGTGTATTCATTCTTCCATTCTTCAGGCATGTAAAAGTAGTAGCGGTTGTAGCCTTCTATAACTTCGGGTGCGATTTCATAATCGCCGTCTCCGAGATAAGTGTACCAGTCACCGTAGTAGGTCTTCTTTCCTGAAAAGGGGTTAGTCTCTGTTTTATCGGGGTCGATAACATAAATCTTTCCGTTGCAATCGTTGAGGTCTACCCTGTTCTCATCCCATTCCTTAGGAGCCGCTGTCTGTTTATTTGCCCACTGTCCCTCATCAAACTCTTCAAGGAAAAGGCTTACATAATTGTTCCAAATAATACTCGGTACATCCTTAGGTACATCGTAGTAATACACACCCTCGGTATCAGCCTTGTGGGCTTTGTATCCCGGCCAGGAGGAAGCCGCATCCGTGCCTTCCCACCAGTAGATACCTACACCCTCTGAATACTCATTAAACCAATCCTCGGGCATGAGGAAGAAAAGGCGGTTATAGCCTTCAGGTACTTCAGGCAAAACAGGCTCAGTTTCATACACAGGCAGGATGATATCTGTTTCCTCAAACTTTATGTTGTTCATAAATGCCTTTGTGCAGGTGTCTTCAGAATAGATAATAACAAGTTTATCATCAAGCGCAACTTTATAGACAGCTCGTGCGAACACATCATCTGAGTATTCGTTATAGCCGATATAGTTATATTTATTCGAAACCTTGCCGTCAATAATATTATTGGGACTTACACTCTGATAGTACTTGTTAAGTGCATTCTTTATCTGAACATAAAGAAGGTCATAATAAACAAGAATACGAACTGAATCGGTAGTGTCACCCTTCGAATAGGAAGTAAAGGTGTAATTTACGCCGACGCCATAGGAGTCTTCGGCAAAGCTATAAGATTGAGCTTTGTAATCAGTCCCATCAATATAAGGAATAACAACCTTCTTTTCAGCAAGGTGGCGTCCTGCAGGAGTTTCGGAAAGGTTGCCCAACTCATAATCTTCAACATCAGGAAAAGCCTCAGCGTAAGCTCTGAGTGAGGCTAGCATCTCTTCTTTAGATGTAAAATACTGTGAATATGGCGATGCTTCGGCTCCTGCTGTGAAGGACAGCGAAAGAGACATGATAAGCATAATAATCACTAAAGTTACGGATAACAGCTTCTTCATCAAAAAACAACTCCTTTCGGAAAGATTCCTCTTTCTTGACTTCAGTATAACATTATAATTTCAGGAAATCAACACTCCTGTATATAAAACTCTCCACAAGGACAAACTGTCACAAGCAATATTTATATTTAATTGTTTGCTTTCGGTCGATTAGCGAATCACCTTTACAAAACGAATATAAAAAAGCGGCTTTGGGATAAACCAAAACCGCTTGTTTTATAAGATTAAATTATCAGCCGAGGATTTCCTCTACTGCAGGAAGAACGGATGCAAGAGCTTCCTGAACCTTGGAAGCATCCTTACCGCCTGCCATTGCAAGGTCGGGCTTACCACCGCCGTTACCGCCTGCGATAACTGCAGCACCCTTTACAATGTTACCTGCCTTGATGCCCTTTGCGATAGCATCCTTACCGCAAGCTGCGCAGAAGGTGATTTTCTCACCGTTTACACCTGCAAGGAGAACAACTGCACTCTTGTCCTTATCGGTAAGGAGGGTAGCCATATTGCGGAGCATATCTGCATCAGCGTCCTTGAGAGCCTCTGTGAGAACCTTTACGTCCTTCACTTCAACGGCTGTATCAAGGAGTGAGGAAACCTTTGATGCTGCAATCTCCTGCTCGAGCTCTGCGATTCTCTTCTCACGGGCTTTGAGCTCCTCAGTGAGCTTTTCACAACCTGCGGAGAGATCCTTCATATTGCCTATTTTAAGTGCCTGACAGGACTTTGCAATAAGCTCTGTAAGAGAGTTTATCATCTCGAGCACACCGTCACCTGTTCTTGCCTCAATACGTCTTACACCTGCGGCAACGGAGCCTTCGGAGCGAATCTTGAAGAGACCCAGCTTTGAAGTATTGTCAACATGTGTACCGCCACAGAGCTCAATGGAAACACCCTGAGCGTTTACAACACGAACTACGTCGCCGTACTTCTCGCCGAAAAGTGCCATAGCACCCATTTCCTTTGCCTCTGCGATGGGCATTTCACGGGTGATAACATCAACTGCATCAAAGATATTCTTATTTACAATTTCCTCAACTTTTACGAGTTCCTCTGCTGTGAGGGCTGAGAAGTGAGTAAAGTCAAAACGTACTGCTACGTCATTTACAAGCTGACCTGCCTGCTCAACGTGATTGCCGAGAACCTGACGCAGAGCCGCCTGAAGAAGATGTGCGGCTGTGTGGTTACGCATAATAGCCTGACGGCGGTCTGCATCAATGGAAGCAACAGCGCAGTCATCGGTGGCAAAGCTTCCCTTCTTTACAACACCTGCGTGCATATAGATACCTGCAGGATCCTTTGTTGTGTTTGTGATCTCAACCTCGGTTTCACCGATGATGATAGCACCTGTGTCGCCTACCTGACCGCCGCTTTCTGCATAGAAGGGGGTCTTATTAAGCACTACGATTACCTTGTCACCCTCGGATGCGGCAACCTCACGCTCACCATTTACGATGAGAGCCTTTATTTTGGCATCGCAGGAATAGTCGGTGTAGCCTACAAACTCTGTGGGCTCAATATCGGAAAGGTCAACGCTGTCGGAAACCCAGGCGTCTGCTCCTGCGTTTTTTCTGGCATCACGGGAGCGCTTCTTCTGCTCTGCGAGAAGCTCATAGAAACGCTCTGTATCTACCTCGATGCCCTTTTCTGCAAGGATTTCTCTTGTCAGGTCAACAGGGAAACCGAAGGTATCGTTGAGCTTGAAGGTATCTTCACCTGAAAGCACCTTTACATCGCCTTTAGTAATGATGGAATCAAGCATCTGGAAGCCCTGCTCGATAGTCTTTGCAAAGTTCTCTTCCTCAACACGGATGAGCTTTGTGATAAACTCTTCCTTTTCTTTGAGCTCGGGATATGCGCTTTCGTTCTCCTTGATAACGGTGGAGCATATCTCATAGAGGAAGGGCTTGTTGTAGCCGAGGAGTCTGCCGTGACGTGCAGCACGTCTGAGAAGTCTTCTGAGAACATAGCCTCTGCCTTCATTGGAGGGCATAACACCGTCGCCGATCATAAAGGTAGTGGAGCGGATATGGTCGGTGATAACACGAAGAGAGATATCGCTCTTGTCATCTTTGCCGTACTCAACACCTACCACAGAGGAGATGTGCTTCATAATATTCTGAACAGTATCAACGAGGAAGAGGTTATCAACGCCCTGCATTACACAAGCAAGACGCTCGAGACCCATACCTGTGTCGATATTGGGATGATCAAGGGGTGTGTAGGTACCCTTGCCGTCACTCTCAAACTGAGTGAATACAAGGTTCCATACCTCAACAAAACGGTCGCACTCACAGCCCACCTTGCAATCGGGAGAGCCGCAACCCTTCTCTGCCCCTCTGTCAAAGTAAATCTCAGAGCAGGGACCGCAGGGGCCTGAGCCGTGCTCCCAGAAGTTGTCCTCCTTACCCATACGAACCATATGGGAGGGGTCAACGCCTATCTTCTTTGTCCAGATGTCGTAAGCCTCGTCATCGTCCTGATAAACGGAAACATAGAGGAGGTCCTTAGGCATCTCAAGCACCTCGGTGAAGAACTCCCAAGCCCAGGCTGTTGCCTCGTTCTTGAAGTAATCACCGAAGGAGAAGTTACCAAGCATCTCGAAGTATGTGCCGTGACGGGCGGTGATACCAACACGCTCGATATCAGGGGTACGGATACACTTCTGGCAGGTTGTGACCCTTGTTCTGGGAGGAGTAACCTCACCTGTAAAATACTTTTTCATGGGAGCCATACCGCTGTTAATCAGCAGGAGGCTGTTGTCGTCCTTGGGGATAAGGGGGAAGCTCTGAAGGCGGAGGCATCCCTTGCTCTCCATAAATGAGAGGAACTTTTCTCTCAGTTCATTGAGTCCTGTCCACTTCATTTTTATCATCCTTTCAATATAAAATATAAAATTATTGCAAATAAAAAACTCCTGCCCCATAGTAGGGACAAGAGTAAAATCCTGCGGTACCACCCTGATTGACGCATATAAAAATACACGCCCACTCAATATCTTTAACGCAGACCTACGCTGTGTTCATCACACAGAGCTCAGGGGTGGCTGATGCACACTTTACAACAAACACCTTTCAGCCTAAGGGTGTTCTCTCTTTTGAAGAAGTTCTTGCATCTCTTCCCGTCAACGCCGTATTAAATATCTGAAGTTTATTATATATTTTTAAAAGTCGCTTGTCAAGAGGAATGGTAGTGATGCGGGGATAACTCCAAAATAAAATCAGGGAGGACATTTAAGCCCTCCCTTTATTATTTAAGATTAATCTTTCTTCTTCACTCTAAGGTAAGAGCCTGCAGGGATCTTTCTGTCGCAGTGGAGCTCAAGTCTCTGCATGGGATGAGGAGTTGAATCAACCTCTTCCCCATACTCGTTTATGAGCTTCTCAGCCTTTACTGTAAAAGGAATTCCCGAGGGAGGAAGTATATCCACTTCGTCGCCTAAATAGAATTTATTTCTCTGGGTAATAATTCCGCCGAAATCCGTCTCTTCTTCACAGAGGGCCACAAGGTCGTAATTACGGATATAGCCTCCTGAATGAACATTCTGACCGGGAGCGTGACCCATATAGAAGCCTGTGTTATATTCTCTGTGAGAAATTTTCTCCAGCTCCTCACGGATGTCCTCGGGAGTCTTGAAATCATCGGGACAGCCTGCATCAAAGTAGGCATCAAGGGCTTTTCTGTATGCATTTGTGACAACCGCTGTGTAGTAAGAGGTCTTTGCTCTGCCCTCGATTTTGAAGCTGCTGATACCAGCCTTAACAAGCTCAGGGATATGGTCTATCATACACATATCTCTGGAGTTATAGAGGTATGTACCCCCATCCTCTTCGAAAACGGGATAGAAGTTGCCCTCTCTGCTCTCCTCCATAAGATGGTACTTCCATCTGCAGGGCTGTGAGCAGTCTCCGCGGTTTGGGTCTCTTCCTGTGAGATACTCGGAGATAAGGCATCTGCCTGAGAATGACACGCACATTGCACCATGGACAAAGCACTCAATCTCAAGATCATGAGGAATATTTCTGCGGATACTGATAATTTCATCAAAGGAAAGCTCTCGGGCTAAAACTACTCTTGTAGCACCTAAGCTGTGAAGCGCCATAGCAGAGGCGCTGTTGACGATTCCCACCTGAGTTGACATATGAATCGGGATATCAGGAGCAAACTTCTTTGCCATCTCCATGACACCCATATCAGCCACGATAAGTGCATCAACCTTTGCCTTCTGGGCGTTTATCAGAAACTGAGTCAGATTTTTGAGCTGATACTCACGAGGCAGGATGTTGCAGGTGAGATAAAGCTTTTTACCCATGCTGTGGCAAAGCTCTGCCGCCTCAGCAAGGTCATCATAAGTGAAGTTTTTGGGAGAGGTGCGCATGGAAAATTCCTGAGCGCCCACATACACCGCATCCGCACCGAATCTGAGTGCTGCAAGCAGTGCTTCTTTGTCCCCTGCAGGAGCAAGAATCTCGGGTTTCTCGATATATTTATTCATCAGTCAAGTCCTGCCTTTGAGATATTCTCCTGATGCTCCTCAAAGGTCTCTGCGTAGTAGGCTGTAACTGAGCCGTCGCCGTTCTGACCATGGCAGAAATAGAGGTAATCTGTCTCGGCAGGAGAAACGGAAGCAAGAAGAGCCTCGTAGCCTGCACAGCAGATTGCTCCGGGAGGCAGACCCTTTGTTTCGTATGTCTCATACATACTGTGGAAATCAGCGGGAGCGTCTGCCTTACTTCTGTAAGGATAAAACTCTGTGCTGTCAAGTCCCAGAGAATGAATGTCATTCTGGGCACCATATCTGAGACGGTTATGAATTACCGAAGAAACGTTGTACATATCCTCGGTGTCTGCTGCCTCTGCCTGAATGAGAGAAGCAAGGATTACAAATTCATCAAGGGTATACCCCTCGTTATTGATTGCGTCAATGAGAGTAATGGGATCGGAGTAACCCTCAAGATCATACTCGCTCTCGTAAACCTTTGAGCGGAAGTTATCAAGGAATCGCTTAATGGTTACATCGGGAGCCTCATCGATATAGAACTCATAGGTATCGGGGAAAAGGTATCCTTCGAGCTTGTAGAGTCTGTCCTCGGGAGCATCGATGTTTTTGAGGAAGGTGTAGTCCTTATCGAAGGAATCGCTGTTGCAAAGTTCAAGGAACAGCTCCTTATTGTAGGTTACACCTGAATCATATAGAAGCTCGGAAATCTCGAGGATATTGCTTCCCTCGGGAATTCTGAGAGTAATTGTATTGTCGCGGTTGGTGGAATTCTGCAGATAGTTCACGATTCCGAGATAGTCCTTGTTTCGGGGAATCTGATAGATTCCGGGCTCGATATTATCTGTTCTTCCCGTAACCGTTGCAAACATTGTGAAGTAGTAGCTGGAGTCAATAACCCCCTGAACCTCAAGCTGTTTTGCAACAGAGTCGAAGTCATCGCCCTTTGTGATTCTGATGATGGCAATGCTCTCGTCCTTGCGGTTCATAGCAAGGAAGTCACGGCTTCCGTCGATGAGGAATTCTCCTGCAATAACAGATGCAATGATGATGAACACCAGCCACATAAAGCTGTAAACCTTCTTGTTTCTGCCGGACTTCACCTTCTGAAGCTTCTTCTCTTCCCTGTTCTGACGTCTCAGCTCCTTCTTTGAGGCACGCTCGATCTGAGCCTTTGTGTTCTCATCGCTGAAGGAAGTGATCTCGTCGGTGAAATCAGGTTTCTTCTCTTTCGACTGAGAAGGTGCACCATTGGAGGAAATCTCCTCATCCTTCTTTATGTTGAGCTTAAATTCATTGACTCTCTGACGTCTGTAATTCTCAACATTCTTTTCATCCTGAGATTCAAAATTCTTTTCTTTGTTATCCATAAGATGCGCACTCCTTTCCAATACCGCAAAAGGGCAAGTGCATATTTTTAAGCGTTGGTTTTACGGACATATCCCTCGGTGATAAGGAAGTCCACTGCCATATCGTGCTTCTCCCTCGGGATATCCCACTTAATAAAGCTTGAGTAGCAGATTCCCGCTGAAACTCCTGTGTAGTTTCTCAGGAATCTGTCATAGTATCCGCCGCCCATACCCAGCCTCTGTCCCTCGGGGGAAAAGGTGAATGCAGGAACGATACAAAGTGAATTATCAAAATCCTTCACAAGTCTTCTCTCATCAGCCGGTGGCTCAAGGATTCCTCTGAACTTACCCTCGCGGAGCTCTTCAAGACTCTTTATCTCGTAGAAATCCATCTTCCCCTCTGCGATGCAAATTGGAAGAGCAACACGCTTTTTATTGAGAAGAGCGAAGTTTATTATCTGTCGTGTCTCGATTTCCTCCTCTGTGGCGCAGTAAATAAGCAAAAGCTCTGCGTTTATATACTGATCACTGGTGAGGACTCTGGTGGCAATCTCCAGATCAAGATTTCTCTTGTAGGGAGCTGTCATCTTTCTGCGCATAGAGCGGTAGTGCTCGCGAAGCATCTGCTTCTCTTCTTTAATTACTGACATTGCATTGATTCCCTCAGCTTTTCTGCTGTTTCTTTGTTTTTGAGTGTTTCAACAATGGCAAGAGCAAACTCGATCGTGACACCGGGGCCTTTTCCGGTGAGGATCTTCTCATCCAGCACCGCAGGAACATCAAGATACTCTGCACCTATCAATTCACGCTCAAAGCCGGGATAACAGGTGGCGCTTTTGCCGTTTAAGTAACCCTTGTGTCCGAGGATCTGAGGTGCGGCACAGATTGCGAAAATATATTTATTGTTATTATAGCAGTACTCAAGAACATTCTGTACAGTCTTTGACTTCTCAAGATTGAGCGTACCGGGCATTCCGCCGGGCAAAATCACACCGTCGATCTTGTCGTAGTCCATTTCCTTCTGCTTGATATCTGCAATTAGGTTTATTCCGTGTGCACCCACAACGACCTCATTTCCAAGCTTTGAAATAGCCACAGTCTCAACGTCGATTCCTGCGCGTCTGAGAATATCTACGGTTGTGATCGCTTCGATTTCCTCGAAACCCTTTGCAAGTAAACAATAGATCATACTGCACACTCCTTAATTCTTTGTCAGTTTAAGAATTCCTCAGCTGCTCTGAGAACTTCCTTTGATATTTCTTCGATGGTGTAGGGCTTTTTTCCGTCGCTGCAGGGAATTACCCTCCAGTTCATTTTTTCTGCCGCATAGAGTGCACTCTCGCGACAGCTTTTGAGGAACTCTACATTCTTCTCGTGGAGATCTTTTTTTGATTCGTCCTGATTATATCTTGAGGACATCAGACTCTGAGAGACCTCGGGAGGCATATCGAGATAGATAACTCCATCGGGTCTGGGAAGTCTGAGCCTTTCAAACTCATACTCCGAAAGCCAGGTGAGGAACTCATCCCAGTTTTCTTTAGGAAGCTTTGAGGTCATATAGATCATATTTGAGGTTGAGTATCTGTCAAGGACGAAAAGAGTTCCCTCGTCATAGGACTTCTTCCAATCCTTGAGATAGCTTGCCACTCTGTCAACAGCATAGAAGGATGCGGCGGCGTAGGCATTGACACATGAAGGGTCGTCTCCAAACTCACCTGAAAGGTACATTCTCACAAGAGCGGAACCGTCACTCTCATAGTCAGGGAATGTAAGCTTTCTGATACTGTATTCCTTTGATAATTTTTCGGCAAGAAGCTTTGACTGAGTGGCTTTTCCCGAACCGTCCAGACCCTCGATCACTATTATCTTGCCCTTATTCTTAGAGTTTTCCATATTTCTCTCTTACTTCCTTAATTTTTCCGCAGGTCATATTTCCCTCGGGACAGCCACCTCTCATACAAGAAGGACCGCTGCGGGAGAAAATGTGGGGTGCAACCTCTTTGCAAAGCATAAGCATCTGATGAGCAACCTCTCTTATCTCCCACTGAGCGCGGTTGCAGCAACGGTGAGCAAAGAAGTTCTCAAGGCTTCTTGCATTGAAGGTGCAGACGATTTTGGTGGTGCAGGCATTGGGGAGAATGTATCTTGCATCCTCGTTTGCCTTTTTGATGAAGGCGCTCAGACGGGCTTTGTCGATTTCCTTATAAGCCTTTATGAGTTCTTCGTCGGAAAGTGCAGGAGCTTCCTCCCAGACTTCTCTGATATATTTTGCCGCAAGAGCATCACGTATCTCCGTATATGCTTTCTTCTGAAGATCAATCACGCGGCTGTAAACATCAAGGCAATGCTCATCACTTTCGATCTCAGGAGGGGTAACAAACTCGAAGCTGTTTCCGTCAACATAACGCTGAGACTGCTGACTGTAAGAAGCTATTCTGTGTCTCACAAGCTGATGAGAGCAGGCTCTGGAAATACCCTCCACACCGAAGGTAAAGGATGCGTGCTCCATAGGACTTGCGTGTCCGATCTGAGCCAGCATATCAATGAAGGAAGCTGTTTTCTCCTCGGTAAGTCCCTCTCTGATATTTTCAACGGATGAGGGTGAGTAGCAGAGCTTTGCCGCTGATGCCACAAGCTCCTCGGGAAAGGGTGTATGTGCCAGAAGTGTTACCTTGATTGCCATTGCTTTTCCTGCTTTCACATGGATTAGATCAGACAAAAAGACAGTCTGACCCACTATTTAGGTTATTATATCATATAGAATGGCAAAAATCAAGAAAACGGCACCCCAAACGAGGTGCCGTGTTTGTTAATTTATTGAGAACAACAGATCTCTCAACTAGATCTGCTCTGACTCAGCCTCTGAGTTCTGACTATTATCCTCTTTTTCGTTTTCCTCACGAAGCTGAAGAAGAACATCCCGAAGTTTTCTCGGAAGAGGAATAATTCCTGCTGCATTTTCGAGAATCGAAAAGCCCTCGTTGGTAACAAAAAACAGGATCGTCACCTCACGAAGAGGAATTGCCTCCGGCAGAATATTCTGAAGGGATACGGAAAGCCCCACTATCATCATAGAAAGGGCTTTTTTGAGGATTCCCTTGTATCCGATGGAGCTTGAAAGCTTCTTCTGATAAATGGCTCTTATGACTCCGCTTACGTAATCGATAACAATCATAGTCACCAGAGTGATAAGCATGGTGTCAAAGCCACCGAGAAATTTCACCAGTCCTCCGCCAAAGAATGAAAGCAATGCAGTGAGCGTTACTTTAATGGGGTCAGCGTCTCTGAGTACATTACACACAAATCTCTGAAGCATCACTCTTCACCTATTCCTGCAATCTTTTTCTGCAGCTCGGTAACGTCTCTTATATCTACCTTGGAGTCGCCGTTGATGTCACCTGCCGCCTCAGTAATCTGCTCTCTCAGTTTATTTTCCTTACTTATTCTGCGGACGTTTATCTCATGCTCAAGGGCACTCACAAGCTTAAGGTCAAAGCTATCACTCTTATCTTTGAAGTCCAGAGTCTCCTTGCACTCTGAAAGGGCCGCCCTTGTGAGTTTTCCCATTCTGTTGTCAATGGGCTTTACAAAGGTTTTGCAAATACCCTGAGCGTAAGCCTGTCTGAGAAGCGCCTGAAGAAGGGCCGTTTCATAATTTGTTTTTGGTGTTTCAGCCAGATAGGATACGCCGAAATATCTGCAGACACCCTTTGCTATTCCCTCTCCTATGCTTTTTACATTTGCAATAATCCACCGAGCCCCCTCCTCGGTGTCGTGAAACTCCACCTCGAGATAAACCGAAACGGCATCGGTAGAGTTAAGCTCAGCAAGCTCAGGGTTAAATCTGAGAGCATAGTCGCTTCCAGGGCTCAGAGGAGAGATTTCTCTGAGAAGAGCCTCTCCGGCTTTCACATTTTCAGAGGAGCTGTCATAAAGCATCACAAGAGTGCCCCCTGTTACTTTGCCGTTGTAGGCGTTAGTGTGAATGGGAATGTGAAGGTCTGCGCCGAAGCTGTTGCTTTCTCTGATTGAGTCATACATATCCTGTCCCTTCACCGCTCGCCTTACATCAAATCCGCATCGCTTAAGAGCAATCTCCGCATACTCTGCTATTCTGTTACATTGCTCCATCTCGTTGGTATCACCAAAGGCATAAACATTTGGTCTTTGCATAGAGGGGCTCAGGTATATTTTTTTATTCGCCATAATTCACCTCGTACAAATCAAATAATCTTTTCACGCTCTCGTTTTGCAGAAGCTTTTTCTGCTGACCCTGATTGAGCGTATCATATACTGTCCGAAGTGCATCCCGGGTGTTTTCCTTACAAAGGGAAACCGCCTCTGCCAGTTTAAACTTATCCACCGAAATCCACCCCCAGACTCTGGAGAGCGCTTATGTAATCAACCTCTGTGGCAAGATTCTCAGATTCAGAAGCATCGGGATTTATCGAAACGCCCTGTGCTCTTCTTCCGAAAGCCAAAGCCATACGCTCTTTATACTCATTCTCAGATATTTCCTCAAAATCCGAATCGCTGATAGATACACAGGACATAAAGAGGTTATCCTTATTCACATAGTATTTTTTCACTCTTCAAAACCTCCGCTCAAGATAAATTCATAGCTGTATCCTGCTTTGAATCCGCATCCGAGAGATTCGGGAAGAGTAAAGGTTACCGAATCCTCACCGAAGGAAACAACCGAAGAGTTGGAAGAAATTGTTCTCAGGGTATGAGTGGTTGCGTTCTCCTTATAAAACAGAAGTGCTCCTCCGTTATTTCTCATAACCGTTGCAAGAGTCACCGCTGTATCTACTATGCTTGTAAAAAGCTCTCGGTTCACGATAACAAGGCTGTGAGGTTTAAAGTTAAGATTTGACAGAGAAAACTCCGGAGTATCGCTTTCGGGAGTGAATTCACCCCGAAGGGCGTAGGGAGTTGCTTCGAGAATTTTCCCGAAAGAGTCAAGACTTTCACTTTCCTCAACCTGGGCACCTCGCTTAATGAGGGCTGTTTTTATTTCGCTTTTTGCATTCTGAAGTCTTTTGATTTCTTCTGAAATACTCATAGGGCACCTCCTTAAATCTCGCTGAGAAGAGCGTCAATATCACCGAGAGCCGAAGATATAGCCTCAGCAACAGCCTTACCGCTCTGAGCGTTTTCGCTTGTGGAATCGTAGGTCCGGTCGGCAGTATATCTTAGAATGCACTCTCCCGTACTAAGGCTCATCATATAAGTTTTGCCGTTAGGAATAACCGGCGCAAGATACAGCACATCCCCATCAAAATATGAGACATCTACACCAACCTTTACAAAATAGCTGCCTGCCACCAATCCTTTTTCTTTGTCGTGGGAGCATCTGAGAAAATATGTTTTTCTGTCTTCGAAGTTATAGCCTATCATCTCGCTTGCACTTGTGAAATATCCTGCATATACAAAATCTTCCTGCTCAGATATATCTGAAACCGAAACAAGCTCATTTTCGGTAAACACAGCACTATAAACTTTATTAGTCTTAAGGTTTGTAAACCAGAACTCTGAGCCTGACACAAAGAAACCGAAACAGCGTCCTGCGCCTATGATACTTGTAAGCTGACCTTCCTGTGTCTGTCGGGTAACAAACAGAAAAATCTTCTTAAAATGTTCTTTACTCTCACTTACATTGGATTTTAAAAGAGTCAGGAGGGAAGAATCACTCACAATGCTTAATGAAGAATCAAGCCTTAAATACTCTCTGTCGAGAGCATCGGGGGTAACTGCCCCCGTATTGAGATGATTATAGTCTATTGAATTGTCTGCAATTTTTGAAGCCGTAACAGCTCCGTCGACAATTTTTGACGAACTGACCGCATTGTTAGAAAGTTTATCCTCAGTTACAGCATTTGGCACAATAGCGGTATTAGAAACTGAATACTGACCGAGTTTCGGAGCAGTAACCGCACCTGAGGCGATCTTCTGTGAAGTTACGGCTCCGTCAGCAATATCTGCTGTGAGAGACTTCCCCACAGAGGGCTTTTCTGAATCGACGTAAGAGCCCTTACTGCTGTCAAACAAATACCAGTTTCCGTTTTCACCGATATAGGGCATAAGAAGCCTTGCTTCTTCAATATAATCGTGAAGAGAATTGAGTCTCTTCTCATATTCAAGAAACTCTGTATTGTTACTGCTGAGGAAATCTTCCAGTTCCGTTGAAGAGCCCACAATGAAAACTTCCTTGTTTGTGTGAAAGATAACACCGCTATCGCAAAAAGCCTTTATCTGAGCATATACTATGCCGCTTGAGAAAATATGTTCCTTCTTTACGTACCAGGTAAGGATAGTACCCTCGGAAGTGACATTTGCGGGAAGGGTAAAATAGTTGACAGTACCGTCTTCAAAGGTAAGGTAGAGGCGGTAAATATTCTTGGGGTCTGTGTGGTTTTTCACCACAAATTCAATTTTTCTCTGCATATTATCGCCTGCAAAACCGATAAAACGCTGATTTTCAGGGACGGTAAGTTTTCCGTCCAGAATTGTAATCATAATAATTACACCTCCATATATAGGCAAAAAAAGAGGAGAAATTGCATAAAACAATGCAATTTCTCCTAAAAATTTATTATTATTTTTTTAAGTCTTCAGAGAAGGTCGCGCAAAAAATAGCCTGTGTGGGATTCTTCACACTTAAGGAGTTCCTCGGGAGTGCCTGAGAAAAGCACCTCTCCGCCGCCGTCTCCTCCTTCAGGACCGAGATCAATAATATGATCTGCAGTCTTGATAAGGTCAAGGTTGTGCTCGATTACAACCACTGTATTTCCTGTATCCACCAGCTTCTGAAGCACATCAATGAGTCTGTGGACATCCGCTGCGTGAAGACCCGTTGTGGGCTCGTCAAGGATGTAGATGGTTCTTCCCGTTGAGCGTCTTGACAGCTCAGTAGCAAGTTTTACTCGCTGAGCCTCGCCACCCGAAAGAGTGGTTGCGGACTGACCCAGCTTTATATACGAAAGACCTACATCGTAGAGAGTCTGAAGCTTTCGGCTGATTTTGGGAACATTCTTGAAAAACTCAAGTCCTTCCTCAACAGTCATCTCAAGGACATCAAAAATTGATTTGCCTTTGTATTTTACCTCAAGGGTCTCTCTGTTGTAGCGTCTTCCCTTGCAGACATCGCAGGGCACATAAACATCGGGCAAAAAGTGCATCTCAATTTTGACGATACCACCGCCTTCGCAGGATTCACATCTTCCCCCTTTGATATTAAAGGAAAATCTTCCTGCAGAGAAGCCCCTGAGCTTTGCCTCCTGAGTGCTTGCAAAAAGCTCTCTGATATCGGTAAACATTCCCGTATATGTGGCGGGGTTTGAGCGGGGTGTTCTGCCGATGGGACTCTGGTCAATGCATATAACCTTATCAAGGTTCTCAATACCTTTTATATCCTTATGTTTACCGGGCGTGGTCTTGGCACCATTGAGGTCTCTTGCGAGACGCTTGTAGAGTATCTCGTTGACAAGAGAGGATTTTCCTGAACCCGAGACACCGGTAACCGCGACAAATTTCCCCAGAGGAATTTTAACATCAATGTTCTTCAGATTATTCTGAGCGGCTGATCTGATTTCAAGGTGTTTTCCGTTTCCTTTTCTTCTTTCTTTCGGAACGGAGACTGAAAGCTTTCCGCTTAAGTATTTGCCGGTTATGGAGTCTTCATTTTTCATAATATCCTTGGCAGTACCCTCTGCTACCACCTTGCCGCCGTGTACACCTGCGCCGGGACCGATATCGATGATGTGGTCTGCGCAGAGCATTGTGTCCGTATCGTGCTCAACAACGATAACGGTATTTCCCAGATCTCTGAGATGGCACAATGTTCCGAGAAGCTTCTCGTTGTCCCTCTGATGAAGTCCGATACTGGGCTCGTCAAGGATGTAGAGAACACCCATAAGCGAACTGCCTATCTGGGTTGCAAGACGGATTCTCTGGCTTTCACCGCCTGAGAGAGTGCCTGCGCTTCTGGAAAGAGTCAGATATCCGAGACCCACGCTTTGGAGAAATCCGAGACGCTCTCTTATCTCCTTGATAATGCCTTCGCCGATGAGCATTTCACGCTCCGAAAGGCTATGAGTTTCAATAAACTCAAGGGCATTTGAAACGGACATATCACAAAATTCAGAGATATTAAGTCCTCCCACAGTAACCGCAAGAGAGAGCTTCGAGAGTCTTTTACCGCCGCATTCATCACAGGGAATGGCGGACATAAAGGATTCGATCTCCTCCTTTATCCAGTTGCTGGAGGTCTGGTGGAATCGTCTGTCGAGGTTGTTAATAACACCCTCAAAAGGTGCATAGTACTCGCCGCCTGCAAATACGCCCTGACGGACAAGTCTTATTTTCTCTCCCTTTGTGCCGTAGAGGAGGATGTCAACTATCTCCTCGGGAAGCTCCTCAATAGGAGTGTCAAGAGAGAAGCCGTAATGCTCGGAAAGACCTTGATAATACATGGAAGCAATGGTGTTTCCCTCCATTGCCCAGCCTCCTGCTTTTATACCGCCCTGAGCCACCGATTTGCTTCTGTCGGGAATGACCTTGTCGGGGTCAATTCTCATAAACACGCCAAGTCCCGTACATTTGGGACAGGCACCGTAAGGGGCATTGAAGGAGAACATTCTGGGAGTAAGCTCATCAATGCTCACCCCGTGATCCGGGCAAGCAAAGCTCTGGGAAAAGAGCTGCTCCTCCCCATCATTTACTGCAATCAGCACCAGACCGCCTGCAAGCTTTGAGGCTGTCTCAACGCTGTCTGAAAGACGGGAACGGATGCTTTCTTTCATAACAAGACGGTCAACCACAACTTCAACGTTGTGTTTTTTATTCTTTTCGAGAACTATATTCTCAGATAAATCGTAGATGATTCCATCGGCACGAACACGGACAAAACCACTCTTCACAGCACTTTCGAAGACGTTTTTGTGCTCGCCCTTTCTCCCTCTTACGACGGGTGCCATTACCTGAAATTTCGTACCCTCGGGAAGAGTCATAACCTTATCGACTATCTGATCAACTGACTGCTGTTTGATTTCCTTACCGCAGACGGGACAATGAGGAACGCCCAGTCGTGCGTAGAGAAGTCGCAAGTAGTCATAAATCTCCGTAACGGTACCTACCGTTGAACGGGGATTCTTCGATGTTGTTTTCTGGTCAATGGAAATTGCGGGAGAAAGTCCGTCGATGCTGTCAACGTCGGGCTTGTCCATCTGACCGAGAAACATTCTTGCGTAGGATGAGAGGGACTCAACGTATCTGCGCTGACCCTCTGCATATATGGTATCAAAGGCAAGGGAGGATTTACCTGAGCCTGAGAGACCTGTAATAACAACCAGCTTGTCTCTGGGAATATCGACGTCAATATTCTTCAGGTTGTGTTCTCTCGCTCCTCTTACCTTAATATACTGATCGGACATAATTTCACCTCCGTGAAAATATTCAGAGACGGGCGGATAGCTTTGACTACCCGCCCGAAAACAACTTATGAAGAGAGGATTACTCCTCGCTCTCCTGTGTATCTGTGTCTTTAAAGGTGCCGTTCATCATATTGGCAAAGTCCTCACCTGACATTTTTTCATGCTTGATAAGGTATGCGGCAACCTCGTGGAGCTTACTCATATTTGCATTAAGAATCTCCTCAGCCTTCTTATAGCCGCCACTTACAATGCGGTAAATCTCGGAGTCAATCTTTGCAGCAGTCTCGTCGGAATAATCCTTTACCTGACCCATATCTCTTCCGATAAACACCTCTGTGCCGCCTGAACCATAGTTGATACAGCCGAGAGCATCAGACATACCATACTTGGTAACCATTGCTCTTGCCTTTGAGGTTACACGCTCAATATCATTGGATGCACCTGTGGAAATATCCCCAAGAACAAGTGCCTCAGCAACACGTCCTGCCAGACCCACAACGATATCCTCCAGCATCTCTTTTCTTGATGCGTAGGTGGTGTCCTCTGTGGGAAGAGGCATTGTATATCCACCTGCCATACCTCTGGGGATAATTGAAATCTGATGAACGGGATCCTGAGTCTCAAGGACATGGAACGCAATTGCGTGGCCTGCCTCATGATAAGCTGTGAGCTTCTTATCCTTATCGTTCATAACTCTTGACTTCTTCTCGGTACCGACAACAACCTTGATAGTTGCTTCCTCTACCTCCTGCATTGTGATTGCCTTCTTGTTCTTTCTTGCAGCAAGAAGAGCAGCTTCATTGAGAAGGTTTGCAAGGTCTGCACCTGTAAAGCCTGCTGTGGTCTTTGCGATAACCTTGAGGTCAACATCGGGAGCCAGAGGCTTCTTTCTTGAGTGAACTCTAAGGATAGCCTCTCTGCCCTGAACGTCGGGGTGACCCACCATGATCTGACGGTCAAATCTGCCGGGACGCAGCAGAGCGGGGTCAAGGATATCAGGACGGTTTGTAGCGGAAATGACGATTACGCCCTCGTTGGCGCCGAAGCCGTCCATCTCAACCAGCATCTGTTTAAGGGTCTGCCCACGCTCATCGTGGCCGCCGCCGAGACCTGTTCCTCTCTGTCTGCCCACAGCGTCGATCTCGTCGATAAAGATGATACAGGGAGAGTTCTTCTTTGCGTGCTCGAAAAGGTCACGTACACGGGATGCACCCACACCTACGAACATCTCAACGAAGTCGGAACCTGAAATTGAGAAGAAGGGCACGCCTGCTTCACCTGCAACTGCACGTGCAAGGAGAGTTTTACCTGTTCCGGGAGGGCCTACAAGGAGAACTCCCTTGGGGATCTTTGCGCCGAGCTCGTTGTACTTTCCGGGATTCTTGAGGAATTCTACGATTTCTTCAAGCTCCTCTTTCTCCTCGTCTGCGCCTGCAACGTCATCAAAGGTGGTTTTTCTCTTCTCGTCGTTGGTATCTTTGAACTTTGCTTTGCCAAACTGGAATTCCTTGCCTCCCATTGCGCCGCCGCCCATACGCTTCATGATAAATATCCAGAAGACGATGAATACAACAACAAGGATAAGCATGGGAAGGAGATCCAGAAGGAAGCTGTTGTTGGATGCGGGAATATACTCATATTTGAGCTTTGTCTCGTGAGTTTCATTGTAGGCATCCACGTATTCCTCTATGTCCATATAGAAGAACTCAACACTTGCAAGTTTATACTTTACTGTCTGGAGCTTCTCTTCGTCTGTGGATGCGACCTCGTCAACGGTGGCAGCATCCTTATCCTTGATCTTCTCGTTGACTGCGTCCTCGGTAACCTTAAGTTCCAGAGCACCTGTGCCAACATTTACAGAAAATTCTCTTACCTGCTGTTTCTCAAAAAAGCCAAGAATATCTGAGTAAGTATACTCCACGTGCTTTGAAGTAAGATTCACCACAAGCACAACGCCCAGAATAATGAGGGCAGGAATTCCCAGATAAAGCAAGAGCTTTTTAACACTTGTTTTATTATTCTTCAAATTTGTTCACTCCTTAGGTTATTATGGGAAAAAGGATTTAAATTTATAAAAAACAGAATGCATATTTACCTTTTGGTACTGAATCTGTATTATCTTCTGAATCCTGAGATGCTTAAAAAAGCTATGAGGAAACTTTCCTAAGCTGAAGATATTCCGAAGAGGAAGGTGAAATGCCGTCCTCGGAGAGACCGATATGCTCTGCCCAGAGAACGGTACTGCCCCTTGCAACGATCAGGGACTCTCCACGAAGCTCTGACGGAATCTTCATCTCATTCTGAAGCTTTCTCAAGGACTTTTTAAGACCTCTTGAAAGAGGGCGGAAGGTATCCTCGGGCATTCTCCTTCTGAGAACTGTTTCCGGGGTAACTTTTTCGCAAGGAATGCGAAAGGCGAAGGGAGATTCTTCTTCGGTGTCGCACTCTCTTACCCTTACTACTTTATACTTCTCTCCCCTGTGGGTAAACTCCATACCTTCGGCGAATACACAAGGTGCAAAATCCTCAGATTCGCAAGTCTTTACGATTCGCAATATTCCCTGAGTACAAACTGCAAATATATCCTTCGAAAGAGGAACTGCGCCTGAGGTTTCAAGGATACAGCTAAGAAGGGAAATGAAGCTGTCAGAAGGGCTCAGTCCCGCTTTTGCAATGCACATCGCAAGAGCGGTATCAAGCACCGCCTTGTGAGAGGAAAGAAGCACCTCTGAACTGAAACCGAAGGGAGTCTCTGCTTCCTTCAGAAGTCTTGTGGCAAACTCTGTAATAAAGTCATCTGCTGCAGTAAGCTTTTTTCTCAGCTTTATAAAGTTTTTATGAAAGCCTTCGTTTAAGGCTGTAAGCTCCGGCAACACCGAAAGTCGGATTCTGTTGCGCGAACATACATCCTCTGAAAAATTGGTGCTGTCATTTACGAAGGGGAAATTCCCCTCTTTCATATATTCTTCCACCTGATCCCGTGTCACATCAAGAAGGGGTCGGATTATAAAATCACGTTTGTAAGGAATGGAAGACAGTCCGTGAAGGGAGGTACCTCTTGCAATGTTAAAAAGCATAGTCTCCTCGCAGTCGCTGAGAGTGTGGGCAGTTGCTACCTTTGCCCCATACTTCTCAGAAAGCTCGGAGAAAAACTCGTAGCGGACATTTCTTCCGCAGAGCTCCTCGCTGATTTTCCGCTCCTTGGAAAGAGCCCTCACATCGACGTGACGGACAAAAAGCTCCAGAGAAAGGTCTCTGCATATATCTCTCACAAAAGCTTCGTCACGCTCAGACTCTTCTCCTCTGAGCTGATGATTCACGTGAGCACAGTAAAGGGTAAGGTCATACTCAGCCTGAATATTCAGGAGAACTCTCAGAAGAGCTGAGGAATCAGCACCTCCCGAGAGAGCCACAATGACTCTGTCTCCTTTTTCAATCAGGTTATGCCTTTTGATAGTTTCTCTGACAGCATTATTCACGATGAGTCTCCACAGAGGTGAATCTCATAAACTCGCCCTGCCAATGAAGCTTGACACTTCTGGATTCACCATGTCTGTTCTTGGCAACAACGCACTCAGCGGAGTTGCGGTCTGAGGTGGGAGAAGCATCTCCCGAACCCTCTTTATCGTAGTAATTTTCTCTGTAAAGGAATAGAACGATGTCTGCGTCCTGCTCGATAGAACCTGAGTCTCTCAGGTCGGAAAGCTGGGGTACGTGGTCTGCACGCTTTTCGCTGTCTCGGGAGAGCTGTGAAAGGCAGATAATGGGAACATTGAGTTCCTTTGCAAGAATTTTGAGACTTCTGGTGATCTCGGAAATCTCCTGAACTCGGTTGTCGGTTCTTCTGCCCGTTGTCATCAGCTGGAGATAGTCGATAACAATAAGGTCAAGGTTGCGAAGACGTCTGAGCTTTGCCTTGATTGCAGGAACTGTGATATTGGGTGTGGCGTCAAGGTAGAAGTTCATCTTCGAAAGAATGTCACCTGCGCCGATGATTCTCTGCCACTCCTCGTCGCTGAGCTTACCTGTTCTGAGCTTGGTACCTTCAACAAGAGCCTCAGTAGAGAGAAGTCTTGATGCCAGCTGCTCGCTGCTCATTTCCAGAGAGAAAAAGGCAACTGTTCTGTTCTGGTTTGATGCTACACTCTTTGCAATATTCAGAGCAAAACTGGTCTTACCCATACCGGGTCGGGCAGCAAGAAGGATAAGGTCACTTCGGTTAAGACCTGTGATTACCCTGTCAAGATCCCCTATTCCCGTTGAAATAGGCATAAGATCGGGATCATTTCTGTTGAGAGCATCAAGTCGGTCGAAGGTCTGGAGCACTACCTCATCAAGACGCTGAAGACCCTGAATGCTCTTACCTCTGCGGATATCGTAGATCATCTGCTCGGCGCTGTCGATAAGCATCTCTGAGCCGTATTCATTGGAGGTAGCATCATCGATCATCTTTCTTGCGCTGGTGATGAGTTGACGCACATCGTACTTGTCCCTTACCATCTTTGCGTAGATCTCCACATTGGAGGTAGAGGGGCAGTTTTCGGTAAGTCTCACCAGATATATCTTGCCCTCTGTGGGGTCAAACTCACGCTCTCTTTTGAGCTCCTCATAGACGGTTACGAAATCGATGCTTCTGCCGTGAGTAAACATGGAGAGCATTGTTCCGTAAATAAGTCTGTGGATAGAAATGTGAAAATAATCGGGAGTTGTGAGGATCTCGGCAACTCTTCCGAAGCAGTCGGGCTCAAAAATAATGGCACCCAATACTGCCTGCTCAGCCTCGGAGCTGTAAGGAAGATTCAATCCGTCATATTCAAATTTGGGAGTAAAATCAGCCATGGTAATTTCTCCTCAGGTTTTGTATCTTAATCTGTGTTTTACTTAGAAATCTTTATCAGAGTTCAGCGGCAACAACGGTAATTACTGCGCTGATACCTGAGTAAAGCTTAACCTCTGCTGTGTAGCTTCCGCAGTTCTTGATATCCTCCATCTGGATCTTTCTCTTGTCAATATCAATGCCGTGGGATTTCTTGATTTCAGCGGCAACCTCCTTAGTGGTGATGCTTCCGAAAAGCTTACCGCCCTGACCTGCCTTGGATTTGATAACAAAGCTTTTGCCGTCAAGCTGAGCTTTTGCCTTTTCAGCAGCCAGAACTTCCTGCTCCTTCTTGTACTTC
The DNA here is from genome assembly GCA_045535715.1 of Ruminococcus sp. Classification (GTDB taxonomy): domain Bacteria; phylum Bacillota; class Clostridia; order Oscillospirales; family Acutalibacteraceae; genus Ruminococcoides. The sequence continues at coordinate 3,628 of JAZSME010000059.1, read as the reverse complement.
TTGGAATTCTCAGCGTTCTTGAACTCATTGAGAACCTGAGCGTTTACCTCTTTTGCAAGACCGCGGGGCAGAAGGAAGTTTCTTGCGTATCCGTCGGATGCGTTTACCATATCACCCTTTTTGCCTAAGGCCTTTACGTCCTGTAATAAAACAACTTTCATTTATGTATCCTCTTTTCTGAAGTATTGATTAGTCCTTGTCAATAGACTCTACAAGCTGGCGCACAGCAGACTCAAAGGAGGAATCCTTGATCTGAGCCGCAGCCATTGAGTGGTGGCCGCCTCCGCCGAGACGCTCCATAATGATCTGAACATTGCGTTTGCCGTAGCTTCTGGCAGAGATGTTCAGAGTGTTGCTGTCTGTTCTGAAGACTACGAAGGATGCGTTGACCCCTGCAAGTCCCAGAAGCTCATCAGCCGCCTTGGATGCAATGAGACGGATATCGGGCATATCCTCGTCAGCAATGACTATTGCGCATTTCTTGTAGATCCTTGCGGTGGAAACAAGCTTGTATTTGTTACGATAGATGTCGATGGAATCAGAGAAAAGCTGACGCACAGCAACAGTATCTGCTCCATGTTTTTTCAGGAAAGATGCCGCCTCGAAGGTTCTGGCACCTGAATTGATAACGAAATTCTTTGTGTCAAGAATAATACCTGCCAGCAGAGCCTCCGCCTCAGGCTTCTTGATACTGGAATCGGGGAAGTTATCAATAAGCTCAACGCACATCTCGGCAGCCGATGATGCAGAGGGCTCGTGGAAGAAAACGATGGCGTTTTCAATGTGATCCACGCTCATTCTGTGATGATCGATAACAATGATGTTATCCACCATTTCATAAAGCTTGGGATTCTCCATTCGATTGATGGACTGTGTATCAACAACAATAAGAAGTGTGTTGTCATTTACCATCTCAAGAGCCTTTTCAGGGGAGATAAACACTCCGTCGCCCTTTTGAGCAGTATATGTGTCAATAAGGCCTTTAGCCATAGATGTCTGATAATCCACGGCAATATAGGCCTCTTTGCCGATAGAGGTGGTTATTGCGCCGTAAAGACCGATTGCTGCACCCACACAGTCAAGGTCGGAGAACTTGTGACCGGTAATGATAACTCTGTCGCTGTCCTGAACAGCGCTTATGATGGAGCGTGTGATGACTCTTACTCGCACCTTGCTCTGACGCTCAACACCTGCGCTCTTGCCGCCGAAGAATTCAAACTCGCCGTCGGTAAGGATAACCGCCTGGTCACCGCCTCTTCCCAGCGCCATATCAAGCGCCTTCTTTGCTGAAGCCTGACTCTTTCTCAGGTCATTCTCACCGCGGCCGATACCGATGGAAACAGTTGCTCCCAGATCTCCTGCGCTGAGTTCTCTGACTTTGCCGAGAATGTCAAACTTTGTCTCAATAATTTTTGTGAGCTCTCGCTCTTCAAAAATCAGCATATATCTGCCGTGAGCCATTTTGCGGTAGAGAGCGTTGTAATCACCTGCGTAGCGCTGAAGCAGAGACTCGACCTGCATTGTGATCTGTACTGCATCGTCCTCATCCTCGCTGTCATAGGCCTCGCCGTTATCAAGAACGATCATTGCCACCGAGAGACGGCTGTCGTTATATTCCTTCTCTATGTCCTTGTAATATGTATCGTCAAAGAAATAGAGAATACTTCCTGTATCTGTACGGTTTGCGTATACTGTGAACTTGCTCTTTTCAACCTCCACGTTGCCGCCCTTGGCATTACAGAAGCTTTCAGCAGTTCTGCCGCCCAGTATGGGCAGAACAGACATTCCGAAGGCCTCTGTTCCGAAACAGACGTTTTCGTGGAAAGCGGTATTGTACCAGATGATGTTGTCATCACCATCTACGGCAACTACGGGAAAACGGAAGCGTTCAAGATATCTTCTGTCGATACCCTTGGTATTCTGAACAATACCCTTCACCATTATCTTCATGCTCTTCGAAGAATTCAGGTAGATCAGAGTGATGGCACCTATCGCCGCCAAAGCAATGATAAGCTCTGCAATAAAGATGATTTTGTTTCCGCCAAACAGTGAGATAAAAGCAAAAATCAGCATAATCGCCGAGAACACGCACAGATAAGGTACTATCTGAAATGATTTTTTCTTCATACTCTTTCCTCCGCTGATATACAGCTCTCTTCCCTTGCGGGGAGTATTGATTTATGTTTCTGAGGGAGAATCAGACCTCCATCAGGATGGGCAGAATCATGGGATAGCGTCCTGTCTTCTCGCTGATAAGACCTGAAACTGCGTCCTTGATCTTGTTTTTGATAACACCCCACTCGTGGATGTTTCTGTCTGCGCAATCCTCAAGGACCTCAAGACTCAGCTTTCTGATTTCGTCAAGGAGGGACTCGCTCTCCTTCACATATACGAAACCTCTTGACACCACGTCGGGACCGCTTATAACGTGTCCGTCGTAAACATCCAGAGAAGCAACCACAATGATGAGTCCGTCCTGACCCAGATGCTTTCTGTCACGAAGAACGATGCTGCCTACGTCGCCTACACCGAGACCGTCAACAAAGACCTTGCCCGCAGGCACATCCTTCACTTCCTTGATACCGTCCTCAGTAAGCTCAACGCACTTACCCACATCTCCGATATAAACATTCTCCTTGGGAATTCCCATGGAAAGAGCAATGGATCTGTGGCTTCTGAGGTGCTTCTGCTCACCGTGAACGGGGATGAAGTACTTAGGCTTTGTCAGGCACTGGATGATTTTGAGTTCCTCCTGACAGGCATGTCCCGAAACATGAACCTCGTACATAGACTCATAGATTACCTCACATCCGCGCTTTAAGAGTTCATCCACAACATTGCCTACGGTACGCTCGTTACCGGGAATGGGATTTGCTGATATAATGATGCAGTCACCCTCGCCCACAGACACCTTTCTGTGGTCGGAATAGGCCATTCTGGAGAGAGCCGACATAGGCTCGCCCTGACTGCCTGTTGTGATCAGCACCGTCTGAGAGGGTGTGTATTTTGAAAGCATATCGATGTCGATAAGAATTCCCGAAGGGATATTGAGGTAGCCAAGCTCAGAAGCAACACTCATATAGTTGAGCATACTTCTGCCGGAAAAAGCCACCTTTCTGCCGTATTTATGAGCGCAGTTGATTATCTGCTGAACTCTGCCCACGTTGGATGCAAAGGTTGCAATAATAATTCTCTTATCTGCTGCTTTCTTGAAAAGATTGTCGAAGCTTTCGGAAACCGTCATCTCCGTGGGAGTGTTTCCGGGTCTTGAGGCGTTTGTGCTGTCAGCCATAAGACAGAGAACACCCTCATCACCCAGCCTTGCAAATGCCGAAAGGTCAATGGGCTCTCCCCATGTGGGAGTGTAGTCAACCTTGAAGTCACCTGTGTGTACAATAGTGCCGCCGGGGGTGTGGATTGCAACGCCGATGGAATCAGGAATAGAATGGTTGACTCTGATGAATTCGATTTCCATACATCCGAGACGGATGCGCTCTCCTGCCTTGACCTCATTGAGCTTTGCAGGTCTTAAAAGGCTGTGCTCACGAAGCTTGTTGCCAATGATTCCGTTTGTAAGGGAGGTGGAGTAAATGGGCACGTCCACGTTACTCAGAAGATAAGGCAGTCC
>JAZSME010000070.1:0-60895 GCA_045535715.1 Ruminococcus sp. | reverse complement strand
TTTTTAGCCCGTGGGGACATTTTTAGCCCGTGGGGACAGTTTTTAGCCCGTGGGGATTTTTTGATGGTATATTTATGCTTTTTTCTTAATTTCTTCTTATGCCTTTTTCTTGTAAAACACCTTGAATACCAGAATCTCTGCCAGCAGACAGACGGGCAATGCCGCAAAGAAATCCACCGCGGAATGCTGTTTTATGAACATTGTGGAGAGACAGATGAGGATGACGGAAACCACAACAAAGGCTTTCCAGAGCTTTGAGACCTCTTTTGCCTTGAGCCAGACGCTGGCAATTCCGATGGAATATGCACAGTGAAGTGAAGGGCAGACTCCTGTGTTGGTATCAAAGGAATAGATGAAACCGATGCAGTCGGTGAGGAGATTATCCCTCGGGAATTCTGCGGGCCTCAGATTCTGACAGTTGGGATATACTATGTAAACAAACATCGCCACCACCTGAGTGATGATGATGAAGGTCTGAAGCTTTCTGAAGCTTAAGGTATCATAAAGCGCAAAGTAGAGAAGGGAGATGACTATCAGCGCGTACCAGAATACATAGGGAAGCAGGAACCACTCGCAGAAGGGAATCACATCGTCCAGAGCGCAGTGTATCACGTGACAATTCTCTGCGGGTATCAGGTTTTCCGTCAGGAAATAGAGGATGAAATATCCCACCCAGCCCAGCAGGAGCAGCAGATGTGAAAACTCGGGAGTGTTCAGTTTTGAAAAGCGGAAATTTCGGTAATCTACAACTGGCTTTTTCATTTCTTCGAAACCTCGTTAGTGTTTTTAGGGTAGAGCTTCTTCGGGATGTTGCGATAGGGAACAACTCTGTGCTCGGGCAAGCTCTCTGCCATCTCGGTGATTTCATTCATAAGGTAATCGCAGATTCGGCGGCGCTCCTCGCTTGTGTCATTTTCCGAGGAGAACTTTACGGGCTTTCCCAGATACATCTTTCGAAGCTCGGGGGCGATGTAAAGGGGGACGAAGCTGAGCTCCTTTTTTGTGCGCTTATAGTAAAGTCGGGCCACATCCACAAAGCCCTCCTGAAAATCATAGACGATGTGGTTGTGCTTTTTGTCATGCTCGGGGAAAATGATAACACTCTGTCCCTCCTTAAGCTTTGCAATGGACTCTCGGTAAGTGCTTAAAACGCGATTGTCCTTGTAGACCGCAATGGTCCTTGCGTTGTTGAAAATAATGACGGACAGAGGGGCGATGAGGTAGGAGACGAGCTTAAAAAAGGGTCTCAGGATCTTCGGCTTCTGAGACCAGAAATCGGTGTAGGCGTATTTTGGCACCTCACGAAGCTCCATCATCTGGGAGGCGCACCATGTGTGAAAATTGTCGGGAAAGAACAGCTCGCAGGCAACGGGTCCGTGGAGCTGGGTGTGATTGCCCACAATGACACAGGGCTCCGAGGGGAGAGTATCAAGTCCCACAAGCTCTGTTTTCGGATAAAAAAAGCGGACCGCGGCTTTGATGAATCTGAAGGTCCATGGCTTCTTTTTGTTTTCTTTCAATGTGATTTCACCTTTCTTTACGTGTGGATAAAGGGGATTTCTTCTGATTTAAAGAAACTTTGCGCCGATGATTTTGGGTCATGTTGAGGATTTTCGGCGACAAATATTATAAAAAGTTTTCGGATAGCTTTGATATTGCCGTAAATCTGTGGTATGATGTAAAAAACAAATGTCTTTGGAGGCTCCAAATGAAGGATAATAAGAAAAAACAACTCTGGCAAACGGTTAAGTTTACCCTCTTTTCGATTTCCGCGGGATTGATTCAGATCGGCTCCTTTGCACTGCTTGAGATATTCATCAAGGACTATTGGATTCCTTATCTCATTTCCCTTGTGCTGTCGATCCTCTGGAACTTCACCCTCAATCGTCGCTACACCTTCAAGTCAGCGGCCAATGTTCCCGTTGCAATGGCAAAGGTGTTCGGCTTTTATCTTGCCTTCACACCCCTTTCCACCTATCTCGGCAATCTGGCTGAGAAAGCGGGGGTTAACGATTTTCTCATACTTATTGTGACCATGCTTTCAAACTTCGTGCTGGAATTCCTTTTCTGCAAATTTGTTGTCTATCGCGGAAAGGAAGACACCCTCAAAAAGTAAGTTTTAAAGATTTACGCTCTATAACATATTATTATACCACAATGAAAATAAAAAACAACGGATTGTGTCGGCTTTTTTATGCGTCGAGCTTTTGTCCGAAGGTTTATTTTTGCGGTATATCGGGAAAAATACTCAGAATCAGGTGATATTATGACATCAGAACTTTTTAAATTTATTGAAAGTTCCCCCACAGCCTTCCACGCTGTTGAGAATATCAAAGATGAGCTTCGAAAGTCGGGATTTGAGGAGCTCTCCCAGGGGAAGGGCTGGTCTCTTGAGAGGGGAAAGGGATATTTCCTCAGCAGAAATATGTCCTCTCTTCTCGCTTTCAAGGTGCCAAAAGGGGAGATAAGCGGTTTTATGATTGCCGCTTCTCACTCGGACAGCCCTGCAATTGTGATCAAGGAAAATTCTGAGCTTTCGGATAAATACTACCTGCGTCTTTCTGCGGAGCGCTACGGCGGAATGATAAACTCCACCTGGCTTGACAGAGCCCTCTCCGTTGCAGGCAGGGTGGTGGTGAAAACCTCATGGGGAGTTTCCTGCCGACTTGTGAATTTCCCGGAGCCCATGGCAATAATCCCCAACGTGGCAATTCACATGAACCGAAAAATAAACGAGGGGATAACTCTCAGTCCTGCGGTGGACATGATTCCTCTTTACTCCCTTTCGGACTCAGAGAAGCTCGGGCTTAAGGCTCGTGTGGCAGAGGCTCTCTCTGTAAATGAAGAGGATATTTTAAGCTGGGATCTGCTCCTTTATAACCGAGACAAGGGTGTGGATTTCGGGGACTTTATCTCCTGCCCGAGACTTGACGACCTTCAGTGTGTCTTTGCTTCTCTTAAAGCCTTCTCAGATGCAGAGAATCTGAAAGCAATGCCTGTGCTTGCTGTGTTTGACAATGAGGAGATCGGCAGCAAAAACCGCCATGGCGCTGACTCGGATTTCCTTGAGAACACTCTGAGAAAGGCACTTTCCTCTCTGGAAACAGAGGGCTTCGAGGACAAGGCGGCAGCCTCGTTTATGCTTTCATGCGACAACGCTCATGCGGTGCATCCGAACCACCCCGAGCTTTCAGATGCTAATCATGGTGTGAAAATGAACGGCGGCGTGGTCATCAAGTGTAACTCCAATCAGCAGTACACCACCGACGGCTTGTCCGCTTCCCTTGTGGCGCTTATGTGTGAGCGATCCGGCGTTCCCTGTCAGTATTACTACAACCGCGCCGACATCCCCGGAGGCTCCACTCTGGGCAATATTTCAAACGCACAGCTTTCTCTTCTCTCGGCGGATATCGGTTTGGCTCAGCTTTCCATGCACTCAGCCTTTGAGACCGCAGGAAGCCATGATACAGAGTATATGGTAAAGGCTCTCAAAGCTTTCTTCGAGAGCGCTGTTGAGCCCTTGGGAGACGGGGAATACAGGCTTATTTCTTAAGTGACACTTAAGAGACCCCCAAAAGACAAATAGAAAAGAGTACACCGAAAATGGTGTACTCTTATTTTTTTATCCTGTTTTTTTGAAAACACGAGACTTGCGACTCTTTAGATAAGTCCTGCCAGCTTCTTCTGGATGGCAGTGGCGTCCCTGACGTTTACCGCTCCGTCACCGTTAAAGTCCGCAAGGTGTTTTTGCTCGAGGTCAAAGGTGAGAAGAGAAGCGATCACCTTCTGAATGGTGGTGGCGTCCTTGACGTTTATCGCGCCGTCGCGGTTAACGTCACCAAGATCAAAGGTGATGAGATCCTTGTGCTTGAATACAACGGGTATCTCGGGATCGATCTGAACGCAAGCACCTACACCGCCGAAGAATTCACCCTTTCTGCCGGTGATGACAACATCATCTGAGATGAATATTCCGCCGTGCCATGAGCTGACACAGGAGAAATCGTCGTTTTCTTCGGTTCTCTCCGGAATGGAAATTGTGGTGATTCCGCCGTTGAATTTTGCAATGTGGTCTGCGTACATTCCGTAAAGACGACGAATAAGGAAGTTACCTGTAAGCTCGCCCATTTCGATTGTGAGCTTGCCTGCGTAAACGGTGATGTCGTAGCTTGAGGACATAGCGAAGCGGTTGTAGTCCGAGTCGGCAGTTTTGATGTAAATATCTGCGCCCTCGTGGATTTCAATGTTACCGCGGGTTTTTGCTGTTTCACCTGTGGCTTGGTCAATATCCTCTCGGGTGGAGGCGTTAACAATGTTGCCGCCGCCGTTTTTTGCAAAAACTGTGACCTCAGAGGATCTGAAAATCAGATTTCCGCAAGCGCTGATAGCATAAACTTTGCCCTCAGGGAACACCTTGTCTGACGTTGAATCTTCTGCGTCACCGTGTCCTGCTGACACCACTGTGTCAATCTTGGCACCGTCGATGGTGATGTCACCGCCTGAGCTGATGCCGTAAGAGGAAAGCTCTGCTTTCTCAGCGGTGATATTTACCTTGGCGCCGTTTGTGAAGGTGGAATGTCCCGCTGTAAAAGACTCAGACTCAGGGGCTTCTGTGTAGTAGAGGAGGGGATTTGTGCAGATACCTCTGACATCGTTGGCTTCAGCGGTTTCAATCTCAAGGCTGCCGCCTGAAACTAAAAGCCTGCCATCACAGAAGATACCTGTGGAAGTGTTTGCTTTTCCGCAGTTTATGGCAATCTCGGCATCCTCTAAGTTAAGGCCGTACGTGTCGGTGGTATAGGCTCCGGTAACGGATATTCCGCAGACTGAGTTCACAGCATCGCCTGTGTTAATTGTTAGCTTTGAGTTTTCCTCGCCCTTTATCTTAAGGGTGCCCTCCTCTACAATAATGCCGTTATTGTATGAGAGAGCGGAATTGTCCATGGTGAGAGTGTTCTCGCCCTTGAGCACAATGGTGAGGTCCATACCCTCTGCGCTGATGACAGCGTTTTTGGGGGAGTCCTCGCTTTCCTTCTTGCAGATATGAGCGTCTGAGAGTGTGAGGGTGCAGGTGCTGCTGTCAAAGCTTACTGTACCGTCACCGAAGACGTCCTCTGCGTTTTCGGGTGTAACTGAAACGTTGTTTACTGTGAGAGAGCAGAGCTCCTCAGCGGATACTCCCACACAGCCGAGTCCCAGAACCATAAGCATAATAAGTGCTATGCTCAGAAGTTTTCTTTTCATAGTAAATCCTCCATTTTATTTTTCTAAGGGTCAGATAAGCCCCGCAATTTTTTTCTGAATCTGAGTTGCGTCCTTTATGTTTACCGTGCCGTCACCGTTAAAGTCCGCAAGGCTTACTTGCTCTGAGTCAAGAGAGATAAGTCCTGCGATGTGCTTCTGAATAGCGGTGGCGTCTTTGATATTCACAGAGCCGTCGCGGTTAACGTCTCCCAAAGCGAAAAGGGGCAGCGGGGCGTCGGGGTCGATGAACTTAAAGCCGTTTTCAAGGGCGTACCTCTCAGCCTCGGAGCCGGGGACTCCGTATATGATGAAGTCATCTATTTTTTCGCCGTTCTCACCGTAGTACCAAAGGTCATAGCCAAAGGCGCGCTCGCCGATATATGTCACCGAAGGGGGGATGTAGATGCTTTTGAGTCCGCAGCCTAAAAAGGCTCTGTCCATAATGGCGCTGACCCCATGGGGGATGGTGATCTCCTCAAGACTCTTGCAGAAATTAAAGGCGTATTCGTCGATGGTGGAGAGGCTTTCGGGAAGGCTTATGCTCTGAAGCTCTGTGCAGGATGAAAAGGCGCTGGTGCCGATGTGAGTAATACCCTCGGGGATGGTGACCTCCCCCAAGGTCGCACTGTAAAAGGCTCCGTGGGAAATCTCCTCGATGTCATATCCCAAAGAGGAGGTGGGAACAGTAATTGCCTCGTCAAAGCCGTAGTAGTCGGTAAGGGTGGCGCTTCTGTCCTCTTTGAAGTCAAAGACAAAGTCTCCCTCGGTGTAGCGTCCCAGAGGATAAGTGATGACCTTATAGGATGCGCTGTGGGGATTTATGTTTTCGTCTCCTTCGAAGGTGGCGGTTATGGTACACTCGCCGAGGCCCTTGGAAGAGACGGAGCCTCTCTCTGAGGAAGCCGCCACAGCCTCGTTATCAGAGGAGTAGGTGATGTCGTATTCCCTTAAAAGGTGCAGATCCTTTAAGGTGTTTCTCTTTTCTGCGTAGTTTGTGTAGTTGAAGTGATAGGGAATCTCCACAACCTCCTTCTCAAAGGAGAACTCAGGGGTGAATTTTCCGATTTTCACAAGGATGGTGCCTGTGAGCACCTCAAAGCCCTCAGCGGCAATGCAGTAGGAGATAGGATATTCACCGCTGTTTGTAAGGTAGGTTTTGTCTGCGTCATAGTAACCGCTTGTGACAAATCTCTCAGTAATCGCTTTTATGCTATCGAAACACTCATCAAAGTCAAAGGTCTCGCCTCTGGAGTAGATAACTGTGTACTCATCAGGGGTGGAGGTAAGATTAACTAAGGGGTCCTCTGTAACGGTGATGCCGTCATAGATTTTTTCGATGTCAGAAACTTCGGCTGAAAGCTTTGCAGAGTCAAAGGGCACAAAGTTTATGCCGTACTGTGAAGAATGGGCTTCTGCGGAGCTGAACTTGTAGCCGTAGATGGTGAGGTTTTCATTTGAAGAAGGGAAGACTTCGTTTATTCCGAAATCGAGGATGGGATTATGAATGGTTACCGTCTGAAGGCTGTCGCAGTCGCGGAATGTGCCGCCGAAGACCTCTTTGACACCCTTTGGGATGGTGACCTCGGTGATTTTTTCACAGCAGTAGAAGGCTCCGCTTCCGATGTAGTTAAGGCTTTCGGGGAAGTTTATCTTTGAGAGCTCGCTGCAGAAGATGAAGGCACCGCTTCCGATGCGCTCGGTGCTGTCTGAAAGCTTAACGCTTTCAAGAGCGTAGCAGCAGCTGAAGAGATAGGGTGAGATTTCCTTTACACCCTCGGGAATATTAACCTCGCCCAAGCTGTAACAATTTTCAAAAACCGCTTCGTCAATAGTCTCCACCTTTTCGGGAATATGGATTGAAGGGAGTGAGGTGCATCTCTCGAAGGCTCCCTCTGAGATTTCAAGAAGGCTTGAGGGAAGCTCTGCCTCGGAAAGTCGGGCGAAGCAGGAGAAGGCGTAGCTTCCCACAGAGGTGATGCCCTCCTCGATAACTATCTTTTCAACATGGTAAAAGCCGTTCTTCCAAGGTACGTTGGTGGTTATTTCGTCGTAACTCTTGAAGATGGTCTCGTAGTCATACATCTTGCCTGTACCCGAGAAAATCAGGGTCTTGTCTTCGTATCTCCAGGTGATGTTGTCTCCGCAGCGGTTATCCTCGCTTTCGGAGAAGCTTTTTACATTGACCTGTGCGCTTAAGGTGAGTGCGGGACTTTTTGCGGTGATGGTGGCACTTCCCTCAGAAAGGGCAATGATCTCGTCATTTGTTGCAATAAGCACCTCAGGATCGCTTGAGGTAAGCTCAAAGTCCTTGCTGTTCAGTATGAACCTTGCATTTTCATCGGAATTTCTGCCGCGGATCTCAATTTCCGCCCGATCTCCTGCGTAGAGACTTTCGGGGAGGATGAGATTTGCGGTGTAGGTGTTTTCGCCGAGATAAACGGAGAAATCCTTCTCGCTTATTTCGTCAGGGGTTTCGGCTTCAGGTGTGTCGCTGATGCCGAAAATCTGAGTCCAGTACATTACTCCGTTGTGACTTACTGCGCCGATTCCCACACTGTCATAGTAGGATGTTACCATATTGGCGTAGTGTCCGGGGGAATTTATCCAGCCCTGCATAACGTCGGTGGGAGTGGAATATCCCATGGCGATGTTTTCTCCCATAATCTCGCTGTTTATGGTGAAGCAAGAGGAGCCGTCAGGACGGGTGTGGCTGAACTTTACCGTAAGCTCTGCTGAGCGCTGCATGGCGTCCTCCAGCATCTGAGGATTCATCTTAAGGGGAGAAAGTCCCAAGGAGGCACGAAGCTCGTTGAGCTGGCGGAGTACCTCAAAGGCGTAGCCGTAGACGCTCTTGCCCGAAATATTCACCGAGGTGTTGGGGTTTGTAGTCTCAGCGCCAACAAAGGGAGCGAAGAGACTGAGGCTTACCGTCATCAGAAGGACGAGTATAACCGAGATGATTTTTCTTGACACTTTCATAGAGACCATCCTCTCTCTGTATTACCCTTTCATTATACTACCATTTGTATCTTTTTTCAACAAAATGGGGAATGTTCAAGGAGCCTCTGAGCAAAAGCTGAGATAATAAAAATAAAGTGTCGGTACCCAAAAGGGCGCCGACACTTTTTTGTGTGTTTTCTTAAAGTCAGTTTCCGAAGAAGCTCTCTGCGTAGTAGGCATAAACCAGAGCTGATTTTGCAAGAGTATGATTCTCAGCATTTTCGTTTTCTGCGTCAACGGACATAAAATCTGCCACGCTGTAAGAGAGAATGCCTGTGGAGCAAAGCTCGCCTGCTTCGTTTCTGTACTGCATTGCAATGTAAAGTGTGTCAGAGAGGTCCTTTGCGTAGACGTCGTAGAGAGAAACGTGATACTGACCGTTTACGTTGCTGAAGGGCACCGAGCCTGAAGCGTTCTCGCGGGTGAGTACGTCACAGCTTTCGAAAGCGCTCTCCTCCCAGTAGAAGAAGTCCGCATTTCCCACAGCGTCCTTTGATTTGAGTACCACCTCGAAGCCGAAGAGCTCGCAATCGTACTTCACAATGGGATAGAAGACTATGTTCTGAGCGTTCTTTAAAAACTCGCCTGCTTTCTCTGTGCTTACTCTTTCGCTCTTCTTTAACATCTGAGGAGAGTAGCTGAGAGCGTAGGCCTGTTCCTTCTCTGTGAGGTCTGCGTTCATAAGGCGGTCTGTGTTGTAATCATAGAACTTCTGAAGCTCTGCGCCGTAGTTGAGAAGCGAAACCATCAGCGCCTTTTCATCATAGGAGCTGTTGCTTTGTCTGATTACGGACTGAGCGTATTGCGAACCGCTGAAGCTCATAAGGTCGCTGTAAACGTAGCTTCCGTCAGAGAGGGTGGCGAATGCTCTGAAGTAAACTGTGTCCGATAGGGTGTGAGCATAGAGGGGATCTGTCTCGGCGAAAAGGTAGCCGTTTTCCGCTTTTTTACTGCTGTAAAGCCTTGAGGCGGTCTCCACGGTGCCATCGGGGTCAGCATCTTCAAACACCGCAATACCCATATTGCTTTCGCTTAAATCGTCTAAGTTTTCGGTGTCAAAATAAACTCTGTATCTGAGCTTTTCCTCTAAAGTGAGCTCTGCGTATTTGAGAGTGACCGCAGGAGTGGCTTCCACGTGGGAGCAAACCACGCAGACACCGCCGCTGTTTCTCTTGATGTGATCACAGCTGAGGATCTCGTAGCTTAAGGTGATGACATTCTCACCGCTGAAAGCGAGTGTGAACTCAGCTTTGACACCGCCGGGGACAAAGAGCATCTTCTGAGCGTCAGCCTCCTCTGAGGAGAAGAGCTCAGCGGAAGTCTCAAAGGTGGTTTCCTTGGGAAGGAAGAGACAGCGGTTGTCGGTGGTCTTGAGGAATACGAAGCTGTCCTCGGTTGTGGTGAGGGTGAGCTTCTTATTGGTGAAGGGATAGGGGGCGGTGCTGAGGAAATCCTCCTCACAGCCCTTGTGGCTGCCGTTTATGAGACCTGCAAGGGTAAAGCTCAGAGCCTTACCGCAAGTAGTGCAAATTCCGTCCTTGATGTTATGTCGGCAGTCAAGGTGGCAGAGGTCGCAGGAGCCGTCTCTGAAGCTGTGAGGGCAGACTTCTTTGCAAATAGAGCAGATGCCCTCTTCCCAAAGGTGGCTGCAGCTCTCACCGCAGAGGTCGCAGGAGCCGTTTTCAAAGCTGTGAGTACAGCAAAAACCGCAAATGGTGCAGAGGGAGCCCTCAAAGGAGTGACTGCACTCAAAGGAGCAGACAGAGCAGATTCCCTCTTCTGTGAAGCTGTGAGAAACCTTTGTGCCGCAATTTGTGCAAAGAGCCTCTGAGTTGTGATTTTTGTGTTGGCAGGAGGTAAGCTTCAGAGAAAGAGTCAGGGTCTCGTCTCCGTTATCAGAGAGAGTAAAGCTTGCAGTGGTGTCCTTTTTGATGAAGATCTTCTCTCCTGCATCTCCCAGAAGCTCGCTGCTGTAAAGAATAACCTCAGAGCTTTCGGATACTTCATAGAGAGACATAAAGGAAACCTTTTCTCTGTTCATAACGTAAACGTAGCTGTCCTCGGTGAAAGTAAGCTGAAGCGTTCCGTCTGTGAAGGAGTAGGTTTCGTCAGAGATCTCCTTGCCGTTTATGTTGCCTGTAAGGAAATAGAGGTTCTGTGCCTGCTGACAGAGTGTGCAGAAGCCGTCCTCGAAAATGTGAGGTGAACAGGGCTTTTTGCAGATCGTACATTCACCCTGAAGGAAGCTGTGGTCGCAGGCTGTTCTGCATTTGGTGCAGAGACCGTTTTTGAAATTATGCTCGCACTCCTTAAGACAGATGGTGCAGAAGCCGTTTTCGTATGTGCCGTGAGAGCAGGGAGTTTCGCAGGTGGTGCAAAGTCCGTTTTCAAAGGCTTCGTGGGTGCAGGGGAGGGAGCAGAGCATACACACGCCGTAGCTGTAAGTGTGGGGGCAGGTGGCACCGCAGACAAGGCATCCGCCGTGAGAGTAGTTGTGCTCGGTGGCGGCTCCGCAGAGAACACACTCGCCCTGAGTATTGTGTCTTTCGTGCAGACAGGGTGCGGCTGTGTAGCTGAGAACGAAGGAGTCATTTCCCAGATCCTCCAGAGTGAAGGTGATCTCTCTTCCCTTGGGAACAAAGAGCTTGTCGCCCTGATACTCCAGAACATCGGTGTTGTAGAGGATAGCGGAGGTGACGTGGTCGCCGGGATAGCCGTTGGTCATATACCATCTTTCGTTATCAACTGTCTTGACGCCTACGTAGCTGTCCTCGGTAAAGGTGGTCACAAGCTTTCCTTCAGAGAAGCAGTAGGAGCCCAGATATTCGTAATCTTCCTTGTCGGCATAGTCGAAGCCGTTGATAAATCCGAAGAGACACATATCCTGAAGAGGCTGTTTCTCACCGCAGACAACGCAGACGCCGTTGTCATAGGAGTGGTCGCCCAGAGCGTCTTCATACAGATATCTGTAAAGTGTGCGGGTCTTGACGTTTCTGTCCCAGGAGGCTGTGACTTCCTCGTCGCTCCACTCAGAGTAGGCTGTCCAGATTGAGTGGGTGTAGAGTGCCTTGTAATCTGTGTAGGTCTGCTTGTAAACGGGGACGTTGTAATACCAGTAGGTGTCACCGCAGCAGCTGAGATTATCGTATCTTACGCTGCCGTCAGAAGCGGTGGTATCGGACTCTTCGGGGGCTTTGGTGCTGTAAAACGCATGGAAGCAGGGATAGGTGTCGGTCTTTTCCTTGCTTGTAAAGCGGTTATAGGGACCGTCCTTGTAAGCATTTGTGCACCAGTGGTAGTAGATATATCCTATTATCTCCTCAGAGCCAAGCTCTGTCTTGACATAGTAGGTATCTGTGTAATCCGCTTTGGGAGTTTTGTTGTACTTGGAATAGAGCGAGTGGGTGGTGTCAAAGCCTGAGGGCCACTCTTTTACGCATTCCTGAGTTTTCTCGCCCTGACTCTCCCACTCCTTGTTGATGAGAGTATAGCCCTCAACGGAGGTCTGGTAGCTCTTGATGGTCTGATACTCGCTGAAGCTGTACTGTGTCTTTGTCTCAATGAGACTTTCGTCCACGCCCTCGGGCTTTGTTTCGCTCCACTGGCTGTGGCTGTCGCCTGAAAACTCCTTGTAGGTATCGCCGCAGTCAAGGCAGTTAAAGAGTATGTGCTCTCTCTCGAGGCAGGTGGCGGCTATGTGTCTCTGAGTGTAGCTGTGGCCGTTTGCGGGAATCACAGTCTGAGTTGCAAAGACCTCAGAACACAGTGAGCAGTAGCTGCCCTCGGTAAGTCCTGTTTCGGTACAGGTGGGAGCCTTTGCGCTCTGAGTCACGATGTTGTGAGAGCAGGCTGTGGACTCAGGGGGAACGATGGCTGAGTTGTTTACTGTGTAGGGTGCGGTCCAGACAACTACATTCTCGGTCTTGCTTGAGAGTGTTTTGCCTGAAGCTGAGTAGTTCTTCACGTCAGCGGAAATCTCGTAGGTGTAGTAGCCTGTGCTCTGAGTACCGAAGGCAAGACCGTAGTCAACCTCGCTCTTATAGAGAGAATAGAACTTGCTGTCGGGGCTGTAACTTGAGCTGAGAACGGGATCTCCGTCGGTGTCCTCGCCGAGATATACTCTGGTGTTTACGGTGAGAAGATTGTTGTAAACAGAGGAGAGGTCTCCGCGGATGTAATAACCGCTTCCTGAATTCAGGTTGCCTGCCATCTGAGGATTCTTAACGGAAATATCATCGAAGCGGTATTCCACAACGTCGGCGTATTCGGAGCCGATATAGCCTGTCTCTCCGTTATGCTCGATCTGATACCAGAAATTGCCGTAGGTGTTTTTGTAAAGACCTGTAACGTGAAGGGTGTCTCCTGAACTGAGGGTCTTCATAAGGGTGTAGTCGGTAGAGGGATACTGTCTCACATTAGCGTTTGCGTTGAGAGTAACAGTAAGATTTGAGGGGTAGTACTCACAGCTCTTGAGGTAAGTCTTGTCGGCGGAGTGAACGCCGGGAAGCTCGCCGTACATATAGTTGCAGTCAACGTCACCGCTCATGCCGTTGAATCTGCCTGTCCAGGAATACTGCCACATTGTAAGACCGCCTGCGTAGGATGTGTAGCTTGCGCCGTTTATCTCAGCTACCCATGTGGGCAGAGTCTTGAAGTAGGCGTCGGTGAGCACGCTTGTAAGGATCCATTTGTATGTATAGATACCGGGCTGATATCCGGCAGCGTAAATGGTGTCGCAGAATGCCTTTACAACCGTCTTCTTCATATCGGTGCTGAGGTTCATCTGACACTCATCTTCAAAGTCGAAGTAGATGGGAAGTGAGAGATCGTAGTTATCTACCAGGGAGAGAACATACTCAGCTTCTCCTATTGCCTCTTCTGCTGTTTCAGCGTAGGAGTAAACATAGACACCGTAGGGGATGCCGTTAGCCTCGCAGCCCTTGGCGTTGGTGGAAAACTTAGTGTCTGCTGTTTCCTCCCATGAGGCTCTGAGAATTACGAAATCGACCTGAGTTGCAACGGCTGCCCAGTCAACGTCGCCGTTCCAGACGGAGACGTCTATGCCTCGATGGAGTACGGGGTTGGGGTTTGATATGCTGGTGACAACGCACTGCTTTTCCTCTACGAACACGTCAATAGATGAGGTTTTGAGTGAGCCGTCAGCGCCGACGTAGTGGCTCTTTGCCTCAGCGGACACCACGTAGGTGTAGACTCCTGTGGAGAGGAGATTGAACCAGAGATTTGTGTCAACAGTGCTTCCGCTCAGGTTGTAGTACTTGCCGTTTACATTGTCAGCGGAGGTGAGCACAGGCTCTCGTGTCAGGCGTGAGCCCTCATAGAGGGAGGCTCTTATCTCTCCGATGTCGTTGTAAGATGAGGTGACCTCACCGCCGATGGGAAAACCTGAGCCATACTGAAGGGCGGCGGGGGACTGGAGATTTTTGGCGCATACGTCGCCTGTCAGATGAGAGACAAAGGTAGTGTCGGCGCCCTTTACGTAGAGGGTGAGGTTGTAGTAGATAACCTGATACCAGTACTCACCCGAGGTGTTTTTGTGAAGTGCCACAGCATGAAGCTTCGTGTCCTTCCCTATGCTGTACCTTTGGTTTCCCTCCTTTGAGGGAACGTCGTAGAGCCCTGTCACAAGGTTTGTTTTAATGTTTATGTTAGATGCGTATGTAGATGCGATGTAAGAGCTTGCTTCCAGCGCATGGATATGGGACAAGGGTGCATAGGTTACAAGGGAAAACACCGTTGTAAGCGCAAGTAACAGGCACAGGCATTTTTTTATCAGTTTCATAATGATTTTTTGCATCGGCTCCTTTGAGCGATGCTCTCCTTTCTTCTGATTTATCCGTAATTTTTCTTTGCAAAGAGTCCCTGCTTATGAGAGGAGATTCTTTGCGTAATATCCGTAAACTACGGATGCCTGTGCGAGAGCGCGGGTGGGGCTCTCAGCGTTTTCTGCCTCAAGGCTCAGATACTGAGAGAGGCTCAGAGCGTTGACTCCCAAGGAGTACTCGAAGCCCGAAAGCTTGTAGGTGACAGCAAAGTAAACTGCGCTGTTCATCTGAGAGATGTTTACATAAGGAAGCTCTGCCTTGTAGGTGCCGTCATCGCAAAGTGTCATTGTGATGACACCGCTTGCGTTCTCCTTTGTGAGAACGCTCTCAGCGCAGTAGGTGTTCTCATCCCAGTAGTAGAGAGTCACCTCTTCTGAAAGCTCATTTCTGAGTTTCAGGTTGATATTTAAGCTGTAAATTCCGTCATTCAGTATGGCGGTGGGATAAAGCACGTCGAGCTGTGCATTTCGGGTGAAGTTTGTGCACTTGTCTTTTTCGGGAGCTTTGACTTTCTGTGCCATTGTGCTCTGGTAGGAAGCGGTAAGGGACTTTTCCTCTTCGGTGAGCTCCTCGTTTGCAAGCTTTTCTGTGTTGTAGTCTGAGAAGATCTGCATCTGAGAGATGAAGTCAAGAAGTGAGACCGCATAAGCCTTTTCGGCTTGTGTGCCGGAAGCGCTTCTGAGAACTGAGTAAGCATACTGAGCACCGCTATAAGGAATTACGTGGCTGTAAACGAAGCTTCCGTCGGAAAGCTTTGCGTAAACTCTCAGGTAAACTGTGTCACCGAGAGTCTTGGGATGAAGCTTCTCGGTGTGAACCTCAAAATCCGTACCCTTTGAGGAAATACCGGGGACTACGCTGTGAGCGTTAGCAAAGGTAAGCTCTCCCTCAGAGGAGGTAAAGAGAAGAAGACCTGCTTCGGCTTCCTCAATCTCAAAGTTGAGAGGGGAGAAAACAACCGAGTAAGTAAAGCCGTCTTTATCTGAGAGGTAAGCGTACTTTGCGCTGATTTCGGGAAGGGTGATATCCACTTGAGTCTCTCTTAAACCGCAGACCGTGCAGTAGGAATTATTAAAGCTGTGTGAAACCGAAGCCTCGCAGAAGGTGCAGACACCCTCTTTCGAGTGATTTATATGGTCGCAGGAAGTGATGGACTTATCAAGGAAAATCTCACCGTTTTCAAACCTTAAGGTGAAGGTAAGATTAACCCCTGCAGGAATATACATCATATCCTGAGCGCCAAAGTCTTCACTTTCGAAGGTGCCGTCCTCTGTCATAAAGAAGAATTCGCCCTCATGTGTCTTGAGGAAAACGTAGCTGTCGCTTGTAAATGCTACGGAGGTTTTGCCGTTTTGGAAGAGGTAGGGAGTCAGAAGCTCAAAGTTCTCTTCACAGCCTTCGTGGTTTCCGTTTATATAGCCTGCAAGATAGAAATCAAAGTCCTTCTTGCAAACCTTACAGCCCTCTTCGCAGAGGATGTGGTCACAGAGGCTTGAGCAGATGGTGCAGAGGCCGTTTTCCCAGGAATGCTTGCAGAGCATCAGGCAGTTTGTGCATTTGCCGTTTTCGAAGGAGTGAACGCAGGTGGTATCGCAATCTGTGCAGACACCCTCCTCGAAGCTGTGAGTGCATTTATATGCGCAGTCTCTGCAGATTCCATCCTCAAAGCTGTGAGTGCAAGTAAGGGCGCAGACGGTGCAGACGCCATCCTCAAAACTGTGAGGAACAGCCTCACCGCAGGAGAGACAAATGGAGTCTGTGTCGTGAGAGATATGACGGCAGGGGGCAAGGGTGTAGCTTAAGGTGTAGGTGCCGTCGCCGTTATACGAAAGACTGAAGGTCACAAGGCGACCCTTGGGGACAAAGAGTCCGTCTCCTGCGCCAACCTGAGCAGAGGGACAAAGGACAGCGGAATATTCGTCGGTTAACTCAGAGTCGGGGAGATACCACTCGGAGTTGTCGGCTCTCTTTACGGAGACGAAGCTGGGTTCAGTAAAGATTGCCTTGAGAGTTCCGTTTGTGAATTTATAGATACCTGTGTTTTCCTCGTCTTCACCGCAGGCATAAACCTTGCCGTTGATGTATCCGAAGAGATAGAAATCGGGAGCAGGAGCACCGCAGACTGTGCAGGCTGTGTCCTCGTAGGTGTGCTCCTCGTGAGCCTTTGAGCAAAGGGTACAGAAGCCCAGTTCAAAGATGTGAGAGCAGGAGCCGTTACAGATGGTGCAGATGCCGTTTTCAAAGCTGTGGTCACAGGGCTTTTTGCAGGTGATGCACATTCCGTCATTAAAGCTGTGAGAGCAAGGAATCTCGCAGATGGTGCAGACTCCGTTTTTGTAGATGTGAGTGCATTCCTTCTGACAAATTGTGCAGATGCCCTCATTGAAGCTGTGAGCGCAAGGGGCGGAGCATACTGTGCAGAAGCCTTTCTCAAAGTTGTGCTCGCAGGGTGTCTTACATACTACGCACTCACCCTGATAGAAGCTGTGTCTGCAGGGATAATCGCAGACTGTGCAGACACCTTCTGTGAAGCTGTGTGTGCAAGGCTTTGAGCAGATCGTGCAGGAGCCTGTTCTGAAGTTATGAGAAGTTTCCTCGCCGCAGAAGGAACAGATTCCGCTGAGGTTGTGAGAGGTGTGCTTACACTCGGAGGTATCGTAGCTTAAGGTGTAAGTGCCGTTTCCGTTATCGGTGAGGGTAAAGAGAATTTCTTTTCCTCTGGGAACGCGGAGTTTCTCGGGATTTGCAATGCCATCGGCATTCTGAAGTACTATGGAGGTTGCGTTGTCACCCGGATACTCGGTTGCCATAAACCATGCTGAGTTGTCGCCCTTCTTAACGCCTACATAGGAGTCTGTGCTGAAGGAGGCAGTGAGCTTTCCGTCGGTGAATTTGTAGATGCCGATAGTGGCTGAATCATCGCCGTAGCCGTAGTCAGCGCCGTTGATGAAGCCGAAGAGATACATGGAGTCGGAGGCTTCATTTTTACCGCAGAGGTCGCAGATTCCGTTTACGTAGTTGTGGTCTCCCAGAGGGGAATCTATGTAGTATCTGTACTTGGTGCGTGTCTCCACCCGTCTGGTGTCAGAGGCGGTGGCGGGAGTTTCGCTCCACTCGGTGAAGTCCGTCCATCTTGCGTGGGTGTAAAGGGCGGTGTATTCTGTGTACTTCTGAGCGTTTACGTTGGTGACAAAGTACCAGTCGGAGTTTGTGCAGCAGGCGGTGTTGCCTGTTTTGTAGGACATATCGCTGGTGTCACAGGGGTAATTTGAGGGATTACCGGTTGCATAGTAAGCATGGAAGATGGTGTAGCTGCCGTTTTTCGAGCTCAGAGAATAGTAGGAGTCCTGATAGCACCAATGGTAGTAGAGATAGCCGTTAAGGCCGTCGGAATTTATGACCGTCTTTGCGTCAGCGGTCTCTGAGGCTGTTTTCTTGGTGCCGTTGTATTCATTGTAAATACTGCTGGTCTTGTCAAAGCCTGAAGGCCATGAGGGAACATAGTAAACAGTTCCTGTCTTGCTTTCCTTCCACTCTTTGTTTACCTGAGTGTAGCCTGAGGTGGAGGCGGAGCTGTTCTTGATTTCCTCGTAGTCAGAGTATCTGTATTCTGTCTTTGTCTCCATAAGGCTCTCGTCGATACCCTCGGGCTTGGTGTAAGTCCACTCTGAGTAACCGGGAGTCTTTACTTCTGTGTAGGAGTCCTTGCAGTGCTTGCAGGTATAAACTGTCTTTTCGTAGTCAAGGCAGGTGGGAGCTATGGTGACGGCTGAGTAGTCGTGACCTGTCTTGGGAATTTCAACTGTTTCCTTTTCTGAGCAGGCTGTGCAGGTGCGAACCTTTGAGCCTGAGGTGGTGCAGGTGGCCTCGGTAATTACCCAGTCAGAGAAGGAGTGGCTTCCCGGTGAGTCGGTGATGCTTGCAATAAGTCCGCAGGTGGTGCAGGCCTTTACCGTCTTTGCTGTGGCGGTACAGCTTACGCTTCCTCCGCCCACAACATAGCTCTGATAGGTATGTGAGCAGGAGCTCTGATTTGCGGAAGCAGGAATTACCATGAAGTAGTCCTCCGCAAGCAGTACTGTGCCTGTGTTGGATTTCAGGGTTGTGTCGTTTAGGACATAGTAGTTGATATACTCTGCCTTTATGGCCATGGTGTTGGGGCCCTGAGGCACAACGTTCATCCAGACGTTGGAGTCAACTGTACTTCCCGAGAGATTATAGGTGTTGTTGCTGACGGTGACTCTGTGTCCCGTACTTGTGGCGCCGTTTGTTCCGAAGCCTGTGTGAACATAGGCCGAAACTGCGGTGAGCTTGTTGTAGGTGGTGCTGATGGTGCCGTCTACCACGAAGCCCGTATCATAAACGTGTCCGTTGGGTTTGGTGTGATTCTTCAGGGTGATGTCGGAAAGATACTCTTCGGTAAAGTCCATATAGGCCGCTCGGATGTAGAGGTTCGAGCCGTTTGAGCCCTGAACTCTGTACCAGTACTCGCCTACGGTGTTTTTCACAAGACCTGTGCAGGTGAGGACATCTCCCTTATTGAAGACGGAGATCGCGGCGGTGGAGGAGTTAACGCTTGCGTAGCAGGGGAGGGTTCTTGACCAGACGTCAGTACCTGTGCAGGTGAGCTTGCCGTAAGCAGGATAGAAGGTACACTGTGATACATAGTCAGTAACCTCAGTTATACCTGCTGCTTTGCGTGCGGCGGTGGACTTTGCTGTGATATTTGTAAGTGCAGTTGTATTGTAGAGATTGATAAGAGAACCTGTACCGTACTGAGTGCCGTTTGTGCCGATCATACCCAGCTGACGGTCAACAACAAAGTAGCCCTTATATGTACCTGTTGTTCCCCAGGTGTTGAGGGTCTTGTTTGTCCAGGAGATCCAGGGGTTCCATGTGATGCCTGTAACCGACTTCATAAAGGCATTGAATTCGTTGGAGGAATCGTTGCCGTAGCCGATAACCTGACAGCCCTCGGACCATGCCCAACCGATGGAGCTTCCGCCGTTGTAGGCTGTGGAACGGGTGTGGATATTGATACCGCTGGCGCCTGCCTTGTAGCCGTTGGGGTTGGCTGTGGGGGTGTAGTAGCAGTAGCCGCTTGAGCTTGAAAGGTCAATCTGGAAAGCGGCGTAGGGGCCTGTGTGGTTCCATGTGTAGAAGGCGTAGGTGCCGTCCATGAGGGTGGTGGAGCCTGAATATGCTACACCGTTGGTACACCAGCTGGGCTCAGCAGGAATAGAGGAGCTGTTTTCGCAGTAGTAGTCGATGTACGCATTGCCTGCGGAATTCTTCTTGACTACGATACACACAGCCTGAGTTCGGTAGGAGTAGTCGTTGTCAGAGTAGGTGGTACCGTTCCAGTAGTTGTCGGAGCCGCCCTCGAACATAAAGACAACGGAGTTGCCGTTGTCGAGAGTTGACTGCAGGGTGGAACTGCTGTTGATGTAGTACCGCATCATTGTGTCGATGTAGTTTCTGGCGGTTGCGTTAGAGATAAATCCCGCGCAGGTGAGAGAATTGACACCGCTTACCGCTGAGACCTCCATCAAAGGAGCAGCAAAAGGAATGGCGGTGAGCAGCAAACAAATCACCAGCAGAACGGAAAAAACTCGTCTGAAAATACTGCACTTCATAAAAATCCTCCTGAAAAATACACAAGTGTATTTATTGCACAAATATACATTATAAATATACTATAAATACCAAAAGAAATCAACAAAATTACCTACAAATTATTCACAAATTGTCACTATTTTGTAATTTTGTTACATTTGTACATCTTTAGTATCGGAGTTTCGGCAAAGAGACGAAGAATATGAGGATAAAAGCCTTTTTTTCTTTGGCAGATATGGGGAAAAATGTCAGGATAAATCGAAAAAAAACTCCCCACAGACTCTGAAGAATCTGTGAGGAGTGGTTTTAATAATATTTAGGGGAAGCTGGCGGTTACTTTGTAACGCTTACAAGGTCGGTGTAAGTGGTTACTGTTTCACCGTTTACGGTATATGTTATCCAGCCCTGAATGTACCAGGTGCTTCCGATTTCAACGCCCTTCTTGTTAACTGTGATGGTCTTTGAAGAAATCTGGTTTGTGCTTGCGGGTGTCCACTTTGTAACGTTTGTGTCAGGTGTGCCCTTGTAGAAGGTGGTCTCGTCATACTTTTCGCTGTTGACAAGGAGTGCGCCTGCCTGAACAAAGGTGATGCCTGAGCCCTCGGGAACTTCCCAGGAAAGGAATACTGTGTTTATGTCCTTATCCTCTGAGGAGGTGTCCATCATAATGCTCTGGAGAACCTCGTAGCCGATAGTTTCGGATTCCTTGACGTAAACTGCGGTGAGGCTTGTGTCCTCAGCGGGATAGAAGGTGTAATCGGACTTGTAGCTTACCACTTTACCGTTTTGATTTACCCAGTAAGCAAACTTTTGGTTCTGAGGAGCGTTGTCTGCCGAAACCTTTACTTCACCATAGCGGAGGCTCTTGCCCTCGGTGAGTCCCTGGGCTGTACCGCCTGTGACGCTGACAGTAACATAAATCTGTATTTTCTCCCATCTGGGAACAACGGTTACGTTTCGGCCTTCCCTGATTGCGGTTTCGATTTCCTCTGCGCTCATAGACCAGCCTGTGGCAAGGTGAGTGGCGTTTGTGGGAAGCTCGGGGAAGAAGACCTCGTCACCCTCCATATAATGCTGAGAATCGAGAATCTGATTTGCCTTGTCGTTTTTGAAGGTAACAAGCACAGCGTCCTCAATGTCTGTTTCGTAAACTGCACGTAAGTAGTCGTTGCCTGTTGTAACGAAGGTGTAGGTGGGCTTTGTGGAAACAAGGAGCCCGTTTTCGTTTATCCAGCCGATGAATGTATTGCTGTTGGTGGTTTTCGCCGTGATAATTACTGTTGCGGCAATAGCCATCTTTGTGTTCACATAGAAGGTGCCCTGAGGACGGGTAGCACCGCCTGAGATGGCGATGTCAAAGCCTGTGCCGCCTGCCACTTCAACCTCAAGAGTGCCCTTTGTAAGGGGCTCAACTATTTTTGAATACATAGCGGTAACTGTCAGGTCCTCATAAACTGCGTCAAATCTTGTGTCCCATCCCTTGAAGGTGTAGCCTACGCGAACAGGATTTTCGGGTGCTGTGGCAGCTTTGCCGTACTCAACGGTGACAACTGAAAGCAGATTGCCGTTGTAGTCTTTGAAGCTGACCTGATATTTATTTATTGTCTTGGTGAAGAGTGCCTTAACAATGGTATCTTCGTAAATCTTTGAGAAATCTGTGTCCCAGCCGACGAACTTGTAGGTGTACTGAGCGTCGGCTTCCTTTTCGGGAGCCTCAGGAGCGGTGGCAGAGGTTCCTTCCTTTACAGCCTGAGCGCTTATGAGCTTGCCGTCAGCATCAATAAAGGAAACGGAGAAGTATTTTGAATTATCGAAGGTGATGTTGCTCCATGTGCCTTCGGTCTCATTCTCCTCTGACTGTGTGAAGTGGTTGCTGTCTTCGGGAATGGTAAGGTCTCCTGTGGTGACCCACTGATTCTCGTAATCGGAGCTGAAAGTGATTCCGAAGGAGATGGTATCATACTTTGAATCGATCTCAAGGGAGTACTCAGCCTCGTTTACGGGAGAGGGGGAGAGCCAGTACCATGTGCCCTCGTCGCTGCCGCTGATGCCTGCAAAGGCAGAAATTCTGCCGATGCTGGAGGAAACAGTTTCCTTCCACGCTTCGTTGGAGCTGAAGAAAATGGTCTTTGTGCTTTCGGGCTTTTCCGCGGGGTCGGAGCCTTCAGGGAGAGTGGGAATTTCCTCAGGCTCGGTGACCTCGGGGGTCTCGGGCTCAATATACTCTGTGAAGCTCCAGCTTCCGCTTTTTGCGCTTTCATCCTGAGTGAAGAGGTTCATATCCTCAGGCTGGGTCTGAGTGTAGGATTTCTCCCAGATGGTGAAGGTGCCTTCCTCGGCGAGAAATTCCACTCTGCAGAATTCCATTTCGTTGTATTTGCTGTCGATCTCGGTGCAGAAGGTGGCGGGGTAGGCGCCGAAGCCTCCCTTTACCTGCTCCATCTCAACCCAGACTCCCTCTGTGTCCTGAGCTGAGAATGCGTGAAGCACAAAGCCGTGACCGCTTATGTACTGAAGGTCCATCCACTCCTTGCAGGGAGCGAGATAGATGAGCTCCTTGCCCTCGGCAATGTATTTATCCCAAAGGGCGGTGTTCACACCGCTAAGCTTCAGGTGATTGCAGTTTTCGGGAATGGTGAGAGCGTCGGTTTTGTTGACGACGTAGTTCCAGTCGAAGCTGAGCTTTGATCTGCTGCAGAAAATCACGTTGTCAAAGTCAGCAGGGATATCTGCGCTGAAAACATCCTCTTCACCGCTTACGGGAGAAAGGGAAAACCACTGACCCTCATCGTAATTGTCATCAAAGGCATAGAGGGCGAAGAATTTATCCCAGTAGCCGTTTGAGGAGAAGTAAAGGGTCTTAGTTTCAGCCGAAGAGGCGCTGAAGCCGGGAATGGAAAGGGAGATGAGCATCAGGAAAACGAGAATCAGAGAAAGGATTCTCTTTGAAGATAGTTTGTCCGTACGCATTTTGTTCCTCCTTAGGGGGCTTTGCCCCGAAGTGCCGAAAAGGAAAGAGAGTCCTCTTCTGCACGATAATATATAGTCACAATAAAGTTTAGCATAAATATCATATATTTTCAACTTATAATAAAAATTTTATATATAAAGCGTAACTTTTGTGTATTTTTACAAAAAAACCACAGAAAAATTCAGCAGAGTGTATATTCGGAATCCTCTTTCGATTTGCTTGACATATATGCTATAATAAAAAATAGGGTTTTTGTCCCGAAGATGATTCTTTATTATGAAATCAATACAGCAGAGAGCAAGGCAGTTTTGTGTCCCTCTCTGACTGAAGAATAAGTCAGAAAAGTTCAAGTGGTGAAAAGAAATGGGATACGCTTTTATAAGTTACAGCACAAAGAATATGGAAGCTGCGGACAAAGTCCGCAACCTCTTTACAAGGCACGGAATCGACACATGGATGGCGCCTTACAACATTCCCGCAGGAAGTAAATATGCGGCGACCATCACAAGAGGAATCAGGGATTGCAGCTGCTTTGTGCTTCTTCTGAGCAACGATTCTCAGGCATCCGAGGCGGTTGACTCTGAGGTGGAGCTTGCTACCCTCACCTTCAAAAAAACCATTGTTACCATACAGCTTGAAGAGGTTGAGCTCAACGATTCCTTCTTCTTCTATATACACAACAAGCAGATAATTCCCATTGAGAATTTTGACGAAGACTCCTACGAGATAAGTCAGGTGCTCAGTGCGGTGAGCATTCACACAAAGGGAGAAGCTTACTCGCCTGCTGTAAAGGCCGAGGAGAAAACCCTTGAAGCGTTCGAAGCTGAGCCTGCTTTTGAGGAAGAGGCTGAGGAGTACGACGAAGGCTATGCCGATGAGGAGGAGGGCTTTTACTGCTTCGAGGACGAGAACGGAAACGAAGTTGAGTATGAGCTCATTGACTGCATCGAGTACGATGAAGCTGTCTTTGCGGTATTTTTGCCCACCGAGGAGGAGGGTACCTCCAGCGTTCTGATTCTCGAGATGGACGAGGAGGAAGAGGACTCCTTCTATGACATTGAGGACGAAGAACTCCTTGAGGAGCTTTTCTGCATATTCAAGGAGCGCAACAAGGACGAGTTTAATTTTGTGGATGATGAAGAGGAGACCTCAAAGGTTGAGCCTTATGCTGTGACACCTTCAGCTCCCCGCGTTACATCCGTAGTTCAGTGCCCCGGTTGCGGAGCCACCAACTCAGCGGATGCGTCCTACTGTAAGGTTTGCTCTCAGAGACTCACCGAGCCCCCAAGACCGAAGCCCGTACACGAAGATATCCCCAGACCCCCGAAGCCTCATCTCAATTTCCTTGAGCCCGAGCGTTCTCAGAAGAGGGTGTTCTGCCCCTCCTGCGGCACAAGTGTGGCTGAGGGAACAAAGTACTGTCCCTGTTGCCATACGACCATAAATAAGAGTTCCGAGTCGAGATATTCTGCTCCTTCTGCGCCCTCTGCTCCAAAGGTAAATCAGAACAAAATCTGTCCCACCTGCGGAAGCTCGGTGAAGGCGACGGCTTCCTACTGTCCCGCTTGCGGGTCAAAGCTGAGATAAGGGCAAAGGCTTAATTGATACTAAATATTCTTGAGGTCCGAAGACTTAAATACACATCAAACTATAAGGAGAGGTTATTATGAGAAAAACCAAGCACGCAGGCTCTTTCTTCATCTGCTTTCTTCTGAATCTTCTGCTCAATATCGAGTGGGCAATTCCTGCGGTGGTGCTTCTGGCACTTCACTTTGCAATCGGCATCTCCGTCTACTTCTTTGTGGGTGCGCTTGCCCTCTATCTTCTGGTGGTGTTTTTCTGGATGCTGATGATGTCCCTTGCCAACAAAAGCGGAAATCTTCGGGATGAAGCAAAAGAAAACAAAAATCCCTATTCCGCAAAGAATAAGGAAGTATTCAAAAGCTGATGCACTTAAATCCCGATTGTCACTTCCGAGAAAAATTCCCCTTTAATACGTCAAAAAAACAAGCCTATGAATCATTTCGGTTCATAGGCTTTTCTTTTTCCTGATTTTTGGCACTGGGGTGCGGCGGCACCCTCGGGGATTTTTGGCTTTAAGGTGTCTTTTTGCTCTCAGGAGTGTTTTGACTCTCAGGTGCGGTGGCACCCTCGGGAGCTTTTTGACTTTCGGTCGGAGGGGTAACCTGGGGATTATCTGAGCCCTCGGGTGTCTTTTGATTTTCGGGGGTTTCTCCCAGAATGCGCTTTCTCTCCTCCTCCATAATGCTTGAGAAGCTCTTCTCGTCAAGCTCGAGGCTTTCTACGCCCACAGAGGATTCATCAGCAAAGGCATCGAAAATTTCCTGCTTTGATCTGAGCAGATCGCTGATCCTCTCGTCAACGGTTTCGTCACAGAGAAGTCTGTGCACAAGCACGTTTCTGGTCTGTCCCATTCGGTAGGCTCTGGAGATTGCCTGATTCTCGATAGAGGGCTTGAACTGAGGCTCACAGAGTACTACGACGCTGGCGGTCTGGATATTGAGTCCCGTACCGCCTGACTGAATCTGAGCCGCAAGAACAGAGCCTGCGGGAGCGTTCTGGAATTCATCGATGATCTCCTGTCGGCGCTGAGGGGACACAGAGCCGTTTATGGGCTCCATCGCCACATCACCCAGAAGGGCTTTTATTTTTCCGATGGTATCAAGGAAGAAGGAGAAGACGATAACCTTTCTGCCGTCCTCCTTGGCATCTTCAACGATCTCAAGGAGTCGCTGAGCCTTTGAGGAGTCCTTAAGGTCGTCAACGTTGAAGGAGACCCTTCTTGCGGCGGCAAAGTTTCCTGAGAGGACAGCCTCTCTGTACTTCATTGTCTCTGCCTCTCCCATAGTGCACCAGTCGGTGTTTTCGATGAGCTCGGGAAGCTCGGTGAGAACGTCTTCGCGACGTCTGCGGTAGTAAACGGGAGCAACCTTTTCGCGAAATTCGGGAGCGGAGGAAAGGAACTGCATACCCTCAACGCTTTTGGCAACTCCCTGACTGAGAACCCCCATAAGGGATATCATCTCGGAGACCTTATTTTCAAGGGCGGTACCTGTCATAAACATAATTCTGTTTGCGTGGTTGCAGAGATTTCTCACGTTCTTGCTTCTCTGAGCATCGGGATTCTTTATGTAATGAGCCTCGTCAACAACTATCATAGAGTACTTGAATTTGTCGCTGAGAGTGAAGTGCTCCGTGGTTTCATAGGTAGTGACTGCAACACCGCCGTTTTCCTTCCAGTACTGAAGGGATGCGTCTCTGTCTGAGCCGTGTACCTTTGTGACCTCAAGGTCGCTCATCTTCTCGATCTCTCGGCACCAGTTGGTGATAACACTTGCAGGGCAGACCACCACAAAGTGGTTTCCACCCGTATTTCTCAGAGACACCATAGTGGCAATGGCCTGAACGGTTTTTCCAAGACCCATCTCGTCGCCCAGAAGCACCTTCTTCTGATGAAGAGAGTACTTGACGCCCCATTCCTGATAGCGTCTGAGGGTGCATTTGAGACCCTCCAGGTGCATGGGCTCCTCCGCAATGGCACGGGCAAGCTCCTCGGGAAGACCGTAGACGGTGGTGTCCTCTTTGATGAGATGAGGCACGACAGCCTCAAGTATATTGTAGAAGAGAACGGGATTTTTCCCGAAATGCACCCAGGCGTTATCCTTGGATGCGGTGACGATTTTGTTGAATTCCAGAGAGCAGTTCCGGCTCTCTGTGCCGTAGGAAGAGGTGAGGAGCTTCTGAAGGTAAGCGTAGGCCTTCTCTGCGTCTGCCTTCTTCTCCTTGGAGGTGAAGAGCCGCTTGATTCCCGAGGTCAGAGGACTTGCTAGATTTATTGAATCAACAATGGATTTCCTGTGAGCGGAAAGCTTCTCGCAGGTTGCGGTGGTATTCTGAAGGAAGATGTACTTTGAAACAGCGTCTGCAAGGTTTGTGGCGGCAGGGGACTTGTTGTCAAGACTCAGCTTTAGGTGAACGCTGTCTGAAGAAAGCTTTGCGATTTCCCTTGAAGCCTTCTTGATTGCCTGAGCTGCCTCCATGCTGATTCCGCCGATTTTCGCCAGTGTAGAGGCGGTTACCTTTTCGGTGTCGGCAATGCTTGTATAGCCGTTGTCTCTCAGAGTCTTGATGCGAAAGCCCTGCTTGCTTCTGTTGAGCTCCTCAATGGGAATTTCTTTGAGAGCGGAGAGACGCTCCCCGATGATGTACTCATCGGCGTACTTGATTATGTTGCTTTTGTAGGTTTCAGGCGCCTTGCGGATTTTCTCGATATTTGTGAGTATGGTGTTGTGGGTGCTGATAATTTTCTTTGCATCCGAGGATTCAATACTTCTTGCCATAATAACGACCCTTTCCCTGTATATTTCCGAAATCTGAGACCATATAAAATCATTATATCACAAGGTGTCTCTCTCTTCAATGACAAAAAAATAATGGGAAACAGTTTTCGCTGTTTCCCATTTGTGCGCAGTAAGCTTTATCTTGCGAAAAGTGCAGAGAATGCCTTCTTTGCCATATAGATGTCGATCTTTGAGATGAGCTCGAAGGGAGCGTGCATGGAAAGTACGGGAACGCCAAGGTCAACAACGTCAACGTTCATGTTTGCAACGTACTTTGCAATCGTTCCGCCGCCGCCCAGGTCAACTCTGCCAAGCTCGCCGACCTGCCAGAGAATGTTGTTGTTTTCAAGCATAGTGCGGATCTCGCCCATATACTCAGCGGAAGCGTCGGAGGTGCCTCCCTTGCCGCCGTGACCTGTGTATTTGCTGATAACAACACCTTCGTTTACGAAGCTGGAGTTCTTTGCCTCGAAGCAGGAAGCGTAGGTGGGATCGTATGCGGCATTAACGTCAGCGGAGAGACATTTGGATTTTGAAAGTGCGCGGTATCCCTCCACACCCTCTGATTTTGCAAGGTCATAGATGAAATATCTGAGGTAGTCGCTCTGCATACCAGTGTTGCCGTCGGAGCCGGTCTCCTCCTTGTCGCAGAGAACGGTGATTGCTGTCTTGTCGGGAACACCTGCTTCGATAACTGCCATGAGAGCAGGGTAAGCACAGCATCTGTCGTCGTGGCCGTAGCCGCCCATAAGACCGCCGTCAAAGCCTACATCGCGGGTCTTGTAGGTGGGTACCAGACAAAGCTCGGCAGAGAGGAAATCATCCTCGGTGATGCCGTATTTCTGATTGAGCAGGTGCATTGCGTTGAGCTTCACAAGCTCGCCCTCGTCGTCAGAGCTTACGGGTCTTGAGCCAACGATAACGTTGAGGTCCTCGCCGCTAAAGGCTTTTCTCAGGGGCTTCTCAGCCTGCTCTTGAGCAAGGTGGGGAAGAAGGTCTGTAATGCAAAGACAGGGCTCGCTTTCATCGTCGCCGAAGCGGACATCCACAACTGTGCCGTCGGTTTTGCAGACAACACCGTGAAGTGCCAAAGGCATGGCAAGCCACTGATACTTTCTGATACCGCCGTAGTAGTGAGTCTTGAAAAGAGCCAGATTATTTGCTTCGTAAAGGGGGCTGGGCTTCAAGTCGATTCTGGGGGAATCGATGTGAGCAATGGCAAGGGATGCGCCCTCTTTAACGCCCTGCTTGCCGATGACAGCCGCCATTAAAGCCTTATTTCTGTTGTTGACGTAAACCTTGTCGCCTGCGTTATAGGTCTTCTCGGGGTCATACTCGGTGAAGCCCTCCTTCTCAAGGAGCTCTACGGAATACTTTACAGCATCACGCTCGGTTCTTGAGTAGTCGAGGAATTTCTTGTAGCCCTCGCAGAACTCGTCAGCCTTCTTCACTTCCTCGTCACTGATGCGCTGAAGACCGGACTTGGGATTCATAAAGAGCTTTTCCTTGAGCTCTTTTGCAAAGCTTTTTTCTTCGTTCATTTTTTGTTTCCTCCTGTATATTAAGTTTATTTTTTTATAAAACAGAGCAGAGTCGTCAGTTGAAGTAAAGCTTTTTATATCTGGGCTCCGCCGTTTTGATTTTCTCTACGTAGTTTGATGTTTCCGCAAAGGGGATTTTATCCAGGGTCTTTCCGTCCTTCGAATACTCCTCATGAGACAGCCACTCGTCAACTCTGGTGTGACCTGCGTTATATGCCGCCATAGCGGTGTAGGGGTCGCCGTACCTCTTGGTGAGATATGAGATGTAGTAGCAGCCGTAGTCGATGTTGGTCTTCGCATCCATGATGTCAAGCTCCTCGTCCTCGCTGACTCCTCTGAGAGTGCGGAGCCACTCAAAGGTTGAGGGGAGAAGCTGCATGAGCCCCTTGGCACCTGCTGAGGATTCTGCGTTTTCGTTGAACTTGCTTTCCGTATAGATTACGGCGCTGATGAATTCCGGAGAAAGATCGTATTTTTCCGACGCCTCCAGAATCTCCTCCTTGAAGCCGAAGGGATAGACCACCTGCTGTGCTTTTTCGAAGAGATTCAGTAATCTGAAGCCGAAAACCATTCCTGCTGCAATAAGTCCCAGAATGAGAATCACCAGAAGCTTTCCGAGACAGCAGCCGCTTTTTTTCTTTTTCTCTTTTTTCAAAGGAGGGCACCTCCCTTTAAAAGACTGAGAGTTGCATCTCTGAGGGCTTTTTCATCAGAGGAATTGTCGATGACAAAATCCGCTTTTTCCATATAGAAGGAATTGTCCTTCTGAGCACTCATCCGTCGTTTTGCTTCCTCTTCTGTGAGGTTGTCACGCTTCATAATGCGGGAAAGCCTTACCTCGTCCTCTGCCACTACCGCTACGATCTTGTGGCAAAGGGAATCAAGTCCCGACTCAAAGAGGGTGGGTGCGTCAAATATTATTCTTTGATAACCCATATCCGAGTATTCATCAAAGGTTTTGAGAGAAAGCTCTTTGATGACGGGATGGGTGATGCTGTTGAGAAGAAGGGTGTTTTCCTCACAGGAAAAGGCGCGCCTTGCGATTTTTCTGCGGTCAACTGAGCCGTCAGGATTTACGATGTCATCACCGAAGGCTTTTTTGAGAGCCTCTGTGCAGTGGGGCACCAGAAGGGCCTTGTGCGCCAGCTTATCTGCTTCGCAGACGGCGAAGCCCTGCTCTCTCAGTATCTTTGTCACCGAGGTTTTTCCTGCTCCTGTGGGGCCTGTGAGCCCGTAAAGTATGTAATCCTTACTCAAGGTCGATCACCTCAAAGCCTGCGGCGCGGATAAGGCGGTTGTAAACCGCAAGTCCCACGCCGTCTGTTTCGGGACAACGGACAAAGACAGTACCCTTGCGGTCAGATTTGTCGATCTCACGAAGGGCATCGAAAAGGACGTGAGCCTCCTCGTCGTAGTTTCCTTTTTCTCCCAGAGAGATGAAGGGACAGCTTATGTGCTCCTCATCGCCCTTGTAGCAAAGAGCGGTGATGTCCTCTGTCTGCTTGTTTATAAAATCATAGAAGGCTTCGTCGCCGCCTCTTACAAGGTAAACCTTTGCCGAAGGTGCATAGTGGCGGTATTTCATACCCGGTGAGGGAGCCTCCTCGTTTTCCGAAAGCTTCTCTGTTACCGCAGGGCTGAGGTTTACCTCTCCCAGTACATCACGAAGCTCCTCCAGAGTTACCTTGCCGGGGCGAAGGAGGGTGGGGGGATTGGTGCAGAGAGTAAGCACCGTGCTCTCTAGTCCTACCTCGCAGTCACCGCCGTCAATGACAGCGCCGATTTTACCCGAGAGGTCATCCATAACGTGAGAGGCCTTGGTGGGGCTGGGACTTCCCGAAAGGTTTGCCGAAGGAGCGGCAAGGGGAAGACCTGCCTTCTTTATAAGCTCCCTTGCCACCTTGTGAGAGGGGAGTCTGATTGCCACAGAGTCCAGTCCTCCCGTTGTCACAGAAGGGACGCTGTCGCTTTTTTTAAGTATTATGGTGAGAGGTCCCGGCCA
The DNA here is from genome assembly GCA_045535715.1 of Ruminococcus sp. Lineage (GTDB taxonomy): Bacteria > Bacillota > Clostridia > Oscillospirales > Acutalibacteraceae > Ruminococcoides. The sequence goes on along the minus strand of JAZSME010000070.1, from coordinate 30,317 downwards.
GAACTTTTCTGAAAGTTTCAGAGCTTCTTCGGGGATACTGTCCGAAAGGGAGAACCTCTCAATATCGGAGATGTGGCTGATGTGAACGATAAGGGGGTTGTCGGAAGGTCTGCCCTTGGCAACAAAAATGCTCTTTACCGCATCCTCAGAGAGGGCGTTTGCCGCCAGTCCGTAAACCGTCTCCGTAGGCATACCCACGAGACCGCCGTTTCTCAGAATTTCTGCGGCGGTTTCCATATCCTTATCCGATGTGTTTAAAAGTAGTGTTTCCATAGCTTAACTGTCAATGCTTTCCTGAAGTTTCGCCGCTCTGTCTGCGGCAATGAGTGGGTCGATTATTTCAGAGAGCTCACCCGAAAGTATCGCTTCGAGGCGATAGAGGGTAAGCTTGATCCTATGGTCGGTGACCCTGCTTTCGTGGAAGTTATAGGTGCGGATCTTCTCGGATCTGTCACCTGTTCCCACCTGAGATTTTCTCTCTCCGGCTACGGCGTCCTGCTGCTCTCTCTGCTTCTCCGAGAGGAGCCTTGAGCGCAGTACCTTCATAGCCTTGTCTTTGTTTTTGTACTGACTTCTTTCGTCCTGACACTCAACAACGGTGCCTGTGGGCAGGTGAGTGATTCGGATGGCGGAGGAGGTCTTGTTGATGTGCTGACCGCCTGCGCCCGATGAACGGAAGGTGTCTATTTTAAGGTCCTTGGGGTTTATTTCAATGTCAACTTCCTCTGCTTCGGGAAGGACTGCCACCGTGACGGTGGAGGTGTGGATCCTGCCCCCCGACTCAGTTTCGGGGACGCGCTGGACTCTGTGAACTCCGCTTTCGAATTTGAGCTTTGAGAAGGCGCCCTGACCCTCTACGGAGAAGGAAACTTCCTTGACTCCACCGAGCTCCGTATCGTCGGAATTTATGAGCTCTGTCTTAAAACCCTCCTTTTCGGCGTACATGGTGTACATCCTGTAAAGCTCGTAGGCAAAGAGAGCCGCTTCCTCGCCGCCTGCACCTGCACGGATTTCAACGATTACGTTCTTGTCGTCGTTTTCGTCCTTGGGAAGCAGGAGGATCTTCAGCTCACCCTCAAGGCGCAGAGTCTCTTTTTTGGAATGCTCCAGCTCCTCCTGAGCAAGAGCTTTCATCTCTTCGTCGCAATCAGGGTCAGAGAGAATTGCGAGCGCTTCCTCGGTATTGGAAAGGGCAGAGGAATATTCTTTGTAAGCATTATAAATAGGCTCGATGCTCTTGAGCTCCTTCATAAGGCGGGAGAACTTTTCGCCGTCAGAGGCAACTGCGGGATCATAGAGCATGTGGCTGAGCTCATCGTATCTTTTTTGAAAAACCTGAAGCTTTCTGAGCATTTCTTACTCCTCTGTGATGATTTTCTTGATGTTTTTTTCCACCTTGCTTCTGGGGATGTAAACCTCGTGGGAGCATCCCTCGCAGACGATTTTGAAGTCCATGCCGACTCTCTTTACCGAGAAGGTGAAGCATCCGCAGGGGTGGGGCTTTTTCATGAGAAGTCTGTCTCCGACTCTGATATCCAAGGTTTCATCTCCTTTTTGCAGTAATATGTCTGTGGGTATTAAAATATTATACCATATATCCTGAGTAATGAAAAGAGCAAAGGGATAAATCATTCAATAACGAAATCCTTGACTCTGTGCCAGAATTTCTCGTCGATGATGGCCTCTGCCTCGATTCCCTCGGCGGTGTATTCCTCAGAGAGGAGTGTGGCGCCCTTGCGGATTTCCGCCACAAGGGAAGCGTCCTTGAAGGGCACAAGGAGCTTTACCTTCTTGACTCTTACGGGAAGATTCTCCTCAATTGCCTCAAGGAGTTTCTCGATACCCTCGCCTGTTCTGGCGCTTATTTTTACGGAGGACTCAAATCGGAGCTCCTCCACTTTATCGCTTACAAGGTCGCATTTGTTGAGAACGTTTACGATGGGAGTATCTCCGCAGCCCAGTTCTTTGAGCAGGTCCTCGGTAACACTCAGGTGAAGCTGTGCTTCCTCAGAGCTTACGTCGCAGACGTTGAGGATGATGTCTGCCTTTGCCGCCTCCTCCAGGGTGGACTTGAAGGCCTCCACAAGGTGGTGGGGAAGTCTTCTGACAAAGCCTACGGTGTCAATGAGCATAACTGTGACTCCCGAGGGAAGCTTCAAGGAGCGGGAGGTGGGGTCAAGGGTTGCGAAGAGCTTATCCTCAGCAAGGACTCCTGCCTCGGTGAGATAGTTCATAAGGGTGGATTTTCCTGCGTTGGTATAGCCCACTATTGCAACGGTGATGACAGAGTTTTTCTCTCGTCTTCTCCTGAGCTCGTTTCTGTGATTTTCCACGTCTCTGAGCTGTTCCTTTACGGTTTCCATTCTGCGTCTGATGTGACGCTTATCGGTTTCAAGCTTAGTCCCACCGGGACCTCTGGTGCCGATACCGCCGCCGAGACGGGAGAGGGCAATACCCTTACCTGTAAGTCTGGGCATAAGGTACTTGAGCTGTGCAAGCTCAACCTGAAGTTTGCCTTCCTTTGAGATGGCACGCTGTGAGAAAATATCCAGAATCAGGGTGGTGCGGTCAATGACCCTCACGTCGGTTTCGGCTTCAATATTTCGTATCTGAGTGGGAGTGAGCTCGCAGTCAAAGACAATGAGATCTATCTCCTCAGCCTCGCAGTAATCCTTGATTTCAATAAGCTTTCCCGAGCCCACGCAGGTGGCGGTGTCAGGGCGCTCCAGTTTCTGGCTGATGGAGGCAACCGCCTCGGCGCCTGCGGTTTCCACAAGCTCAAAAAGCTCCTCGAGAGAGCTTTCTGCGTCAAAATCCCCTGTGTCAACGGAGACAAGCAGAGCTCTGTCGATTTTTTCTTTGGTTTCAAACAGTTCCATATATACCTCGTAAATCCTCATATATCTTAAAAATAATATGAAAACAGTATAATATATCCACACAAATTTGTAAATATTTTGAATTGAAAAATATGCCCTGTGTGATATAATCAAGTAGTATTATTCTGAGGTAAAGGGTGAAAAATATGAAACAGAAGCGAGCAGTATGTATAAACGATATCTCCTGTCTGGGAAAATGCTCTCTGACGGTGGCACTTCCCATCATCTCCGCTCTGGGAATTGAGACCGTTGTGCTTCCCACCGCTGTTTTGTCCACCCACACCGCCTTTGAGGGATTTACCTTCCACGATCTTACCGACGAGCTTGAGCCCATATCCCGCCATTGGAGCGCAAGGGGCGAGAGCTTTGACTCCATATATTCGGGGTATCTCGGCTCTCTCAGACAGATATCCCTTGTGAAGGACTTTATCGATACTTTCAAAAAAGAGGATACGGTTGTCATTGTTGACCCTGTGCTGGGGGACAACGGAAGCCTCTATAAGAATTTCACCCCTGATTTCGCAAAAGAAATGGCAAAGCTTTGTGCAAAGGCGGATGTCATCACTCCCAATCTCACCGAAGCCTCATTTCTTCTCTCAGAGGAATACGTGCCTTCGGGATACAGCGAGGAGTACATAAAGGGGCTTCTTGTGAGACTCTCAGAGCTGGGGGCAAAAAAAGTGGTGCTGACAGGGGTTTCCTTTGACTCAAAGAGTCTGGGAGTTGCCTGCTTTGACAGCGAAACGGGGAAGTATACTTACATAAAAAGCGACAAGATAAACAGTATGTTCCACGGAACGGGAGATGTGTGGGCAAGCACCTTTACGGGAGCCTTTGTGAAGGGCTTCTCCTTTGAAAAGGCGGCAGAGGTCGCAACAGATTTCACCGCAGATTCCATCCGCGCCACCCTCGACTCGAAGGAGGAGCATTGGTACGGTGTTAAGTTCGAGCTTTGCCTTGCTGACCTTTGCAGAAAATACTGTCAGTAAAGGACGGATGAGTTCTGAAAATAACAAAAAAAGAGAAGGTACAACCCGTCAGTTGTGCCTTCTTTTTGTTTTCAGCTTATCAGTAGCAGTTGGGACAATCCATAAGCCCTTTACCCATACAAAGTTTGCATGTGGTTGTTACGGTGTAGGGTGTGCTTCCTGCGCCGTAGTTTGTCGAGTGCTTCAGCTCGTAGAACTTGCCGGCACCGTTGCAGCTTGTGCAGATCACAGTTCCTGTGTTTTTGCATCTGACACAGCTTGCAGGATTATTATATAGCGTGGGAGCAGGAGGGTCGGGGATGTTGATTGTGGGAGCGGGAACGTCGGGGTATACGATGATTACGCCTTCGCCGTTACAGCCGTAGCAGGTAGTCTTACCATCGCCGCAGGAGCAGATAGAGGGGCCTGCGCCAAAATCGAGAACTCCGCTGCCGCCACAGTAATTGCAGTCCAGATCTCCGTCGCCGCCGCAAACATCACAGTCATATTCTGTGGGCTCATATACGTTTTCGGTGAGAGGCTGGGTTTCCTGTGTGTTTTTTTCTGAATCTTTAGAACCACGGCGTCTGTCGGATTCATCATCTGAGCAACCCGAAAATACCATGGAAAAAATCAGGAGCAAGCTTAAGATAACAAGAAATTTTTTCACAATAAAAACCTCCTCGGTATTATCATATTTCGATTGTATCACCGATTGTTTTATAAGTCAACAAATTTTAAAGAGACAGATGTAATAAAACACTTGAAGAATACAGGAGTTTTGTGGTATAATACTACGGAATGTATAATAGGGGATGAATATTCTTATGGACATGAAAAGAATCGTTGTGAAGGTTGGTACCTCCACACTTACTTATGAAAACGGAAAAGCTAATCTGAGAAGAATCGAGGAGCTCTCAAAGGTGCTCTCGGACCTTCACAATCAGGGCAGAGAGATTATCCTTGTTTCCTCGGGTGCCATCGGCATCGGAATGGGCAAGCTCTCCCTTCCCGAAAAGCCCACAGGCACCAAGGAAAAGCAGGCTCTTGCCGCTTTGGGTCAGTGCGAGCTTATGTTTATGTACGACAAGCTCTTCGGCGAATATAACAATATGGTGGCTCAGGTGCTGCTGACTCGAGACACCGTTGACAATGACCACAGAAAAGAAAATGTAATCAATACCTTCGAGACACTGCTCTCCATGAACATTATTCCCATTGTAAATGAGAATGACACAGTGGCTATTGATGAGCTTCAGGGTCACAACTTCGGCGACAACGATATGCTCTCCGCCATTGTAGCAAAGCTGGTGGGGGCGGATACTCTCATAATCCTCACCGACATTGACGGTCTCTACACAAAGGACCCCAGAAAGAACGAGGATGCAGAGAAAATTGAGGTTGTTGAGAAGATAACCGAGGACATCGAAAGAATGGCAGGCGGCTCAGGCTCTAACCGAGGCACAGGCGGTATGACCACCAAAATCATGGCGGCAAAGTACGCCACCGAAGCAGGCATCGACTGCTTCGTTATCGCAGGAGACAAGCCCTCAAGAATCTACGATGTAACCGACAAAAAGCCTGTGGGCACAAAATTCTGTGCACAGTAAAAGACATTTGTTCAGAAATCAATAGCAGGGCTTATTTAAGACCTGACTTTAAGGAGAATATTTATGACAGTTTTAGAAATGGGAAAAAAGGCAAAGGAAGCCTCCCGAATCCTTGCAACAGCAGGAAAAATCAAAAACACAGCACTCTACGCTCTGGCTGATGCTTTAGAGGCAGAGGCAGACTACATACTCAGGGAAAACGAGAAGGATCTCAAAAACGGAAGAGACAACGGTATGTCCGAAGCACTCCTCGACAGACTTGCTCTCACCAAGGAGAGAATTTCCTCTATGGCAGAGGGTGCACGTCAGGTAGCAGCATTCCCCGATCCCATCGGCGATGTGCTTTCAGGTAATAAGCTTCCCAATGGTCTCGAGGTTACAAAGGTGAGAGTACCCTTGGGTGTTATCGGCATCATCTACGAGGCTCGTCCCAATGTTACCGCTGATGCTGCGGCTCTGTGCCTTAAATCAGGCAATGCAGTAATCCTTCGCGGCGGCAAAGAAGCCATCAATTCCAATATGGCCGTAGCCGAGGTTATGAGAAACGCTATTGAAAAAGCAGGTCTTCCCAGAGACAGCGTTCAGCTTATTTCCGATACCACAAGACAGAGCTCCATTGAGCTTATGGGTCTTACAGAGTACCTTGATGTCCTCATTCCCCGAGGCGGTGCAGGACTTATCAAGGCAACAGTTGAGAACGCAAAGGTGCCTGTAATCGAGACAGGTGCAGGCAACTGTCACGTATATATTGATGAATTTGCCGATATTGATATGGCGGCAAGCATTGTATATAATGCCAAGACCTCCCGTCCCTCTGTCTGCAACGCCATTGAGACAGTTGTGGTTCACGAGGCTGTTGCAGATAAGGCTCTCAAAGCTATGAAAGCAGAGCTTGATAAGATGAACGTTGAGATAAGAGGCTGCGAAAAGACAAGAGCTATTCTGGGCGACTCAGTAGTTCCTGCTACCGATGAGGACTACTATACCGAGTATCACGACTATATCCTTGCGGTCAAGGTCGTAAAGGATATTGACGAGGCTATCTCACATATTTCCAAGCACTCCACAGGTCACAGCGAGTGCATCATCACAGATAATTACCGGAATGCAAATAAATTCACAGCGGAGATAGATTCAGCGGCTGTTTACGTAAACGCATCAACTCGTTTTACCGATGGCGGCGAGTTCGGTCTCGGTGCCGAGATCGGTATTTCAACACAAAAACTCCATGCCAGAGGCCCCATGGGAATCAATGAGCTTACCAGCATGAAGTTTATTATCAGAGGTAACGGTCAGGTAAGATAACCTGCCTTTAAATTATCAGATAAAGAAGTGCAAGAGTCACCACAGGGTCTGAGTTTTCCTCGGAGGACAGCAGGAGAAGAAGCATAAGTATCAGAAGCTTTTCCTTATCCTCGAAGAGGGCAGGGGGAGAGTTTATTTCTTTGAGAGAATTATTATCCTTTCGATTCTCCTCTTTCGAAGGTGTGTTCTCCAAAGGAAGCTGAGAGGACTTTTTCTGCTCCTCTGATGAGTCTTTCTTAAGGGGAGTGTAGGGGACGCTTCTGTGCATCTGACTTGCACGTCTTAAGGCCTCCTCTTTCATATTATCCAAAGAAATCCTCCTTTCTAAAAGAGCCCTGTGCCCCTGAGCATGGGCAGAAGTCGTATTACCTTAATCATTTTTGCGGCTTCGTCAAGGCGCTTTCTCTTGTGCTCGCTTAGAAATGGTCGCAGAGACTGAAGAAGCCTCGTGGAGTCATCCTCCTTGTTCATTCCTTTGAGAAGGGGCAGAAACTTCACAAGCTTTCCCATAATTTCGGTGTTCTCCTGAGATGGCGAAAGAAGAGAAGCAAGAGGGTTTGAGCTTTCTGTCTCCTCAGAACTGCTCCCGAAATTCAGAAGATTTGAAAGCGTGCCGAGGTCTCCGCCTGCAGGATTTTCTGAGAGAGGCGTTTCCTTTTGATCGCCCCCAAGTCCCAGAGACTTTGAAAGCTCCGATATCTTTTTCATTGCGTCGGGATTGCTTAAGATGTTACCTATGGCGTTTTCAAGGTTATCCACCGAGACCCAGCTTTTTCATAAGTGCTTTCACCTGAGGATTCGAGAGAAACTCCTTCTGCTTTTGGGGATCGGAAAGAATGGAGTTTACTTTCTCCTTATCTTTTTCGCTGAGGTTCTTTGTGAGAGCCTCCAGATTTCCCTTTTTGGCTTTCTTTAAAAGCTCCTCGGGAATGTTTCCTTTAAACTCGTTGTTTGACATAGTAACACCTCACAGTACTAATATGATGATTACTATTATAATATGACAGGTAGATGATTTATGCGAATACTAGTTGTGTCCGACAGCCACTCTGACGAATACTCCCTCATGCGTGCCATCAGGTCTCAGCCTACGGCAGAGATAGTGGTGCATTGCGGAGACGGTGCTGATGAAGCAAGCCGTATCAGAGAGAACTTTCCCGACAAAATGGTCATAAGCGTCAAGGGTAACTGTGATTTCTGCTCAAGTGCTCCCATAAGCGAGACCTTCAGTGCAGAGGGTGTTAAATTCTTTGTCACACACGGTCACGCCTACAATGTAAAAAGTACCCTTTATAACCTCTTTTGTGCCGCAAAGGAGCAGGAGGCTCAGGTGGTGCTTTTCGGACATACCCACAATCCCCTTGCAATTTATGACGACGGACTCTATATGCTCAATCCGGGAAGCCTGCGGGGATATGGAGGAACCTACGGATACGTGGACGTGACCCCGAAGGGGATTGTCACCAATATTGTGGAGCTCAAGTGATATTTCAAAAATATAACTGTGGAAATAAATCCTGATTTATGATATAATTAAAAATCGCGGGAGGTGAATTGCGTGAATTTTCTCGGATTATCCGTAAACGAAGGATTAAAAAATCAGCTGACGGCTATGGAAAAAAGCCGAAGAATGCCCCACGCAGTAATCATTTCCTCTCCCGACCAAAAGAAAAGGGAAGAGCTGATGAGGCTCCTCTCAATGCACGCTGTGTGCAGTAGCGAAGGGGAGACCCCTTGTGATGAGTGCAGCGGCTGCATCAAGGCAAAGGCGGGCAACCATCCCGATATTTATTTTGCCAAAGGAAAGGGAAAGACCGACGGCATCTCCGTTGACGAGATTAGAAACATCGTCAGGGATTCAGTAATCATTCCGTCAGAAGCAAAGAAAAAGGTCTATGTCCTTCTGGACGCAGACAAGCGAATGGGCAAGGAAGCTCAGAATGCTTTCCTCAAAACCCTTGAGGAGCCCTCTCAGGATACACTCTTTATCCTGACGGCGGAAAATCCCAAGGTGCTTCCCGTAACCATCCTTTCCCGTTGCGCAATTCTTCAAACCGACACGGAGCTTGAGGCTGCGAAAGAGGATATGGAGCTTGCAAAGGAAATTCTCAGAGGTCTTGTGGACCTTCGTGAGATGCCTTTGCTCAAGGCAACCTTCAGGCTTACCTCAAGGAAGACAGCCCTTTCGGTACTGCCTTTGGTGCGGAGAATTCTCTCTGATGCTTTGTCTCTCTCGGTGGGTGCGGAAACTCTCTTTGACAGCGAGTGCGCCGCCATGCTTCGACAGAAGCTCACAAAGCAGAAGCTTATAAAGCTCATTGACATCACAACCGATGCAATCAATAAAGTAAACAGAAACGTAACTCCCGTTTTGCTGGTAACATGGCTTTCGGGGGAATATAGGAGGATATCATGGCAGAAGTAGTAGGCGTCCGCTTCAAGGAAGTGGGCAAGATTTATTTTTTCGAACCTCTTGAGGAAAAGCTTTCTTCGGGAGATATGGTAATCGTGGAGACTGCCAGAGGCGTCGAGTGCGGCTGCGTTGCCACAGAGAGCAGAGATGTGCCCGACAGCGAAATCGTGCATCCTCTCAAGAAAATCATCAGAAAAGCAACAGAGGCTGACCTTAAGAAGCTTGAAAACAACAAGCTTCTTGAGAAGAAAGCCTTTGACATCTGTACAAAGAAGATCGCCGACCACGGTCTCGAGATGAAGCTGGTAAACGTAGAGTACACCTTCGATATGAGTAAGATTCTCTTCTATTTCACCGCTGACGGCAGAGTTGACTTCAGAGCCCTCGTCAAGGATCTGGCTTCTGTCTTCAAGACAAGAATCGAGCTTCGTCAGATCGGTGTCCGCGATGAGGCAAAGATGCTGGGCGGACTTGGTGTCTGCGGCAAGCAGTTCTGCTGCTCAAGCTTCCTCGGCGATTTCCAGCCCGTTTCCATCAAGATGGCAAAGGAGCAGGGACTCTCCCTTTCTCCAGTCAAGATCTCAGGCACCTGCGGCAGACTTATGTGTTGTCTCAAATATGAGCAGGAGGCATATACCGACCTTCTCAGGAATACACCTAAGTACGGAGCCATCGTCAAGACTCCTCAGGGCAAGGGAACCGTTGTTGAGGTGAACCTCCTCACAGGTGTTCTCAAGGTGAAGATGGACAATACTCCCCCCGAGGCTGCACCTCAGGCTTTCAAGGTCAAGGATGTGAAGCTCATCAAGGACGGCACCATCCGCATTGACAAAAAGGAAATGCAGGAGCTCAAGGGCCTCGAATAATACGGGCGTATCTTCTTAAAAAAAGAAAAAAATAAGGGAATTTCAGAAAATTTGTGTAAACTGATTGCATTTTCTGAAAAGTATGCTACAATATAAATCGAAAATTATTAAGGAGGTGCCTTTTCCATGGCATATATTATCAATGATGATTGCATTTCCTGCGGCGCATGCGCAGACGAGTGTCCTTGTGGCGCTATCTCCGAGGGTGATGGCAAGTACGTAATCGATGCAGATCTCTGTGCAGATTGCGGCGCTTGTGCTGATGTTTGCCCTGTTGAAGCTCCCCAGGCTGAGTAATCAATAAGAAAACATGTAACTGCACCCCACGCTTCTTGCAAGGGGTGCTGTTCTTCTATTACGGAGAAATTCCTAAAAAGAGGTGAGATTATGCTTTACGTTAATGAGAGATTTGAGCCTTTGGGAAACGGCATCGAAATCATAGTTTCCGATAAGTTTCATTTCACAACCGACACAATACTGCTTTCTTATTTTGCACAGAGCAGAAAAAGCGACAAGGTGGTGGATCTCTGCACAGGTTGCGGAATCATCCCTCTTCTCCTTGCCCGCCATAACTGCCCCAAGGAGATAGTGGGGGTTGAGATTTTTCCCGAGGGTGCGGATATGATGAAGCGCTCCGTAGAGCATAATTCTCTTAAGGAAATAATAAAACCCCTTTGTGCTGATCTCAGAAGCCTCAAAGGAAAGCTTCCCTTCGGTTACTTCACCCTTGTCACCTGCAATCCTCCCTATAAGATTTCAGGGGGCGGGGTCAGAAGCCGTGAGTCGGAGGTCCTTGTGGCAAGGCACGAGGAAAACTGCAACTTGGAGGATGTCATCAGCGTGGGCGCCTCTCTTTTGCAGTTCGGGGGCAGGCTCTGTATCTGTCAGCGACCCGAAAGGCTCACAGATGCTTTGGAGCTTATGAGAAAATATGACGTGGAGCCCAAGAGACTCCGCTTTGTTCAGGGTAAGAGCCGAAAAGCTCCCAAGCTTTTCCTTCTTGAGGGAAAGAGGGGAGCGAAGGCAGGAAGCCTTGTGGTGGAAAATACCCTGATTATAGAAAATGAGGACAACAGCTTTACCGATGAAATGAACAGCATCTACGGATGCTATCAGGATAACAAGGGGAGGAAGAAAAGTGAATAACACACCGAAACTTTACGTTGTGGGAACACCCATAGGAAATCTTTCCGACCTTAGTCCCAGAGCCGCAAAGACCCTCTCCGAGGTGGACTTTATTGCGGCGGAGGACACTCGTGTCACCCTGAAGCTTCTCAACCATCTCGGAATCAAAAAGCCCATGATAAGCTATTTTGAACACAACAAGCTTCAGCGAGGCGAGGAGATCGTGGGAAGGATCCTCTCGGGAGAAAGCTGTGCCATCGTAACCGACGCAGGAATGCCCTGCATCTCCGACCCCGGAGAGGAGCTTATCAGACAATGTGCCGAAAAGGGCATCAGAACTGAGGTGGTACCCGGTCCCTCGGCGGTTATCTCCGCCTTGTGTGTCTCAGGTCTTGCAACGGGGCGTTTTACCTTTGAGGGCTTTCTTTCTGTCAACAAAAAGAGCAGAAGAGACCATCTCGAAAGTCTCAGAAACGAGACAAGAACCATGATATTCTACGAAGCCCCCCACAAGCTTCTCAATACTCTCAGGGATTTTTACGAAACCTTCTCGGTGAGAAAGCTCACCATTGCGAGGGAGCTCACAAAGCTTCACGAGGAGATAATCCGCACCAATACGGAGGATGCGCTCAGATATGTGGAGGAAAACGGCATCAAGGGCGAGATAGTCCTTGTGCTTGAGGGAAAGCCCCTCTCGGAAGAGACTCCCGAATATACCCTTGAGGATGCGGTGAGAATTGCAAGGGAGCTCATTGAGTCGGGAGAGAGAGCTACCGACGCCGCAAAGGAAGCCGCAAAGATCACGGGACTTAAAAAGAACGAAATTTACAGGGAATTGATATAAATGGACTACTGTGAAGCGCTAAATAAAATACATTCACTCAACAAGTTCGGCTCCCGACCGGGACTTGAGAGGATCTGTCTGCTGCTTGAAAAGCTGGGAAATCCTCAGGATGAACTTAAGTTTGTCCACGTGGCAGGCACCAACGGAAAAGGCTCTGTCTGTCAGATGGTGTCCTCGGTGCTGAGAGCATCAGGCTACAAAACAGGACTCTTCGTCTCACCCTATATCACCGATTTCACTGAGAGAATTCAGATAAACCACATTCCCATTGAGAGAGAAAAGCTGGCAGAGGTTTCGGAGTATGTTTTTTCTTTTCTGGAAATACTATACCGCGACGGAATCATCATCACAGAGTTTGAATTTGTGATGGCGGTAGCCCTTGAATTTTACAAAAGGGAAAAAGTGGACGTGGTGGTTTTCGAGACGGGACTTGGCGGCAGACTTGACTGCACCAACGTGATAAAGGCGCCTCTTTGCGCGGTGCTTACCCGAATCGGACTTGATCACACCGATATACTCGGCGACACAATTGAGCTTATCGCAAAGGAGAAATGCGGTATTATCAAGGAAGGCTCTGCGGTTGTGACCTCAGAGCAACCTTCCGAGGCGCTCTCGGTTATTGAGAAAACCTGCAAGGAGCTCTCTGTACCCTTGACCCTTGCAAGCAAAGAAAGTTTCAGTGAGCAGAGGCTTTCGCTTTCCTCTTCTGAGTTTACCTATAAGGGCGAGAAGTTCACTATCCACCTTACAGGTGAGCATCAGCTTCAGAATGCCGCCTCGGCAATAGCCACCCTTGAAATACTCAGAGACAAAGGCTTCGAGAATATCACCTCTGAGACCTTGAAACAGGGTCTCTTTGACGCAAGAAACCCTGCCCGCCTTGAGGTGCTTTCGGAAAATCCTCTGATTATCCTTGACGGCGCTCACAACAAGGATGGTATGGAGACCTTCGCAAAGAGCGTCAGAGAGCTTTCAAAGGGAAAGGGCGTTCTCATTATGGGAATGCTCAGAGATAAGGACAGCCGCGGTTCACTAGAGCTTCTTGACGGAATGTTCACCACCGTCTACACTGTGCCCATAAATAACCCGAGAGCCCTGAGCTCTCAGGAGATGGGAGAGCTGGCAAGGGAGCATTTTGAAAATGTAACAGTGACTCAGAGCGTAAATGAAGCCTTGGAAAAAGCCCTCCTCGAAGCAGAGAGCAAAAAGCTTCCTCTCTTTGTCTGCGGATCACTCTACCTTGCAGGGGAAATCCGACCCCTTATCCTTCAAAGCCTCAGAAAATAAAATTTTCCGACGGGTGAATAAAACAAAAAATTATGCCTATACTCTATAAAATGAGTATAGGCTTATTTTTTTTGAGGAAGTGTAAAAAATGACAGAGATAAGTTGCGAAAAAGACGTGATGACAGTAAAGCTCAAAGGCGAGCTTGACCATCATTTCTGCAGGAAAATCAGGGAGGAAACGGACAGAAAAACAGAGGCACTCAGACCGAAACTTTTGCGTCTTGATTTTTCTCAGGTGAAGTTTATGGACTCCTCGGGAGTGGGGCTTGTAATGGGCAGATACCGTCAGATGACCCTTTTGGGAGGCAAATTGGAGGTAGTGGGAATTCCTCCTCATCTCAATAAGATGTTTAAAATTTCAGGACTTTCGGCGCTGGGGGTGATAAGGTGAATATTGAGAACGAAATGAACCTGAGCTTTCTTTCAAAGAGTGTGAGCGAAAGCTTCTCAAGGAGTGCGGTCTGTGCGTTTCTGATGTGCCTTGATCCCACCGTCAGCGAGATGTCCGACATAAAGCTTGCGGTCTCCGAAGCGGTGACAAATTCCATCGTCCACGGCTACAAGGACACCTTGGGGAAAATTTACATAAACGCAAAAATCACCTCACAGGGGAAGGTCATCATCAGAATCAGGGACAAGGGTGTGGGCATTCCCGACATCAAAAAAGCAATGGAGCCCCTTTTCACCACAGGGGAGGATGACCGCGCAGGTCTTGGATTCACTGTGATGCAGGGCTTTATGGACAAGGTGAGGGTCTTATCGAAAGAGGGCAAGGGAACCACCGTCATAATGGAGAAAACCATCTCCCCAAGATATGCCAATGAGAGACCGTGATGAGCTTATCTGCGAAAATCTGGGGCTTGTCCACGCCTGCGCAAGGAAGTTTTCAGGTAAGGGAGTGGAGTACGAGGAGCTCTGCTCCTGCGGCACCATCGGACTCATAAAAGCGGCAGACCGCTTTGACGAAAGTCTGGGCTTTAAGTTCTCCACCTATGCCGTTACGGTAATTTTAGGAGAAATCAAGCGGATATTCCGTGACGGCGGCAGCCTTAAGGTAAGCAGAAGTCTCAGGGAGCTGAGCCTCAGAGCAGAAAAGGCGAGGGAGGAGTTCGAGAGAAGATTCCTTCGGGAGCCTACGGTTTTGGAGCTTTCCGAGCTTCTCTCGGTTTCGAAGGAGGAGCTTTCCGAGGCGCTCTCTGCTTCCCTTCATCCCTTGTCGCTGACAAAAGGCGCAGAGGATGAGGACGAGAGCTTTGATATTCCCATTTCTTCTGAAGAGGAGAAGATCTCTGAGAGACTTACTCTGTGGGCTCTTCTTGATGAGCTACCCCCAAGGGACAGGGAGCTGATTACTCTTCGGTATTTTTCTGAGAAAACTCAGACCGATACTGCAGAGCTTCTCGGTATGTCTCAGGTGCAGGTGAGCCGACGGGAGAAAAAGATTCTCCTCTTTCTCAGAGAAAAGATGACCTGCTGAAAATAAACTATATGCAAAAGAAAATGCACACCCAAGGTAGGGTGTGCATTGTTTTTTTAAAAATATCAGACTGCGTAGAAGTAATCGTCAATGTAGCCGAACTTATCCATGTCAGTAACTGTGAAGGTTATTACTGCCATGTAGTCGCCTGCAGGAGCAACGAGCTGAAGCTGCTGAAGCTCGATGTCACCAAGCATGCAGGAAATCTCGATTGTGTCGAAGTCAACGCCGTTGAAATCCCATGTTGTGATTTCCATCTCAACATCAGTAGCGCCGATGGACTCATAGTAAGAAGAGAGCTGGCTCTCAACAAGCTCGAGATACTCCTTACCGCCGAGACCGCTGTTGTTGGTCTTTGCAAGATTCTCGATGATGACGTTTACATTGTTGCCTGTGGTGTTGTCAATGGACTTGAAGGTGTAGGTTGTCTGGCTGTCCTTTAACTGATTCTCAAAGTCATTGAGAAGCTTGTCCTCGGTGGTACCGCACTGAGAAGCAAGGCTTGCGGTATTGTCAGATGTCCAGTCGGAGGGAACCTGTACGCCGAAGCCGAAGTATTCGTTCTCGTAGTGAGTGCTGCTGTAATCACCGAAGGAAATCTCGTCGCTGTTTGTGGCGGGAGTTGAGGGTGCCAGAGTGGGTCTTTCGGGATCGCCGATGATAGCGTTTGTGGGCTCTGTCTGAGCCTGAGTTGCGGCAGTGTTATCTTTTTTGCTTGTTCTCTTCTCTTCGCCGCAAGCAGCAAGGGAGAGCACAAGAAGGATGGTAAGTGCCAGTGCTAAAAATCTTTTCATAATTTTTCCTCCTAAGAAAAATAATATTTAGAGAGAGCGGAGACCGTTCTCTTTTTTATGTTTTTATCAGACACTGAAGATGTAGTCATCAAGGTATCCGAAGTCCTCCGAATCATAGATGGTGAAGGAGGATGAAGCCACGTAATCCTCGGTGGCAAAGGCAAAGACGATGGTGATAAGCTTAACTCCGCTTACTTCGCACTCAAGTGCGCAGTAGTCATAGAGCTGTCCTGAAATCTCAACGGTGTCTACTTCCTTCTCAATGTCGGTTACACCGTAGCCTTCCATAGTGCTGATGTAACCCATGGCAACGTTCTTGAGATACTCCTCAGCGGAGAGACCTGAAGCGCCCTTTGCTTTGAGACTTTCAACGCTTACTGAAACGTTGTTGTTATTGACGGGGTCCAATGCCTTGAAGGTGTATACGAAGTCCTTTGAACTCAGAAGAGTGTCTGCGTCACCCTCAAAGTCCTCAAGGGACACAGAGTTGAGCTCTGCCACGTGGGATGAGGTCTCAACCTCCCAATCAGAGGGAACAGAGACTCCGAAGCCGAAGTACTCGTTTTCGTAGTAGGTGTCACCGATAACACCCAAGGATACATCCTGAGTGTTATTGGGGGTAAGGGTAACGGGCTCAGCAGGGGTTGTGGGCTCGCTTGCGCCCAAGGTGATTTCCTCGGTGGTTGCTTCGTTCTTTGAAGTGCCGCCTGACTTTTTGCTTTTGTTGTTTCCTGTGCAGGCACCAAGGGAGAGGAGCATCAGAAGTGCAAGAATAATAGAGAGAAATTTTTTCATAAAAAGTCTTCCTTTCTAAAATGCTTTGGTTTTTTAAAGTGTGTAGAGGTATTCGCCGACTGTTCCGAAGGCGTCAATGTCCTTGGCACCGAACTCAATATAGGTCATATAGTCGCCGTTTACAATGCAGAATGCCACCATGGTCAGAGAATCATCGCCACTTTCATTGGTGATTCCGATATAATTAAGTTCTCTGCCGTCAACAACTACGGTGTCCGACTGAGTTTCCACAATTTCATAGTCAAACTCCTCTGCTGTCTCAATATATGCTTCGAGAAGATTGTCGAGATGTTCATCCTCACTAAAGCCGTTGCTTTCCCAGAAGCTGATCATAATGGTGTTTGATGTTGCACTCTCCTCAGCATAAAATGCATTGACATAGCCATTATCGGCAATAATGGATGCTATATCATTTTTCAGAGTGTAGGTGTCAACAGAGTTTTTTTCCGCCATCTCCTCAAGGGAATCTCTGTCCCAACCGGAAGGAATATTTATTCCGAAGCCGAAATACTCGTTTTCGTAGGAGTTGCCGGTGAGGGTGCCGAAGGCAATCTCGTCACTCTGAGAAGATGAGTGAGTGGGAGCTGTGTGCTCGCCCTCGGTGGGGGTTGTTGCTTCGGTGTTCGTGGATGTTTCTGTGGTAGTAGATGTTTCTGTGGCGGTGGCACCACCCCTTGAGCGTGCTTTTTTGGAAGTTCTCTTCTGCGCGCAGGCACCAAGGGAGAGGAGCATCAGAAGTGCAAGGATAACAGAAAGAAATCTTTTCATAACATAACCTCCGATAAAAATAAATTTCGCAGAATAAACTAAAAAGTTTTATCAGATGTCGAGACCCTCGGTTGTCCTAAGGAAGGTCATAAGCTTAGAGAGGATAATCTCGCCTCCGCCGGAAACGTTACTTTCAATATTAAGGGGCATTATGGGATCGTGAACGGAAAGGCGAAGCAGGAACCAGCCGTCGCCGTTTCCCTCTGAGAAAGAAACTCTCACACCCTCGCGGTTGTCGGGAGCAATTGCCCAGCCTTTTTGAGTTTCGGCGTACTTGAGAAGATCGCCGATAACTCTCTCTCCGCAGGCGCGGAAGTCCTCTTCGAGGATCTTAATGCGGATCTCCTTTTCCTCTTTAGCTTCTTTAAGGGTGCTGATGAGGTCGGAAATGTCCTTGCCCTCTTTTCTCAGCTGAGCGGCTTTGATGATGATTTTGGTGCAGAGATAAGCGCCGTCATCAAGGAAATAGTTCTCCTTCATTGCTGCGTGACCTGAGGTCTCGATAGCAAGGGGACAGGGGATGCCCTGAGCATTCAGCTCGATTGCCTTGTCGATAACGTTCTTGTAGCCTCTTCTGTATCGGTAGTGCTTGCCTGAGAGGTTCTCCTCGATGAACTCCTTGAGTCCGTCGGAGGTGATGGAGTCGGTAACGATGGTGCCGCCTTCACAGCCCTCAAGAGCAATGGCACTGGCAAGGGCAACAAGACGGTTTCTGTTGATTTCATTTCCCTTTGAGTCAACGACAGCACCTCTGTCAACGTCGGTGTCAAAGATAACACCAAGGTCAGCGGAAGCCTCGAGAACTGCCTCGGAAATTGCCTTCATGGCAACGGGGCTCTCGGGGTTGGGAACGTGGTTGGGGAACATACCGTCGGGGTCAAGGTATCTGGAGCCTGCGGTGTCAGCACCGAGAGGAGAGAGCACCTTGTCTGCGTAGAATCCGCCTACGCCGTTACCTGCGTCAACGCAGATCTTAAAGCCCTTGAGAGGGAGCTCGTAGTCCTCAGCGTTAACCTCGCGCTTTATCTGCTCGCAGAGATTCTTTGCATACTGCTCCATGTAGTTTACATTTTCAATTACACCGCCCTGAGCTCTGTCGGGGAAGTTTTCCTCGGAGGCGTTAGTGAGAATTGCGGTGATGTCAGAGCCCTCAAGACCGCCTGATCGGGTGAAGAACTTAAGACCGTTTCTGTTGAAGGGATGGTGGCTTGCGGTAATCTGCACAGCACCGTCACAAGCAAGATCAACAGTGGTCATAAACATTGAGGGAGTGGAAGCAAGGTCGCAGTTGATTACCCTGATGCCGAAGCTTCTGAGGGTCTCGGACACAGCCGTAAGGATTCTCTCGCCTGAGATTCGGCTGTCTCTGCCTACGGAAACAGTAAGGTCTTTTGCGTCCTTCTGCACCTTTTCTGAAAGCCAAGAGGCAAAGCCTCCTGCCATGGCTTTAACAGCCTCGTCAGTCATATTGAGAGCTTCACCCTCAACACCATCGGATGCAACACCTCTGATGTCGGTTCCGCTTTTGAATTGTTTATAGAAGTCTGAAAGCATAAATATTCCTCCAAATCTGATAATATACCCACATTATACTACATAAATCCCCTGAAAACAACTGAAATAAAAAAGTGAGATTTTAAAATTTGGAGAAATTGAGCAAAAAATTGTTGCGCCGTCAAAAAAATCGGTCATTATTACCTGTTTGGAAGGAGAAGTGACTGGGGCGACAAATTTCGCATTGGTAATACTGCACAGAAAAATGATGCGATAATTGTCAAAAGTTGTTTTCAAAAGGTAAAAATGCACAACCGAAAAGCAGGATAGTTGTTGACAATAACGAAAACAGAGGCTATAATGTAACCATCAGGTAAAGTCCACCTGATCTTCGGGAAAATATCCCCGAGGTTTATACGAAAGCCAAATGGTAAATGGCAGCACGAAAAAATAATATTTATTAAAGGAGGAGTAAGTATGACAACAGTCATCAGCCTGCACAACATTGATGTAGATAAATTCCTCGCCGTGCTTGACACTTGCAAGGGCAATGTATATCTTGTAACCCGTGAGGGTGACCACCTCAACTTAAAAAGCAAGCTTTGTCAGCTCGTCGGCTTAACTCGGCTGATCGAAGGCGGAAAAATCGCTGAAGCATATCTGCTTTGCGACAACATCGATGACGAAAGCAAGCTGTTCAGATTCGGTCTGTACGGCGAAATTGGCACAAAGAGTGCCTGATTCTCACTTGATAACAAGTTCAGTTTGAATTCATTTAAATTTTCCTACACAAAAAAAGCACGGTTATCTTCGGATAGCCGTGTTTTTTTCTTGATTTTTCTCTCGGTTTGGTATAGAATACATCTTGTCTGTGAAAAACAGAATGTCAGTTCGCAAAATCCTGACAGGGGAAACCTGAAAAAAACTACGAAAGGAACTTAATATGAAAACAAGCAAGAAAGCAAAAGGCACCCTCTATATGGTGGAGGCGTCCATGATTGCAGCTCTCTACATTGCCACCACTTTTTTGCAGGAAATGATACTCAGAGGCTCTGCTTCGGGAGTGATACAGATTCGTCTCTCGGAGCTTCTTTGTACTCTTGCGGCATTGACTCCTGCGGCAATACCGGGGCTCAGTATCGGCTGTCTTGTGGCAAACCTCCTCACAATGGGAGCAATGCCCCTTGACGTTATTATCGGAAGCTTCGCCACCCTGATGGCAGCAATTTGTGCCTACAAGCTGAGAAAGACCGAGGTTTTCTCGGTACCTCTTTTGTCACTTCTGATGCCCGTTCTTTTTAACGCGGTGATCATCGGACTTGAGCTGGAGATTTTCTTTATCGAGGGGGACTTTACCTTCGTGGGATTTCTGACTCAGGCAACCTTTGTGGCAATCGGTGAGTTTGTGGCTTGCGTGATTGCAGGCATACCCTTCTACCTTGTGGTGAAGAAACTTCCCATATTCAGAGATAAAAACTGAAAGGTTTTTCTGAGAGAAAACCACCGCATAGGAAGGCTTTTAGTTTAGGCTGTCCCTACCATAATCTCAAATGAATCTTGTTGCGAAATGCCCCTGATGAAAGTCGGGGGCATTTTTGTTTTCTCTAAGAGAAGAGGGGATAAATAAAGCAGTGGAGCTCTTTTTCGAGCAGAGGACTTTTTTTAAAATGTTGTCACATTTCTCCCGATACATTTTCTCTCAATATATTTTCTCCTGATGGATTTTTACAGAGTTTTATCCTTTTGAGAAAAGGACTGAAAACAAAAAAGCACCCACATCGGCAGGTGCTTTGGTGCTTTTACGGGTGCTTTTAAAAACACTTTTGTTTTCTAAAGAGCCTGATAAATCCAAAATCATTTTCCCGATAATCAGAAATGATCTCAGGCAGATTTCTTTTTGCTTTCCTTAAGTCTTATATTCGACCACATAAGGATGATGATCTGTCCGGGAATTCCCAGAAGATACACAAGCCAGATGTGAATGGAAAAGACAAGGAAGGTGAGCTGGAAGGCTGCGAGACAGCTCCACATAAGCAAGGATACAATGAGAAAATTGCGGTGACGGTTAAACCAGATTGAGTTGAAAACCAGCCACACAATCATGGTTGCGGGGACGGCATAGAGGAAAGGTAGCCATTCTCCCCTGATATCTACCGGCAGTAGAGCCAGAATTACGTACACGAGAGTGGCAACAAGCCACACTACCAGCATACTCATCCCTGTGATGAAGGCGTGATTCTTGACTTTGGTGCGGTTTGAAAGCTTCAGATGAGAAGTGTCCGTTACAACGTGAGGCTTCACAAGATAGTCAAGGGTAACGCCGAACATATTGGCGATAGTAAGTAAAACCGTAACGTCGGGGATGGACTCACCGCGTTCCCATTTCGAGACGGCTTTATCGGAATAATTCAGTTTCTGAGCCAGTTCAAGCTGTGTCATGGAGTTTGCGGTACGAAGCTTTGTGATGTTTTCCGCAATAACGTTTTTGATGTTTTCCATGTTTTTTCTCCTCTTTGAAGGGTCGGTATATATAAAAATCAAACTTAAAATTCAGCATCGGGATCCCCCGACTTTTAACATTATTTATAATACCATAAAAAAGAAGGGAAATCAATGCACAAAATGCGCAAATAAGGGGCATTCTACTCTGAGTAGAGTGGCAAAATCACCACTCTACACCACAGAAAACCCTCGGTTTAGAGTGGTCAACAAGAAGTAGGTTGATACCTCAACAATTCTGAGCTATAATGTATCTCGTAGCAAAAAGGAATATTTTGGCGCTTTTCGGATGACGAAAGCTTCTGAAGTATTCTTTGGCACCTGACCTCGGAGTTTATGAAAAGATGAAGAATAAAGGAGGTCTCCTTCAGGGGATTTCTTTTACTTTTTAACTTGACTTATCTTGAGTTCTTCGGTGCGTTTTATTTTTTACGGAGGTAAATTGTATGAGCAGAACAAAACTTCGTGACAGACTTCTGCCGGATTACACCCGGGGCGAGGAAGTTTTCAATATGGTAACTCACATTGTGGGCGGTGGTTTCGGCGTAGTTGCCCTTGCCCTCTGCGTGATTTTTTCATCAATCAATAGAGATCCCTGGGCGATAGTGGGAAGCGCCATCTACGGAGCATCCCTGATTATCCTTTACACCATGTCAAGCCTTTATCACGGACTCAGACCCGAGTTCCCTAAAAAGGTTATGCAGGTTCTTGATCACTGCACCATTTTCTACCTCATAGCAGGTACATATACTCCCATCCTTCTGGTTTCAATCAGAAGAACCTCTCCCGCTTGGGCATGGACAATTTTCGGTCTCGTCTGGGGATGTGCAGTTATAGGCTCGGTATTTGCAGCAATTGACCATAAAAAATACGGCACCTTCTCTATGATCTGTTACATCGGTATGGGCTGGTGCATCGTTATTGCTGGCAAGGTTGCAATCGAGTCAATTCCCTTTGCAGGTCTTATGTGGCTTCTTTTCGGAGGAATTTCCTACACCATCGGAGCTGTGCTTTACGGTATTGGCAAGAAGCATCGATATATGCACTCTGTTTTCCATATTTTTGTTGTAATGGGAAGTATCCTGCAGTTTGTCTGCATCTTTTTCTATATCATCAACTGAGGAAAGAGGAGATAAATGATGTGTGAAAACAAAATAAATCTTCTCTACTGCGGTGATAAGAATATTGCAGACGGTCTGCTGATTTCACTTCTTTCCCTGATGAAAAATACAGAAAATCCTCTCAACGTCTATGTTATGACTTTGAAATTCGAGCACGAGGGAAATTCCTGCGAGCCCCTTTCCCAAAGCTTTGCAGCTTATCTCGACGGTTTGCTCAGAGAGGCAAACCCTGAGAGTAGTCTCACTCTTATAGATGCTTCAGAGCTGTTTATTAAGGAGTTGCCCCTTTCCAATCTTCGCACCCGATTCACCCCCGGTTGTATGCTCAGGCTTTTTGCTGACGAGATACCTTCTCTTCCTGAAAGAATCCTCTATCTCGATAACGACACAATTTGCCGAAAGGATATCTCTTCCTTTTATTTTCAGGAGATGGGGCAAAAGGAGGTGGTGGGGGTGCTTGACCACTACGGTTCCCATTTCTTCCGAAGAAAGCTCCTCAGAAGGGATTATCTCAATTCAGGTGTCTTGCTTCTGAATCTTAAGAGGATCAGAGAGACAGGACTCTTTTCAAAGTGCAGAAGACTCTGCGCAGAGAAGGAGATGCTCCTGCCCGACCAGTCAGCCATCAATAAACTGGCTGTTTCAAAGGGATATGCGCCGAGGCACTTCAATGAGCAGAGAAGACTCAAAAAGAAAACTGTCATTCAGCATTTCACCACCCACTTCAGAGTGTTTCCTTATATCCACCCAGTTACCGCCAAGCCCTGGCAGATCGAGCGTATGCACAAGGTGCTGAAAATCAACGAATACGATTCACTTCTTGAGGAATATCAGAGAATCAAGCAGTGCTATGAAATATCATCAAAAGGAGATAAATTATGAGTAACAAAGAAATCCCCGTGTTTTTTACTGTGGACGACGGCTATGTTCCTTTTCTGTCCGTTGCCCTCAGTTCAATGATAAATAATTCCAGTGAAGAAAATAACTACAAGGCTATCATTATTCATCAGGAGCTGTCCGATGAAAACAAGAAGCGTCTGAGAAGCCTTGCAAAGGAGCATTTCAAGGTTGAGTTTGCTCCCATGAAGGACTCTCTTGAGGAGATCACCGACAGAATGTCCAACCGCATCAGATGCGACTATTTCACCCTCACCATCTATTTTAGACTTTTCATTGCAAAGATGTTCCCCATGTACGACAAAGGAATCTACATCGACAGCGACGTGGTTGTGAATTCCGATATTGCGGAGCTTTTCAAGGTTGATTTCGGAGAAAACCTTCTGGGCGGATGCAGTGACCTTTCTGTTGCCAATGTGCCTGTTTTCACCGAGTATATGGAGAAGGCGGTGGGAGTCAAGAGCGAGGAGTACATCAACTCAGGCGTGCTTCTTCTCAATATGAAGGCTCTCAGAGAAGAGGAGTTTGACACACATTTCTTAAGACTTCTCACTACATATCACTTTGATTCAATCGCTCCTGATCAGGACTACATCAACGCTATCTGCAACGGCAGAATTTTCTACCTCGATGCCACATGGAACACCATGCCCAGAGAGGATATCCCCGAGGACGAAGGCGCAAAGCTTGTCCACTACAACCTTTTCACAAAACCCTGGTGCTACGAGGGTCTTCACTACGAAAAGCTCTTCTGGGACTACGCAAAGTACAGCGGCTACTACGAGGATCTGAGAGCCTACAAGGATGGCTTCGACGAGGAAAAGCTCAAGTACGACGCAGTTTGCCTTGAGAGACTTTTAAGCCGCGGAGCCTCAATTCCCGAGGATGAGATAACCTTCAGAAAAATTGCTGAGAAAGGCGAGAAGATCAGATTATGATTATCGGAGACAGAAGAGAAGAGGTAATCGAAAATATCAAAAAAGCCCTTGAGAATGAGACATACAGCGCAAAGGTAGAGCTGAGCGACCCTGTGATTACAAAAGAAGAGAGCGACGCAATAGTAAACCGCTACCTTGAAAATTCAAAGAAATTCAGCTTCAAGCTCAAATCCTTTGTGGCAAGACGCATTACAAATCTCGCCACAACTATTCTCAACAAGGACACCGAGATCGTGGGGCTTGAAAACCTCAAGGGTCTTGAGGGTGGTGCGGTTGTTACTTGCAACCACTTCAGCCCCCTTGACAATACCTGCGTGAGATACCTCGTTCACAACAAGCTCAAGAGAAAAAGAATCAATATCGTAAGTCAGGAGACAAACTTCCTGATGCCCGGAATTCTGGGCTTCCTTCTCAACTATTCCGATGTAATTCCCATTTCCGGAAACAAGAAGTACCTCACAGGGGAATTTATGAATATTCTTGAAGGGCTTGTCAGTAAGGGAGAATACGTGCTGATTTATCCCGAGCAGGAGATGTGGTTTAATTTCAGAAAGCCCAGGCCCATCAAGAGAGGCGCCTATTACTACGCCGCAAAGCTCAGAGCTCCCATAATTCCCTGCTTTATCGAGATGATCGACAAGGACGAAATCGACAAGGACAATTTCCTCAAAGTAAAGTACAGACTCCACATCCTGCCCGTAATTTATCCCGACAAAAGTCTGAGCGAAAGGGAAGACAGTGCCAGAATGTGCGAGGCGGACTATACTCTTAAAAAGGAAGCCTACGAGAGAGTGTATCAGAAAGAGCTTACCTACGATTTCAGCCATACTGATATCGCAGGCTATATTCCTCAGAAGGAAGAGTCAGAGAAATGAAAGAAAAGGTAAGATACTACGAAAGTTTCACCGATGACTTCGAGACTGCAGGCTCAGAGGATTACAAAATTCCTGAGGACTACGAATATATCAGAAGGGACTTTTTCTCAAAGCTTCGCAGTAAGGTTATCTATGCCCTTGCTGTGGTGTTCGGAGGTCTCTATATAAAACTCTTTCTCCACGTGAGCTATAAAAACAGGAAGGTGCTCAGAAAAGCGAAAAATAAGGGCTTTTTTCTCTACGGAAACCACACTCAGCCGGTGGGGGATGTGTTCATTCCCGCGCTTGCGGCATTCCCGAAAAGGATATATACCGTGGTATCCCCTTCAAATTTCTCTCTTCCCTTTATCGGAAAAATTCTTCCTTTCCTGGGAGCGCTTCCTTTAAGCGATACTCCCTCGGGAATGAAGAAGTTCACCTTAGCTTTGGAGGAGAGACTCAGCGAAAACAAGGTCATCACCATCTATCCTGAGGCTCATGTCTGGGAGTACGCTAAGGACCTGAGACCCTTTTCATCTCTCTCCTTCAGATATCCCGTAAAGTTTTCCGCCCCTGTGTTTTCAATGACGGTCACCTATCAGAAGCGCCGTTTTTCAAAAAAGCCCAAGGCGGTAGTTTACATAGACGGTCCCTTCTATCCCGACTCTGAAAAGAGCAGTCGTGAGCAGGCAAAGGAACTTCATCAAAAGGTTTATGAGACTATGCTCGTAAGAAGCAAAGAGAGCACAGAAAGCTACATAGAATACATAAAAAAAGAAAGCACCGAATGATCGGTGCTTTTTTCTTATCTTCTTTTCCAGAGTGTGGGGTTGAGTCCCAGAATCAAAGGGTAGATCTCAAGTCTTCCCAGAAGCATAGTGAAGGAGAGAAGGATCTTTGAAAAGGGAGAGTACTCGGCGTAGCTCATCGCAGGTCCCACAGAGTCAAGTCCGGGTCCGATGTTATTAAAGCATGCAATTGAGGCGGAGAGATTGGTTTCGATGGAGAAGGGCTCGAAGCTCAGAAGCAGGAATACGCCCAGAAGACACATCATATATACGGAGAAATAGGTGGTAACACCTGAAAGAGCCTGATCGTCCATAACCTTTTCCTCCATACTCACAGCTCTGACAGAGCGGGGATGAAGCATTTTTTTGAACTCTCTTTTGATGGATTTCAGGAGAATGACAACTCTTGAAACCTTGAGTCCGCCGGCGGGGGGGCCTGCACAGGCTCCCATAATCATCAGGAGCAGGAGTATAGTTTTTGAAAACACCGGCCACCGGTCGAAGTCGACGGTAGCAAAGCCTGAGGTTGAGATGATTGAGGCAACCTGAAAGGCGGAGTGTCTCACGGCGGTTGAAAGGCTCTGGTACATATTCAGAATATTTATGGTGATGGCGCTGATGGAAAGAGCAACGGTACCGAGATAGAACCAGAGCTCAGTGCTTTTGAATACAGACTTGAGTCTGCCTATGAGAAGCAGATAGTAGAGGTTAAAGTTGATTCCGAAGAGGATCATAAATATAGTGATTACCCACTGCAGATAGGGAGAATACCCTGCGATGCTGTCACCTTTTACACCGAAGCCACCGGTGCCTGCTGTACCGAAAGCGTGAACAGTGCTTTCAAAGAGAGGCATACCGCCGCACATGAGAAGAATTATCAGCAGAGCGGTCATTGCAATATAAATGAGATAGAGTATCTTTGCGGTGTCCCTAGCCTTTGGAACCAGCTTACCCACAACGGGTCCCGGCATCTCTGCTCTCATAATGTGAATGGAGCGGTCAGCGATGTTGGGTACAATAGCCATAACGAAAACGAGCACACCCATACCGCCTACCCAGTGAGTGAAGCTTCTCCAGAAGAGGAGACCCTTGCTCATTGCTTCCACGTTTGTGAGGATGGAAGCACCTGTGGTGGTAAATCCGCTGACGGTCTCAAAAACCGCATCGATATATGAGGGTATCTCGCCTGTAATGGTAAAGGGGAGAGCACCTATAAGGGACATAAGCGTCCACGCAAAAGCTACGATAACAAATCCTTCCTTGGCGTAGATCACCTTGCTTGAGGGCTTAGCTACCAGCCTCAGAAGAAAGCCCAGGAGGAGTGCTACGGCAATGGTTATGAGGAAGCTTGTCACAACTGCGGTCTCCTTGTAAAGAAGAGCCACTATAAGCGGAAAGGAAAGTAGTGCCGCCTCAGCCATGGCAATATGACCGAGAGTGTAAAGTACCATATGTCTGTTCATAATTACACTCCCGATTATTCAAAGATGTCTTCAAGGTCACAGAGTCTGTGTCCTGAGGAGATTACAATTACCTTGTCCCCGGGCAGGAAGTAATCATTACCTGAGGGGATAATTGCCTTGCGGTTTCTGAGAATTCCGGAAATCAGGATTTTCTTTTTGAAATGTAAATCCTTAAGGGGCATTTCCACATATTTAAAGTCGTCGGAAACCTTGAATTTAAGGGCTTCAACGTTTCCGTCCATAATCTTGTAAAGATTCTCAACATTACTGCCGACGGTGTTCTGGAGTGCACGTGCATATCGTACAAGAACATCGGAAATCGCCTTTCTCGGGGAGATAATGGTGTCAAGGTTCATTCTGGTTGCAAGGGAGATGAACTCGTGTCG
Organism: Ruminococcus sp.; assembly: GCA_045535715.1. Lineage (GTDB taxonomy): Bacteria > Bacillota > Clostridia > Oscillospirales > Acutalibacteraceae > Ruminococcoides. Next base: position 2,746 of record JAZSME010000070.1, on the reverse strand, counting down.
GTTTACCTTTGTGACTACCTTGGGTACCTCCTGAGTGGAAGCGTAGTAGGAGATGAGGATGTTTTCCTCGTCCATTCCTGTCAGGGAAACGAAGGCGTCAACTGTGTTGAGACCTTCCTCGTGGAGAAGATCCTGCTGAGCGCCGTCGCCGAGGATGATAGTGGCTCCGGGCAGAGCCTCGGAGATCTCCTTGCAGACCTCGGGATTTTTGTCAATGATGGTGACCTTGCTTCCCGAGGCAAGGAGCATATTTGCAAGATAATATGCAATACGGCTGGCACCGAGGATCATAACGTTCTTCGCCTGCTTCTTTGCAAGCCTGAGGCTTCTGAGAAGCTTGAGAATCTCTGTGGGAGCAGCTGTGATAGCGATTCTGTCTCCTTCTTCGAGAATGAAGTTTCCGTCGGGGATAAAGACCTCGTCGTTACGCTCAACGGCGCAGATGAGGAACTTTGCAGGATACTGCTTTCTCAGATCCATCATACGGATACCCGTCAGGGGAGAGTCCTCCTTGAGAACGAGCTCGATAATTTCGAAGTTTCTGGTGGAGAAGGTCTCGATGTGAGCCGCAGTGGGCATTTTGAGAACATTATATATATCGTGAGCAGCGTATCTTTCAGGGTTAATGGACATTGAAAGTCCCAGCTGCTGCTGAAGAAAGCTTAAGTTATTCTGAGTGTAGGCTCTGTCGCGGATTCTGGCAATTGTGTTCTGTGCGCCCAGAGTCCTTGCGATGTAACAGCTGAGCATATTGAACTCGTCTGAGCCTGTGACAGAGAGGAATATATCTGTATTCTTGATGCCTGCCTCCAGAAGGATGTCACAGTCAGTACCTGAACCGCAAATACTCATAACGTCATATTGGTTTGTAACCTCCTCCACAGTTTCGGAGGAATTGTCAATAGCAAGAACCTCGTGTCCTTCGTTTACAAGGCTTCCGATAATGGTTTTGCCTATTTTACCGCAGCCTACAACAATGATCTTCATAATAATCTCCTTTGGGACAATCCGAAGAAATTAGCGAAAATACCGCATAAAGTTATCACATAACATATTACACCTTTTGAAATCAAAATACAATGAAAATATGAATTTATTTCTTCTTTTTAATAAGATTTAACAAAGGTTGATTACATAAGTTTCCAATTATCAAAGGAAGACTCGGGGAAATAATAATAGAAAAGAAAGGTGATATTATGGATAGCGTAAAGAAAGAAAGCAGCCCTCGTTTCCCCGAGGAATTTCCCAAGGAAAACAAAAAGGAGCTTACTCACGGAGTTATTGAAAACGTGGTAAAAAGCGAGATTGCTCCCACATCCTCAAAAAATCCCGCAAAGCCTCACAACACAGACAGTATCAATACTGAGTTTGCAAAAGAGGCAATGAGACAAGGGGAAAGTAGCTGAAAAAGGCAAAAGGAAAGGCTTCCCGTTTTTGGCGGGAAGCCTTTTTTTAGAAAGAAATATGAAGTTTATCAGTTGATTTTTCTCTCAACGTAAGTTGTGTGGAGAAGCTCGTGAGCCTTGTGGCTGCCGGGCTCGCCGAGATAATCCTCATAGAGCTTCTTAACGATGGGGCTCTCGTGGGACTTTCTCATGGGAAGGCCTGCGTCCTCAGCGTAGAGAACCTTTGCACGCTCCTTCTTGATGTCTGTGAAGTTGCGAACTGCTGCAGGAACTACGGGCTGACCGCCGCCGTTTACACAGCCGCCGGGACAGCACATGATCTCAACAAACTGATAGTCTGCCTTGCCTGCTCTGATCTCGTCGAGAAGCTTAGCAGCATTGGAAAGACCGGAAGTAACAGCAACCTTAACCTTCATGCCTGCTACATCGTAGGTAGCATACTTGATGGGCTCTGTGCCTCTGACCTCTTCGTAGTCAACCTGCTTTAAGTCCTCGCCGGAGAGAATGTCAGCTACGGAACGAAGAGCAGCTTCCATAACGCCGCCGGTTGCACCGAAGATAACAGCTGCACCGGTAAAGAGACCGAGAGCGGGATCGTACTCTTCATCGGGAAGCTCTGTAAACTGGAGACCTGCTCTCTTAATAAGCTCAGCAAGCTCTCTTGTTGTGATAACGATATCTACATCCTGAAGGCCGTTTCTGCCTTCATTATCACGCTTATGCTCGAACTTCTTAGCAGTACAGGGCATTACGGAAACGCTGACGATCTTCTCGGGATCGATGCCTTCCTTCTCAGCGTAGTAGCTCTTGATGATAGCACCTGTCATCTGCTGGGGAGACTTACAGGTGGAGAGGTTGGGAATAAGGTCGGGATAGTAGTGCTCGCAGAACTTAACCCAGCCGGGTGAGCAGGATGTGATCATGGGAAGAACGCCGCCGTTCTTAACACGATGAATGAACTCTGTGCCCTCCTCGAGGATTGTAAGGTCAGCACCAAAGTTGGTGTCGAATACCTTGTCAAAGCCCAGACGACGGAGAGAAGCTACCATCTTGCCCTCAACGTTTGTGCCCATGGGAAGACCGAACTCCTCACCGAGAGCAGCTCTTACTGCGGGAGCAGTCTGAACGATAACGATCTTCTCGGGATCAGCAATAGCCTCGAGAACCTTTGTTGTCTCGTCCTTAACAACGAGAGCGCCTGTGGGACAAACTACAGTACACTGACCGCAGGATACACAAGCAACATCAGCAAGATTCTGGTCGAAAGCACAGCCGATGGTTGAATCGAAACCCCTGTTATTAGCACCGATTACGCCAACATGCTGTTCCTTACAAGCAGC